>JAFWUX010000154.1 GCA_017523995.1 Oscillospiraceae bacterium | reverse complement strand
TTCTTTTCTTTGGGGCTTGACAAACGCGCCGGAATGTGGTATAATAATCAGGTAACCAATTCGGAGGCATAGCTCAGCTGGTTAGAGCGCACGGTTCACATCCGTGAGGTCGCGGGTTCGAGTCCCTCTGTCTCCACTTTTCAAAAACGACGTGTTTGCGTAAAATTCTCGCAGATACGTCGCTTTTCGTTATCGGGGATCTGCAAAAAAATGCCGCATTTTGCATAATTTTTCGGTATTTTGCAGGCATTTTCAGCCCCACTTCACACGGGACTTCACACGAAAATTCACACAAAACTTCACACGAACCGATTTGGGTGTACTTGGCGCTCTGTATTTTCGTGGCTTTCGTGAGGTTTCCCGGTGCTCTGTATCCCATAGCAAAGCAATTACATTCAAAAAACACTCTCTACTTCACACGAAACACCCTCTGTCCAAACTATATTGCAGTTTTACAGAAGTATATTGCGATTTCCTACAACTGAACATTTCCTTTTCCGCCCGATTTTTCGACCATGAAGAACCGGGCTTTTTCTTTGCCTATTCGCCGGGGGGTGATGCCGATGTAGACCGATACTCGACCAATCAGCCGTTTGCAATGATGCAGGCAGAAACCCGAAAGCGGCTCTGATCGTGAGCCGTCCGATCAATCAGGAGGTAATGCAATGGAACAGATTATTATGACGCTGAAACTTTACTCGATGCCCGCTGCTGCCGCCAAACTTGGTTACAGCGTTCCCTTTATGAACGAAATCTGCAAACGCGCCTTTTGCAGCCGCCGTCCGTTCTTCGTGCTGAAAGACGAAAACGGCAAGTATTTCGTGGAAGCGGACAGCATGCACCGCTACATCAACACCTGTCCCGACTTCAATCCCTATGAGATTCCCGGTGTTTACGAGCCGGATTCCGATGATGACGATGCACCGCTGGACGATACCATCTTTATGCTGAATGAGGATATGCTCCCGCAGGTCTGCGGCGTGAAGGTCGATGAGGAATGCGCTCCGCTGATTGCCTACCGCAGAGATGAAATCGCCATCAGGAGCGCGTTGTCACCGAAATCGAGAAGCTGATGCAGTCCGCGATTAACGAAATCACCCTCTGATGTGCCATTACCGGCAAAATCCTCTCTTTCTTTTCGGCTGAATCTTGCCGATACTCCCTCCTTCAACTGAATATTACCGCGAGCCAGATATTATGATGCCTTCTACTATCTATAATATCTGGCTCTTTTTTTGTCCCATTGAGAATTGAGGTGATGTGTATGGACAATCAGATTATCTGTGCAGATGCGCTGGACGGGCTGCGAAGTTTGCCGGACGGCTGCATCTCGATGTGCGTGACCAGCCCGCCATATTACGGCTTGCGGGATTACGGCATCGACGGGCAGATTGGCACGGAGCAGACTCCGGCTGAGTATATTGACCGGCTTGTTGAGGTATTCCGCGAGGTGCGCCGCGTTCTGCGGGATGACGGGACGCTGTGGCTCAATATTGCGGACAGCTATGCAGGCAGCGGCAAAGGGCTGTGGAGCCGTCCGGTTGCAGAGCAGCCGCCGAGCAAACAGGCATATTTGCAGGAAGCTGACGGAATCCCGAAAGATATGCCGCAGGTCTGGGACGGCATCAAGCCGAAGGATATGATCGGCATTCCGTGGATGCTGGCGTTTGCGCTGCGCAAGGATGGCTGGTATCTCCGCAGCGATATTATCTGGAACAAGATCAACTGCTTGCCGGAAAGCGTTTCTGACCGCCCGACCAAATCCTACGAGCATCTGTTTTTGCTCGCCAAGTCGCGGAACTACTATTATAACCATGACGCCATCAAGGAACCGATCACGGACAGCAGCCGCGCAAGATACGGGCACGGTCGTTCCGAAGAAAACAAATACCATGCTTTCTGCTCGGTGCAGACGATCAACGGCAGCGACTATTTTGAGCGGATGCAAGGCAGAGAAACGCGGAACAAGCGCGATGTATGGCATATCAGCACAAACAGCTTCCGCATGGACGGGCATTTTGCCATGTTCCCCGAAAAGCTGGTCGAGCCTTGTATTCTTGCAGGTTCAGCGATTGGCGATACGGTGCTTGATCCGTTTTTCGGCAGCGGCACAACCGGTGCAGTCGCAAAGCGGCTCGGACGCCGGTATATCGGCATCGACATCAATCCGGATTATTGTCGCAAGGCACAGGAACGGATTGACGAGATTCCGGAACCCATTTTGAGAGAGGAGGAATGAAGCATGAACATGAGCGAAGATGTGACCGCTGTTTCAATGCAAGTATCTGAAAAGGCGGCAGAAGCAGCACTTGCGGGATTTAAGTCGCTGCTGGATTCGGTCGGCAGACTGTTCCGCGAATTGCTCGGCATGGAGCATGACCGCGCCAGAGCAAAGGCGCAGATTAAAGCATCGAAAAGCAGCGGGCAGGCAGCAGACAAAGGCAAGCAGCGCGAAGTGAGCTCAACAAATATCACCAGCATTAAGCCCGGCGAAGTGTCCTTGAAAGACCTTGCGGAGAATGCCCGCAATACCGGCGAATCGCTGTCCGTGTCGCAGCACGGCTTCTTGCAGGAGGACCGCAAAGCAATCGCACGCGCAGCAAAGAAATACGGCATCCCCGTAGCATTTTCCAATACAAAAGGCAAGAACAACCTTTATGCCAATGTCCGCAGCGGCGATCTGCCCATTTTTAAGCAGATATGCACAGAATGTATCCGTGAAAAAATCGCGGAAAAGCCGGAAACGCTCGGCAATTTCAAGGTGCAGCCGTGGGAAGTGCCGCACCTGACAGCGATGCTGAAAGCCCACGATCTTCCGGCTGTTTTCGTCGAAACGAAATCCGGCGAGCAGTATTGTCTGCATGATGTGAAACATGCGGACGCGGTTCGCATTGTCCGCGAGGAATTTGTCGCCAAGTGCAAGGAAATCGAAAAGCAGTTTTCGTTTGACCGTGATGAATCGGGCTTCTATACGCTGAAAGATCTGCATTCCGGCAAAGAGATTTCGTTCGATCAAGTACCGAACAAGGCGACACTTTCCCGGCAGATTCAGTCGCAGTTCGGTTATGATTCCGTCAAGGCTGATCTCGCCGCGGCGAAATTCGGAGAAGAATCGCTGCAAGGCAAGGAAAAGCAGCAGTTTTTCAGCGGCAGCGCGCAGCAGGAGTTTTCCCGCATCGAGGCAAATGTCATGCTGGATGGCGAAAGCGTTTACGCAAAGCCGTTCGGATGCTGGTATTTGCAGCCGAAAAAGGACGAAAAACCGCGTGTAGTGTTCCGCGATGAAAGCGGTAAATATGCTGTTCTGGAACCGCAGAAAATGTCCCGAAAGTCCATGCGCGAAGTGCTGACCGAGCAGCTTGGCATCACCGACCGCAAGACGCTTGATGCCCTGACCGATAAGGCAGACCGCGTGGCAGACTTCTATGCGCGGCAGGATACCGCGTTGCTGTCCGCTGATCGCACATTCAAAATGGAGGATTTCGAGTCGGACAAAATCGTCGAACACAAGTATACCGGCGCAAGCGGCATGGAGTATATCACAAAGCAGAAACCGCTGGATTCCGTCGAAAACAGCATCAAGCGAACCGGCACGGACAGCTTCACAGTCAGCAGTGTGTTCCGGTCAACCGAAATCACCGACAAAGGCGATTCAATCCCGCACGAGAAAACGGAGCATCTGGATTTCACGCTGTCAGACAAAAAGAAAACGCTGCATTTCCTTTCCGCGATGTATATGGACGCGGGCATGAACGAAGCGGATGCAAAAGCAATGGCAAAGGAACTATACAGCAAAGCAGAAGCGCAGAGTCCGGAAACGGTCGTGCGAATCGAGGAAGTCACGCGGGATTCGATGACGGTCGCCTACGGCAAAGCATCGGTTGTGCTGTCCACGGCGGACCGACAGGAAGCGGCGGAGAAAATCGCAGGGCTTGGCGTATCCCCACAGACCGCAGAAACGCTGGTAGACAAGGCGCAGGAAATTCGCGTCGATGCGGTCAAGGAGCGTGTTGCGGCGGTGCAGGCGCAGCAGACGGATTTCAATTCTGCGATGAATCATCTGACCGACCGCGAGGAGCGCAGCATTGACAGCATGATCGTGTGCAGTGCAGCAGACCCGCAGAAACATATTGTCGTGGAGGGAGGTCACAATGGCGCGCGTGTGGTGCATGATTATTCTGTATTCGATGGCGACAGGCAGTTCGCAAAATTCTCGGATTTGGAAACGACGGATGCGGCGGGCAAGGCTGTCCGCAGTGAAAAAGGCACGACCGCATGGACGGAGCTCAAAGCCGAAATGCTCGCAGCGTCCGGCATGGACAAGGATGAAGTGCTGACTTTCAGCAGCCGCGAGGAATATGAACAGTATCTCGCAGATACGGAAATGCTCAAATCTGCTGACGAAATGCCTGATGCAGATGATCTCGCAGAAGCCGCACACGGCAACGGTCATGAGATGCATCCGGAAGGCGATGTGCTCGACGCGCTGCACGAAGATTCGCCGCTGCCTGATGCAAAGCCTGATCTGCCTGTTCCTGACGCACCGGTTCCGGATATTCCCGATGTTCCCGATCTGCCGACACCGCCGAGAGGGGCGAGAAGATGAGCCAAAAGCTGACAGTCCCGCATCCCAAAAAGAAAATAGACCGAACAACCCTGATTGTGTTTTGCATAATCGGGGTTGTGCTGTTGATCGGCTGTGTTATGCTCGGCACAGCATTTGATTACGCGCTCGGCAAGGACGGCTCGATTGACGGCAGCAAGATCAGTCCGGCACTCAGATATGTGCTGTCGAATCCGGCGGTGATCTTCTCCGCGCTGTCCAAAAAGGGCGGCTATGCGCCGAAAATGTTGTTTGTCGGTGTGTGCGTGATCGGTATTTTTGCACTCTATAAGTACAGCGAAGAACCGAAGCGTCTGCACCGGCGCGGCACGGAGCACGGCTCTGCAAAGTGGGGTGATGAAAAGGAAATCCGTGCGCTGGCAGATAAGGAAAAGCCGTATCAGCATGCATTGCGGGATGAGGACGGTTCCAGATTGTATGATGCCAAAGGCGAATTCATCTGCGCGGATGTTGACTATAACATTGTGCTGGCGAAGGATGTATACCTTGCCCTGAACACGAAACAGCACCGTTTGAATCTGAATACGCTTGTAATTGGCGGCTCCGGTTCCGGTAAAACGCTGTTCTGGGTTATTACAAACATTTTGCAGCTCAACACATCGTATGTCATCACCGACCCGAAAGGCGAAATCTACCAAGCGACGGCAAAGCTGTTGCAAGAGGCGGGCTACGAGGTTCGTGTATTTAACACGATTCAGATGGAGCATTCCGATAACTATAACCCCTTCCATTACATCTACGACCATAACGGCGACTTGTGCGAGGACAATGTCAAAAAGATGGCAGATGTGCTGTTTCAGGCGACAAAGGGCGACGGCGAAAAGGATGATTTCTGGAGCCAAAAGGGACAGACCGTGCTGCTGGCGCTCATGTTTCTGTTGATCGAACAGTCCGAGTATAACGCGCTGTTCGATGAAAACGGTAAGATCGTACCGGGTACGCGCGATGAAACAAACCTCAATTTCTACGCAATCACGGAGAAAATGCGCGGGCTGCAATATCCCCCGCAGGGCTCGCAGAAGCCGGACGGATTCTTTATGACGCAGATGCCCGGCGAATCCGCAGAAGCGTTTGCAGCACGGCAGGAAAAAGGCTTTCTCTGTCCGCTTGACCGCGAGTTTCTGGAATTACAGCGCCGCAAGCCGGACACACTTGCCTATCGCTTATATAAGGAGATTCGCAACGCACCGGAGGAAACCGGTCAGTCGTTTGTTTCTTCTGCCAATGTCAAGACATTCTTCTTTAATCTGGAGAATCTGAAAAACCTGACCTGCTGCGACAATGTGCATCTGGAATCGCTCGGCGACAAAAAGACAGCACTGTTTATCATTATCAGCGCGACAAATGCAACCTATAACTTTCTGGCATCCATGATGTATACGCAGCTTTTCGATACCCTGTCTAACCGCGCAAATTTCAAATTTCACGGTTCTTTGCCGGTTCATGTCCGGTGCATTATGGACGAGATGGCGAACATCGGACAAATCCCCGACTTCGACAAGGTGATCGCCTTTGTCCGGTCTATGGGTATGAGCCTGAATGTCATCATCCAGAACCTCGCGCAGCTGAAAGCACGGTATGAGAAAACATGGGAAGCCATCACCGGAAACTGCGATTCCACGATCTTTTTGGGCGGTAAAGAGGAAACAACTTTGAAGTCAATCTCCGAAGCACTCGGCAAAGAAACGATTGATGTCAAGGGACAGAACCGCACAAGAGGCAGGCAGAGCAGCACTTCCGAAAACAACAGCATTCTTGGCAGAGAACTCATGCAGCAGAACGAGTTGGCGACCATGCCGATCAGCGATTGTATCGTCATGGTGCGCTCGCATAACCCTTTCTACGCGAAAAAATATCCCGCATTCGATCATCCGAATTTCCGCTTTACGGGGCTGTCTGACGATGCAAACCGCGCGGATATTACGCAGATTCGCTCGGTGACGGCTGCGGAGTTTGAAACAGAGCAGAAAGCGCAAAGAGCAGCGGTAATACAGCATTATCAAGCAGAAAAAGCCGCAGTGGTGAAGCCGGAAGAAAAGCCTGACGAAGTGCTGTATACCGCAGCAGAACCGGTTGTAACTGCCGAAGAAATCCCCACAAGCTATGAGGAAATCCTCGAAACAGACACGGAGATTGCATCTGTGTCCGACGCAGAAACCTATGCAGACGATACCCATTATTACGGCATCCCCGATGATGAAATCGTAAGCCGCGATATGGGTGAAGCCATCAGATCGCCGAAGGAGGTGCAGAGCGATGAAGAAGCAGAGATTGCCTCCGCAGTGATCGACGAGGACGCAGGGACCGTGATTGTTCCGGAGCCGGAAGAAGAACCGGAAGAATCGTACTACGGTCAGCCGGATGAGGATCCGGAAACGGACTATGATTTGTCCGGCGTCGAGTGTGAGGCTCGCGTCATTACAACAGCAGAAGAACTTCCCGATGCAACGGGGATAATCGGAGAGTCGAACCGTCTTGGTGTCGGCTGCATGGATATGTGAATGAGAGGTATTTTACTATGAAACTGATGAATAAGAAAAATGCAAAGATTGCAAAGGTTTTCACTGTGCTGTTCACAATCGCCGTTATGACTTCGCTCTGCGAGGTTACGGCATTTGCAACCGGCGGCGCGGGCGGTTCCGAAGCTGCGTATCAGTCCACGATCACGTTTTTCATTACATGGATTCGCCGTATCGGCATGATGGTCGCGTTTGTCGGTGCAATCATGTTCGCGCTGGCAATCAAGAACAATGATGCCGAGCAGAAGCAGGCAGGTCTGATTACGATGATCGCCGGATTCATTGTCGCCGCCCTCTGCGCCGCATCCAATATGTTTGATCTGTTCAGATGATCCGCTTTGGCTTACCCGCCTTGCCTGCGGGCAGGGCGGGCATAGCCCGATTTAAGGAGGATGCGTATGCAAGTTTTACCTATGATAGCAGCGATTCTCCCCGACACCGGCGCACCGAGCAATTCGGCATATCTGGCGCAGACCGGACTGACATTTTTCGGCACATGGATTTCCCGCATCGGCGGGCTGGTCGCGTTTATCGGTGCGGTCAAATTTGCCTTGTCGATCAAGTCAGATGAAACCCGCGATCAGCTTCCCGCACTGCTCACAATGGTTTCCGGTTTCATGATTCAGGCTGCGATCTCTAATCTCGGAATCTTTGCGCTGGCAACAACCGATGCTGAAACGATTTTTCATAATATTCTGCTGTTCATCGGCACATGGACGCGCCGTGTCGGTGCAGCGGGAACACTGGTCGGTGCGGTAATGTTCGGATTTTCAGTTAAGGATAACAATGCAGTCGGCAAGGTCGCTGCACTCAAAACATTCGCTGCCGGTGCAATCGTGGTTTCCGTGTCGGGAATCCTGCACACATTCGTTTAAGGGGGTGCTGTATGAAAACGAAACTGTTATCCCCGAAAGAGAAACTGCGGCGGTTTCACAGGCATATTTTCCTGTTTATCATCGCCGCAGGCGTTATGAACATCTTTTTTCCGCTGGTCGCACACGCGGACATTTTCAATAATGATGTGCAGGACGTCTATGCGACAATCACGGAGAATGTAGACGAAACAAACGAGATTCTTAAAAGCGCGTTCAAGTTTACGCAGGTGTCGCCGTATTCGATTGTGAACAGCGTCGGCGGAAGTGCCGGTGCAATCGGTGCTGCAATCCGAAATGCGACAAAAAATCTTGCTCTCATTGTATCTGTTCTGCTGCTGATGGTCGAATTCTTCCGGAAAACAACGAACTTTGAATGGGCGTCAAAATGGGAGAACATCCTCATTTTCCTTGTAAAACTGATTGTCGTGAAACAGGTCGTGCAGAATGCAGACCTCATCATCGAATACATCTACAAAGGCTTCAATACGATCAATACCGCAGCAACAAATTATAATATGGACTTCCTGCCTGCCGGTCATAAGGTCACATACAGTATTTCCATTCAGGAATCGCTGTTGCAGGATGTGATACAGGCTGATCACTGGTATCAGGGATGGATCCGATATTGGGAAAACTTCGGCGGAAGCAATCTGCGGCATAATTTCAATTACGTTATTTCGCAGGATGCTGTCAAAATGTTCTATCCACACGCAGTATTTCCTTCCGGGACAACCGTGCGGTTTGAAGATCATGCTTTCGGAAATCCGACTTCCGCACTCACTTTCAATCCGACCATTGAAATCATCCTCTGGCAGCCGTATTTCCTTGCGATGAAGGCGATTGCTTACATGCTTTTTGTTGTTACAATCGGGCGTATTTTTGAACTTGCGGTATACACCATCTTCGCGCCGCTGCCCATTGCAACTTTCGCGTCAGATACCACACATGATGTTGCCAAATCGTTCATCAAGAATTACATTGCGACAGTTATTCAGATTGCGGTGATCGTGGTCATGTTTATTGTATATCTGGCAGTCGCGCAATATTTCGCAAATCATACTTCCGGTCTGTCATCGCTGAAGCTGATTCAGTTTATTGCCCTCATTTCGCTTGGCTTGGGCGTTATGAAATCCGGAACATGGGCAAAGAAAATCTGCGGTGCGGCATAAGGGGGGTGCGCCATGTTATCTATGAAGATTCCTGCGGAGATTCAGGAGTACAAGTCAAAGCTCATTTTCGGACTATCTGTGCGGCAGTTTTTCTCCATTGCAGGGGCAATTCTGGTCGGTGTACCGATTGGCGTGCTCGGTCACGGGCGCATCTCCGCAGATATACTGCCGTGGTTTGTGATTGTCGCGGCGATGCCGTTTTTCGCGTTCGGTTTCTTCACATTCAAGGGGATGCGCTTTGAGGAACTGGTGAAGGCGTGCTGCAATATGTGGTTCCGTCCGCAGATTCGCGTGTATGAGGATGCGGACGGCATTTTTCAGCAGCTTCATGAGGAAATCGTCGAGCAGGAAATCGTGCAGCAAAGAATAACAAACGGGGAATACGAAAGGAAAGGTGATGCGGATTGAAAGAGAAAAAAACTGCCAGAGAGCAGGACAAGGAACGGTGTGCAGATGTGAAACAGCCAAAAGCGAAAAAGCAGCAATACGGCAGGCAGATCAAGCGCACGGTGATTCAGACGCTCCCCTATGAGTATTTCGTCACGAATTACATTATGCTGAACCGCAGCAATGTCAAGGTCGGACGCGAAACGGTGAACCTTTACAGCAAAACCTATCTTGTATCGGACATTAACTATACCGCGCTGACCGAAGATCAGCAGGAAGACAAGCTGCGCCAGTTTGCCGATCTGCTGAATCACTTTGACAGCAGCGTTTCCGTCCAAATCTCACTGGTCAACAGCCGTATCAGCTGCGAGGAATTTAAGGGACGGCTGCTGCTGCAAGACCGGCAGGACGGTCACGATCACCAGCGGCATGAGTTTAATGATGTGATGCGCGGCAAGATCATGGAGGGGCAGAAAGGGCTGCAATGCCGCAAATACATCACGGTGACGGTCTGCGCTGTGGATTTTGAAACCGCAAATTCCCGCCTTTACAACATTGAGCAGCGCATGAACCGGAGTCTTGCCCTGCTCGGCACAAAAGCAATTCCGCTGACGGCGAATGACCGTGTCCGGCTGATGACGGACATTCTCTGCGATGTGGACAAACAGATCGACACGGTTTCCCGTTCGGAGTTTGCACGGAGAGCGGAAAAACAGCTTTGCTGCCCGGATTACTTTGAATTCAAGAAAAACTACTTCATGTTCAACGATAAGTTTGCGCGCTGCCTGTATTTCAAACGGCTCGGCGCGGAAGTGTCCGACAGCATCTATTCTGAACTGCTGGAAACAAACCTCAATATGATTATCTCCGAAAACATCGACTTCGTCGATCAAGCGGAAGCACTGCGGCTTGTGCAGCGCAAGCTGACTGACATGAAGCAGGAAGAAATCGACAAAACGCGCAAAAGCGCGAATGCAGCAAAAGGCGCGTTTGTTGATCCGATTGAAGGTACGGCTTTGGAAACGGACAAGCTGGAAGCAAAAGCATTGCTCGAAAAGTTACAAAGTCACAATCAGAAGATGACCCGTGTGCAGTTTATCCTTATGATTCAGGCGGACAGCTATGACGAACTGGAATCCGCAACCGACAAGATCAACACTATTCTGCGCGGGCGGCAGATAGAGGTATCCGATGCCCCGTGGCGGCAGGAGCAGGCTTTCGATTCCTGCCTGCCGATTGGCAATTCCTGCGGCATTGACCGTGAACAGAATATCCAGGTGCGCCGGACGCTGGACACGGACAGCACGGCGATTTTTATGCCGTTCAATGCCCGCGAATTGCTGCATGAGGGCGGTATTTATTTCGGGCAGAACAAGCTGTCCCGTTCCATTATCCTGTTCGACCGCAGCAGGCTCAACAACCCGAATACCTTTATTTTCGGTATGCCGGGTTCCGGTAAATCCATGCTTGCAAAGCTGATGATCCTCTACATCTACCTCTCGCAGAATGACGAGATACTGATTGTAGACCCTGAGCGCGAGTATGCGGCACTGGTTGAATTGCTCGGCGGCGAAGTTATTTACATGAGCGAAAATTCTGGTACACACATCAATCCGCTTGACATCACGGAGAACCCCGATGCAGACGATAAGGAATACAACCCTGTTAAGGCAAAACTGGATTTCCTGCTTTCATTTTTCAGTGCAATCATGGGTGACTGCGAGATTACCCCGATTCAGAAAACAATCATTGACAGCGTGATGCACTCCGCCTACGAGCATCACAAGAAGCCGACGCTGCGGGAGTATTACGAGGAACTGCAAAAGTATGAGCAGAACACGACGGAGGAAACAAGTTCTGCTGCTGCATATCTCCGGCAGACTTTGCACCTTTATGTTCACGGCTCGATGAATGTCTTTTCGCATGAAACCAATGTAAATATCCAGAAACGCATTGTCGCCTACGACATCAAGGAACTTGGAAAAAATATGCAGACTCTTTCTATGATGATTGTACTGGAGAACATCTGGGACCGTGTTGCCAAAAACCGCGCCCGCAGCATCCGCACACACATCATGATTGACGAAATGTATTTGCTTTTTAAGAGTGAGCAGTCTGCAAACTTCTTCTATGAACTGTATAAACGCGCCCGAAAATGGGGCGGCGTTCCTTGCGGCATCACGCAGAATGTGGATGATTTGCTGCGCTCGGAACTGGCACGAACAATGATCTCAAACACGCAGTTTGTCGTGATGCTCGGACAGAATGAAACTGACCGCGAGCAGCTTGCAAATCTGCTGCATATCCCGAAAGAAACAATGGACACCTATCTGAACGGCGTCGGCGCAGGAAACGGCATGATTTATGCAGGAGATTTCGGCGTGATTCCGTTCGACAACAGCTTCCCGACCGATACGGACATCTACCGGCTCACTACAACAAAATTTGGTGAGGTGATGCAGCGTGCGGAAGATCAACCGGAGTGATACTGCCGATCACGGCGCGGAAAGTGTCCGGCTCGGTGTAGATGCCGTAAAGAGGGGCAGACAGGCTGTCCGGACGGCACGAGATACTGCCCGGAAGTCCGTACGTGCGGCGAAAACAACATTCAATCTGCTGCATCATCTGATCGTTCATACGGTTGCAATCCTGATTTCTCCTGCAACATGGGTGATTCTCGGAATCGGTTTCGTTGTGTATCTACTCATGATGCTGCTCATCATTCTGACCGGTGTTGCCGCGCAGGACAACAATGCGCAGCAGCAGGCTTATGCTACGCCGGTTGCGCTCGGTGAGAATATTCCCGAAGAAATCGCAGAAGCAAAGGACTTTTTTGAAACTGCAGTCAATGTGAAAAAACGCGAGTTTACAGATCAGATTGATGCCCTCATATTCAATACCGCAGATATGCCGCACAATGATACCGTGTATCTGATACGAAATGAACCGCCTGCGACATTTCAGACTTCACTTGCTACCGATGCGCGGAAAACGCAGCTCAAAAACGCATGGCAGATTGATGTGACCGAAGCGGAAGCGATTGCAATCGCCTATGTGTATCTGGAAAAGCAGGAGAACCAGACGCACGGTTCGCAGGGCGTTTTGTATCCGGTCACATACACGCAGGATGTATTTGATACGATTGTCGCGGAAATGGTCGCGGTGACGGAAACAGAATACCGGAATCAGGAATGTCCGGATGCAAACTGCTCCGTGCATTATCATGTAGCGCCGAATCCGGATTATGCAGCGGCGCAGCAAGCGTATACCGATGCGGTGACGAGATGTAACGACTGGAATGTGATGGTTGTGCCGCGATGCAATGACTATATCTCCGCGCTCAATAATTACAATAACACGCCCGCGGCCGGACAATCCTACGCATGGCAGCAGGTGGAGAATACCTACGCAGTGTATGCGCAGGCAGTCAACAACTGGTCAACCGTTTTCGGTATCTGGGGGCTGTCGATTGACGAGTATCTCGGCGCGAATATGCAAACGCGGCTCAACGGCGAAGTGACAACGGCGGAAAACACGCTGAACAATACGCCGCAGACCACGCAGACACCGTATTATACCTGTGATCATCTGCACACGCTGCATTCGTTTGGTCTTAACTTCTATACTGCCGAACAGGTCATGCAGGTGCTCAATTTCACTGAGGATGAGAAACAATGGGTTGCGCTGACTGCGATGAACATTCAGCAATACCTGATACCGGAAGGAGATACATGATGCTGGAAGGACACAAGAAACGCGCCGAGAAAGTGCGCGGGTATCTTGCAAAAAACAAGGCAGTTACCCTGATTGCCGTTCTCGCTGCGATTGCCGTGCTTGTGAATCTGGTATCCAAATACCAGACAAAGGAGCAGACGGATTCTGAACCGGAAACCGTACAGACAGCAGACGAAAACTGGCGGTTTTATCCGGTTGATCTGATTGTGCTGGGGGCTGGCGGCGGGCTGTGTACGGTGATGATGCTGCAAGAAAAGCGCCGCGCGAAGGAGGATTTGAATTGAAGTATTTTTGTAAAGTGCGGCTCGAATCGGGCAAGGACAGCGAAACAACGCTGTTCCTGATTCTCGATGCCGCTGACGGCGAAGTGCCGCAGCCGGACAAACGTCTGATCGCGGAAAGCCGCGAATACCGGCTGTTTACGCAGGGCAGACACGCAAAACTCGTTGTGGCAGAGTATTCCGTTTACAGCACCGAGAAGGATATTACGGCGAATCTGGAAAATGAACGCTTTGAGCGCCTGATCGAAACAGGAGAGGCAGAGATCGTCAGCACCGGCGAAATGCAGATTGCCCGGAACGAAAAGCGCGATAAATCCGGTGCAGTGATTCGCAAGCGCAGTTTCCCGAAATGGCTGATTCCGGCAATCATCGGCGGCGCGGCGATGTTTTCGATGATGGCATTTGCGGTCGGCAGAAACTTCGGGCGCGGCTCAGCAGTCACAGACTTACCCGCTGAATCAGTCAATGTCGCGGAGGACGGGCTGATTATACCGAAGCAGGATGCTGTACCAGACAATGCCGAGCAGATTACCGTGACGATTGACCGCAGCTATTCTGCTGTACCGGTTGAGGATTTGCAGCTCAAGGGTGCGGTAAGCAAGGGCAAGGCAAATATTCTGCTGCCGGAGTTTGACAAAGAGGATTTCTTCACGCACGTTCCCGGCTATTCATGGGGCTTTACATCTGACCCGGACGGCAAGAAGATCGAGTATTACGGCGGGCAGGCGTATGATTTTACCGAGGATACCAAGCTGTACCGCGTACTTGTGAAGTACGGCGGCGGCTCCGGCACAAAGGATGACCCGTACCGCATCGACTATTTCGACCAGCTTGAATTGATGAGCGCGGAAAAAGCGCGGGGATATTTCAAGCAGACTGCGGATATTTCGTTTCCGGTCTGGGCATCGCATACGCCGATTCGCACGGTCAATGAACTGAAAGCAGATCCGGAATCCGAGTATTTTGAATATGACGGCGGCGGTTTTCTCATTGAGAATCTGGATGCGCCGCTGTTTGAAACAGTTTCCGGCGCGGTGATTCGGAATGTGAATATCCGCAATTCAGCGATTGTTTCCGACGAATACAAGGATTACGGTTTTCTGGTCTGCACGGCGTACAATTATCACTATCTCGCAGAGGATGAAAAAGTCTACGAAACCGGCGAAACTGTGATTGAGCATTGTTCGGTGTCGCATTCCTCTATCACTGTGAAAGTACCGGAGCCGGAATCAAATGAAGAACAGCCTGCGGTCACAACAATGGAAGTCGTACCGCCGGATGTGATTGAATACGACGAGGACGGCAACATCATTGAGCCGGAAGAAGAACCTGTCGAGCCAACAAAACACGCGGAGCATTGCATCGGTGCGATTACCGGCATCGGCGGGCAGATTGACGGCTGCTATGTCACGGATTTCGGCATCTTCAATGAACTGACAGACTACTATCTCTATTGCGGCGGTATTTCCGGCAAGCCTGCAACGGTCACGGATTCCTCGGTCTACTACTATTCAGCGCAGGGAAACATTTTCAACGCGGGCGGAATCGTCGGCAGCGCAGCAGGAACCAGAGCCTATGACGCAAAGGGGCGTGAGCTTCCGAACTGTTACGGCGGCAGCATTCAGGGTTGTCTTGCACGGAGCATTATTCTGAAAACGGAAACCGCAGCGGGCGGCATTGCGGCAGAAGGTACGACCGATGCCGAAGGTGCGCTGATCTCGAACTGCTATTGTAACGAGCTGGATTTCTCCTGCGGCGTATTCAAGGATGCGGAGCGTGTCGAATGTATCAAAGCGGGTACAGTCGGCGGTATTATCGCCGTGGACGGCAGCGGAAAGCATGGGCATCTCATTACCAATTCCGTGTCTCATGCGGATTTCATGGTGATCGGGCAGAAAACGCGGTCATCCTTTGATGATACAGTGCGGCAAGCGCCGAGCTATGCTTTCTATCAGGAGAATATTCTGACGGTTCTGAATCGGAATACGGTTAATCCCGTCAACCCGAAGGAGATCTACACCGGCACATTCATGTTCGGGAAAACCGGCGTGTTCGGTGATGAACAAGGAAGCCTTGCATATCCGGAGAAAATCGCGGATTTGCTCACAAAAACGATTGTGGAGGGAGAAAATGAATGAGGCAGAGAAGAAAAAAGCAGAATTTGTGGAGGAAGCACAGCAGGAAACCGGTAAAGCAGACAGTGAAGCCCGCAAGTATTCCCTGCGCAGTGCGCGTCTTGCAATACAGCGCAAGGAAACCGCGATTCAAAAGCGTTCGGAAAAGATAACGCAGCTGCAACTGGAGAATCAGCAGGACAAGGAGAATATCCGAACCCTAAGAACGATCTGCGCTGAGATTCAGGCGCAGGAGGTCAAGCGGAAACTTACCAGAATGCAGTCGAAAGGCGCAACCGTTGAAACAGAGCAGATCAACCGTGCGCTGGAATTGCTCGCGCTGGTCGGTGATGCGATGGACGCGATGAGTGTCCAGCAGATGGCGGAAGCTGTGCAGGGGGCAGCAAGTCATGCAAGCGAGATTGCGGCTGATGCACAGGAGGCGTATGAAAAGACGGTCAGCAGACCGGTACCGGAAGATTCGGAGAGCGCAGAATAAGCACAAAGGCAGGGAACATACCCTGCCTTGTGTGATTATTTCAAAATAGAAGTTATATCCTGTCCGGCGTAAAGAAATCTGAGGATATACACGGTATCGTTATCTTCGTCGATGCGATAGAACAGATCATAATTTGCAACCGGTGCATTCCGATAGCCTTTTTCAGCAATTTCTTCATCCGGATAGAGCGAAAACATACCGGGATAATTTGCAATAAGACCGACGGTTTTCTCAGCTTCGTCCACAAGATGTGCAGCCGCATCGGGATTTTGAAGCACCTGTGAGATATACGCAGTTACAATGTTTAGATCGTTCTCGAAGGAATCGGTGATTTGTATTTTATAAGCCATTCTTTTCACGAATCCTTCCGAACACTTCTTTGGAGGATGATACTGCACCGCTGCGGACATCGGCTTCGGCTGCTTCGAGTTTGCTTGCTAATTCCGCGTTGCTGCGTACAATGACTTCTTTCGGCATCGGCAGCCGCACATCAAACGGCAGACCGCCTGTTAAAGATACCTGACAGAGAAACAGGTTGATTGCTTCCGACAGCGTCATGCCGAGCATTGTGAGCGTTTCTTCCGCATTCGCTTTCACATCTTCATTCACGCGAACATGAATCGTATTGTTCTTTGTCATAACGAACACCTGCCTTTCAAGCATTTGTGTATACATTGTATCACATTTTGAGAGGCTTGTCAATGCTATATTGTATTTTCTTTGAAGGGAGGATTGCACAGTGAGCATATTTCGTTTGAGCAACGGCATCTTTGCATTGGGGTTGAACGCACAGGAAATCGCGGTTTATGCGTATCTGTGCAGTCTTCCCGGAAACGGTTTCACAATTACGGGCTGCACTGTGATTGCCGTGAAACAGCGCACAATCGCTGTAAACTGCGGCATGAAATCGCCTGTTACCGTATCCGGAACAATCGACCGGCTCCGCGAAAAGGGGCTGGTCGAGCATCTGGAGCGCAGAACAAAAGCAAACGGTCAGCGCCGGACATACAGCTATGCTGTCACGATGCAGCAGACGGACAAAGGCTATTTTTCTGTTGATCGCCGTGTATTCGGGATGCTCTCGCCGCGGCAGATGCTTGTGTATCTCTTTCTCTGCAAGTCATTCAGCACGGTGCTGCATGATTGTTGGAACAGCTACAATGACATTGCCGTTCAGATCGGCATGAAACGTGAATCCGTCGTGCAGATCATCGGAGAACTGGTCAATATAGGGCTGATTGTCCGGATGCAGCGCAAATCGCGTGAGAACCGGCGTGTGTATGTAGATAATCACTATTCTATTGTCCGGTTTGGAGTTGGGCATATTCGCGCAAAGATGCCGAAAATGCGGCAAACTGATAAAACCGCTGACAGTGTTATTCAGTTTCATCCAGCGGCACTTTGCCGTATCTGTCCGGAGGTGCGTTCTGCTGTCTGGGGTAGTCCCTGAAATGCATCTCTATATTCAGTACCCAAGTTTACTTACGGATTGAAAAAGAAAGATCGTTATATATCCGTTCTGGCATTTGCTTCTATACCGTGCGTAGATTCGTTTTCAACAAAACATCGAATGCGGCGGTGTGGTCAGGCGCGGGGCGGCTTTCTCTTTTCAATTTTGCTAGCAAAAAAACAGATCAAAAAAGAAGGGGGGGGAATCACTTCCCCCGATGCTTCTCCTTTCGTTTCTGTGTTTTGAGAGCATATTTCCGTTGCTTTTCAGCTTCTTTGGCATCCTTGTTGATGACTTTTCGCTCCAGCTTATTCTGCTCTTTTTGCAGTTGAAGCGCCTGCTGCGATTTTATTCCAATTCCTTTGGCAGAAAGCTGTTTTTTTGCTTCTCGCTGGCGGCGCTTGGAATTTTTCGCATCTTGCTTAACTTCAACGCTCACAGACGGACTAAATCGCAATTTGTGGTGATTCTGGAGAACGAATTCCCAGAGTTCTTCTTCCGTCGGTTCTTTCCCAAATGTCACCTTACAGACAGAAAGATTTCCGTCTTCGATCTCTTCAAAGACACCGACCCAGAATGGATCCTCAAAAAACACTACAAATTGACCTTTTCCTTCGTCCATACGAAACCCTCCTAAAAAATGAATCAACAAAGAACGGACAACCCAGGAGGGGCAGGTTACTTACCCCGTATTAAACGGGGCGGCCGGGCTACCAACCGGCTCTGACATATCATGGGTGATATGCGTTACGTTTTTATCTTTGCATTTTTATTATACAACATGATGATGAAATAGTCAAGGAATGTCAAGATGCGTGTATTCGCATCAGAAAGGATTGACCTATGGACAAGCACACAAAGCATCGTTTGTTTTTCTACGGCGCATTACTTCTTGCATCGGTTACCGCATTCTGTATCATGTTCATGTTGCCGATGCTCGAAAGCGGAAGAAGCCCTCCGCAGCAATATGCACAAGCAAAGCGGCAGGTTTTTAGTCATTCGGACGAACTTTGAAAAAATCGCCGATTTCGCCCGAAAAGTCTTGACTTCTACGAATTAAAGTGTTAAACTATGAAAGGAGAGAGGTTTTCATGGCAAACATCAATCACCTCACCCCGCTTGGCGGGTACAGCGATGCCGGAGCGAAAAAGTTGCGGCAGATGGCTGAAAACGCAGCTCTGCTGACCGATTTTCTGCGGTTTCAAGGGCGCGTATTCAAGCATCCGGCTTCGGTTGCGCTGGAATTTTTCACGCAGAAGCCTGATGCGACATTCATCGCAACTGCTGCGCAATGGGAAAAAGCCGGCTTCACCGTGACCGCGGGCAGCGATGCGATCAAGTTTTTCGACGAGCACGGAAAGACAATCGAGATGTACGATTTCTCGCAGTGCGAGGAAGAAGCACCGCCGATGATCTGGGCGGTGACGAATCAGAACCTTGCGGCAGTCAAGGAAAGCATGAGCATTCCGCAGGACGCAAAGCTGATCGACGGTCTTGTATCAAAATCCATTGACGCAGAACAGATTGTCCGTGCGATGCAGATGCTCAACATTCCGCCGCAGAATCATGCAGCGTTTCAGCAGTCAATGGTCAGCTCGGTGGCGCAGATCATCGCAGGGCGGCTTTCCGTCAACGGCGGAAACTTCCGTCTGGCAACCGACAATACAGCGTTCAAATCGCTGAAAACAACGGAACAGCGCATGATTTTTCTGGCAATCATCGGCAAGGCGGCGCGGGACACGCTGCGGCAGGTGGAACGAATTGTAACTGAAACGAGTGTGCAGGCGATGCTTGCAGAACAGGAGGAGAAAAATGCTGAATTACGAAGAATGGCTGAATCTCAGCGAGGACGAGAAGATGCGGCTGACGGACGCGGAAATGCCGCAGATTCCGCAGGCGCAGCTGACGAATCATCTGACCGCGGCGAAAGCGGAGAAGCGGGACGGCGTGATCGGCTGGACGGTGACGCAGGAGATCCGGAACGGCTCGCGGACGCTCTGGTTCGCGGAGCACAAGCAACAGGAAGTGAACGGAATCCCGATGTGGTATCGCTTCAACCCGATGAACGGGACATACGAGATGCAGATCGAGACGGAGCCGACGACGGAGCAGGAGCCGATCGGCAGCTACGGGACGGCGTGGATGCACTTCATGGAGGAGAATCACCCGGAGCTGGTGGAAGTGATGCGGATGCAGCACAAGTTTCTGACAACGGCGCGCTCGGTGGACAGGAGCGCATGGGAGTATCGGGAGCTTCTCGACCGGCAGTACGAGCAGATGTATCCGCGTCCGAACGGGACATTCGAGGAGAATCTCCGCTGGGAGAAGACACGGGCGTTTTACACGGACGGGACAGTGATGCGGGAGCGCGTCCTGATTCCGCTGACAAGACCGTAAAAGTGAATACCGAAGGACCGTCAACCGATTCGGCTGGCGGTTTTTCTATGCCTGCACCTACGGAACAGCTCCGTCTGTTCGGTATGGAAGATGAACCGGAAGAAGTCGATGACAAAACGCAGCTTCTTCGGGATGATCTCGGTCGCGGTTCTGGATTTATGAACGGCAAGCTGCGGATTGCGGAATACTTTGAACAGCATCAGCCGACTGACAAGGAGCTTGCTGCATTTCTTCAAAAAGAATACGGGATTGCCGGACATTCCGGACCGGATATGCCGGATGTGGAATACAGCGGCAAAGGTATTCATATCATCTCCGCCGATAAAAAAGGCAATTATCATTACACATGGACGCAGGCTGCAAAGGAACTTCGCGGCATGATCGAGCGCGGTGAATACATTACACCGCGGGATGTGTATGACGCGGTAGACCACGCGCTGTATTATCTGGAAAATGTGGCGCGTCTGGATGATCGTGAGCGTGATTGGTATACCGATGATTTGAAAAAGCTGTGCAGTCATCCGCTGCTTTCCGATGCCGGAAAAGCACGGATTGACAAGTATTTCTCGCCGGAAAAGGCGGCGGAGCTGTCGCCTGCGGCAAAATACATCATGAACGAGAACAATATGCCGATGTTCGTCGATCATCTTGTCGCCGGTGATGAAATGGACGAAATAGCACACCGGATTCTGGACGAGGGTGAGGACGCGGCATCGGTTGCAATGGACTTCATCGACGAAAGCAGATACATCATCTCCGACCACGAAACCTTTGAGGCGGCGAAATTCGCCGTCAAAAAAGATACCGATGGTGTCACCGTTACCGCTGAGCCGGATTCGGAGCGTCCGTTCAGCGTTTCGTATAACTGGCAGCAGATCGGGATGTTTTTGCAGGAAGCGGCGGAACTGGCACGGGATGTGCAGCGCGAAGCCGAAGAAGCATGGGAACGCGATGTTGCGGAGAATATGGAAACCTATGACGCGCTCGATCATCACCGTGATGTGTATCTGCGTGATACACGCGAAACGGAAGATACCATGAACGGGTTTATCTCGGATGCTCGGAAACAGGATTTCTACAATTACCGGCTGCATTTTGATCCGGAACAGGGCTATATTCTGATGGCGGACAGCGACAAAGAAGATGACCTTATCATCCGTAACTTCACGATGGTCAACAGCCAGATTGTGCTGCACGGCGTTCAGGAAATGGGATTTGCTGTGACCGGCGTTGAATCGGCATTTACCTATGAAATCTACCAGATGAAAAGCGGCGACGAGCATCATTATCATCGCTTTGAAAGTATGGAATCGAATCGGTACGCGCATCTGACGCATGAGGATTATGACCTCGTGTATTCCGGCGATCTGCGGGATATTCAGGGCGATACCGTGCAGGAAAAGCTGAATGCGCTGTTTGAGAAGTTTAATACCGATCATCCGGCAGACTTCTTCGGGCATTCCATGAGCACAAGCGATGTGGTTGTCGTGACCGAAGGCAGCGGCAGAACGCCCTATTATGTGCAGCCGGTCGGCTTTGAAGTCATGCCGGATTTCTTTGCGCACAAGGTTGATCTGATTGATATTAAGTATACCGGAAATCCGAAGGGCATGAATGCGATCAAGGTTGCTGCCCGGACGGATTCCTTTGAAGATACCGGCGAAACAAATACGCTGATTCCGGATACGCCGGTATTCTATGCGCGTCTGTCCGAAAACGCGGTGCTTGCGGATGTGCAGAAAGTCATCCAGACCGCACAGGAAAACGGCTGTTATCTGACCGCAGATTCCGTCGAGTATCTGACAGAACGCTTCGGGGCTGACTTCATGCCGGAGATTGATCCGGTCGATACCGTACTCCGGATTCCGGGGACAGATATGACAGTGGACATTGCCGCAGTCGAGCACTACATCATGACAAACACTTATGAGCAGTACGAGGGCGGCATTGACAGCGACGGACATGAGCGTAAAGATAACTATTCGCAGCAGTCTGAGTCATATACATACACTTACCTTGGAAACGGGATTGTTGAGGAAGAATATTCATCTACAACGCAGACTTTTCCGTCAAGCCCTCTGCATTACAATCTCTATGACAGTGAGCAGCGTGACCGTCTTCTGGAAGGAATGCTCGAATTTGCGCAGCAGTCCGAAAACCTGACAACACACAGCGAACCAAAGGCAGAACCGCCGAAGCAGCAAACTGCAACCTATGATCGTGAAATCGAGCGTCTGAAATTGAATGCGCGGGCAATCGGCAAGCTGCGGGATATGATCGAAGAACACTTTGACATGGATAAAGCGCAGCTCCGGCAGGATACGGACAATATCGTTGACGAGATTGCAGCGCGAATGTTTGACAGGAACGATGCATTTTTGCAGTATTATCGCGGTGAAGCGCATGACAGCATTGTGGCCACTGTGTTTGATGCAGCGTATGAGCGTGTGACAGCGATGCGGGAAAATGTGCATCAGCTTGTCTGGTATTCCGATGATACCGGCGCAGATGACGGACCGGATTTCAAAACCTTGCAGGAAGCACTGGATTATGCACGGAAGCGTAATCGGGATAACGGTTTTGAGGGTTTTACGGTTTATGACCGCGAAGAAAAGAAAATCGAAGCGATTGAGGGACATTTCCCGGAGCGCGGCATTTTTGTGCCGGAAATCTACTACAACAGCGGCATGATGCTGCTGGAAGAATACAACCGTGCACGGCTGGAAGGACATGAATTCCTGCTGATGATTCAGACGCCGCAGCATGATGTGCAGACCGCCGGAACATTTCACACGCTGGCAGACGCGCAGGATGCCGGAAATGAGGCAATTTGGAGCGAAAAAGCAATCGGTTATGCTGTGCTGAATCAGCCGGAGAGCAAGATCGAGGTCTATGACAGCGACTTCCCGCCCAGCGGCGTTTTCAGCGATGAAGTCTACGCGAACAGCCCGTTTCAGACGCTTACAGTACATACCGATGCGCCTATGGCACCGGAACCGCCGAAAAAACACCGCCCAACCAGAGCCGAGCAGCTCTACAGTCTATTCGCCGAAATGTATCCGGAGATCATCAGCGGCGAACATACCTATGAACGCTATGAGGACAAAAACGGTGAGGACGGCGGATATGAGCCGCTGGCAGTCGAAAGTCACGGCGGCAGACAGTATTCGTGGTCTACATTCTACTTCCAGAACGGCGACCTCATGGCAGATCCGGATTTCTGTTTCCTGCTCGATCACGAGAACAAACGCATGGAGATTCTGTCATTCCAGATGGACGGTGTGCCGCCATACGGGACAGTTTATCAATGCTGTGTGGACGATACCGGCAATGT
Organism: Oscillospiraceae bacterium; assembly: GCA_017523995.1. Next base: position 29,235 of record JAFWUX010000154.1, on the reverse strand, counting down.
TGACAGCGTCCTGCGCGGACAACTGGAACAGACATTTTTGCAGAATCTTCGCAATGCGCGTGCGGCAGACCGCGTACTCGTGCGTTACACGGATGAGAACGAGGAAGATGTGACAGTAGAGCGCGATGAACCGGACATTTCCGAAGAACCGACAAACAGCGATCAGTCTGCGGAATACCGCGCCGTGCTGAATACTTTTGCGGAAAAGCATGGTCTGGGCGAACTGAATGTGCAGTACGATGATCGCGGCAGAGCGATGATTTATGAGCGATTTGCCGACAACAAGGATTTGCAGCTTTTCATGCTCTATCCGAATAATCACAGTCCCGAAGCATTGCAAAAGGAGCTGGAAGGCTATGAGCGTTCAACGGACTACCGCGGTGATAAGATCGAAAATGTATCCCGCAGACAGGCATATTTGCAAATTCACGGGCAGTCGGAGCTGCCGTCTGTTCCGGAGCATTTGCCGGAAATCGTCTATGCTGCCGACCCGCGCGGCAAACTTCATGATAATATCTCTGCGCTGAGAGAACTGTGCCGACTGCGGAAATGTGAGGAAAACGGCGAACCGCTTTACCACAAGCAGCGCAGCAACGACCACAGCAAAGAGGTTTCAGATATGACCCTGCGGAGATATTCCGGCTGGGGCGGTCTGGCGGAAGTCTTTGACGAAACGAATAACCGGTATGACTATGACCGGCAGCAGCTTCATCGCTATCTGACCGATGATGAGTACAAGGCAATCCGCGCAAGTGTGACCGACGCGCACTATACCCCGCAGATTGTGGTCGATGCAATGTGGTCTGCGGTGCAGCAAATGGGGCTTGGGCGGGATTCCCGCATTCTGGAACCCTCTTGCGGTACGGGCAATTTCATCAGCAGAATGCCGCACAGCATCGGAAACGGCGGCGTTGTCGGCATCGAGATCGACAGCATCACGGCAGAAATTGCATCGCGTCTGCACAATGACCGCGACAATGTCCGCATTCTGAATTCTCCCTTTGAGCATTCTGATTTACCGGACGGCAGCTTTGATCTTGCAATCGGCAATGTCCCCTTCGGTGACTACAAAATGAACGACCCCGATTATGCGCAGGATTGGCTGATTCACGACGCATTCTTCCGCAAGGCGCTTGACAAGATTGTGCCGGGCGGTGTGGTCGCTTTTATTACATCGTCGGGGACAATGGACAAGAAAACATCGAAAGTGCGCGAATATCTGGCAACGCAGGCGGAATTGGTCGGTGCGATCAGACTGCCGAACACGACATTTGCAGAAGCCGGTACGGGCGTGACCGCGGACATCATTTTCCTGAAAAAGCGTGAATCTCCGCTGCCGGCACATGAGCCGAAACCTGACTGGTGCTATACTGCGGAAACCGAGGACGGGCTGCGAATCAACAGCTATTTCGTGCAAAATCCGAACATGATTCTCGGTACGATACGGAAAACCGGCTACTTTGACCGCCTGACCTGTGACCCGAAACCGGATACCACACTGAAAGAGCAGCTTCAGGAAACAGTTGCAAGCCTGAATGCAAAAATCACGGTCACACGGCGGCAGCAGGCAGCACGGGCGCGGCAGGAGCAAATCGAACCGTGGGGCAAAGACTATTCTTATCATGAGAAAGAGGGTAAGATCTACTATCGGCAGGGCGAGCATATGGATGCAGTCAAGGGCAATACCGCAGAGCTGAACCGTGTAAAGCAGCTTATTGAGATCCGGACAGTAACCCGTGCTCTGTTGGACAAGCAGAAAACGAATGTGCCGGATGAAGCCCTGACAGCAATGCGGGAAAAACTGAACGAGCTGTACGATGCATATGTCAAGGATAACGGTGCGTTAAGCTCTCCGGACAATAAAAAGCGCTTCGGACGCGACGCGGATTACCCGATCCTGCAATCTCTGGAAAACTATAACGCACAAGCGCAGACCTACGAAAAAGCGGATATTTTCTATAAGCGTACAGTAAGCACTGTCGCGGAAATCCGGTCGGTGGAAACGCTGGATGAAGCGTATCAGGTATCTCTGGACCGGCGCGGCAAACCGGATATTTCGTACATGGCGACGCTGCTGCAAGCGACCGAGCCGGACATGAACATGCCTGATTTGATGAAAAAAGTTGAACGTGATCTGCTGTCATCCGGTCTGGTATTCCTCGATCCTGAAAAAGCGATTCCTGATGTACCGTTCTCCGGTATCACCGACCGTTCGGAATATCTGTCCGGCAATGTGCGCCGCAAGCTGGCGTTCGCCGAAGAAAAGGCAAAGAATAATCCGATCTACCAGGCAAATGTGGATGCGCTGCAAGCGGTCATTCCGGAAACGATTCACGCGGAAGAAATCACGGTGCGCATGGGCTGTGCGTGGATTGATGCTGAGGATTATACTGACTTCCTGCATTCGCTGTCGGGACGCGATTCATGGGACATCCGCTGCGATGTGACCTACATTCCGGCGACCGGTGAATTTGACATCATGAAAGCGGGTTCCCGTAAAGACCTCAATGTGAATGAGGGAACAACTTACGGCACAGACAGTCTGACAATGTATGAAATCGCGCTGAAAATGCTGAATCAGACGAGGATTGTCGTGAACAAAACTGTTCCGTCGCCGAAAGACCCGTCTAAAACTGTGACGCGCGTTGACCCTGAAAAGACGCGGCTTGCACAGGAGAAAGCAAAGCAGATCGAAGCGAAATTCAAGGAATGGATTTTTGCAGACCCGAAACGAAAGGAAAAGTACGAAAAGCGGTATAACGAACTGTTCAATGCCCTTGTCGGTCGGCAGTATGACGGTTCAAGGCTCACATTCAACGGAATGGCATCCGATTTCACTCTGCGTCCGCATCAGCGGAATTGTATTGCGCGGGCGGTCTATGGCGGCAATACACTTGCTGCTCATGTGGTCGGCGCGGGCAAGTCGGCAGTGTTTATTGCATCGGTCATGAAGAAAAAAGAACTCGGTTTAATCAACAAGGCTTGCATTGTTGTCCCGAAAGCACTGACCGAGCAGACCGCGCTGGAATGGCGCAGAATCTTCCCCGGTGCAAGGCTGCTGACGGTCGGAGAAATGGATTTGTCTACGCAGGACAAGCGAGATGTGTTCACAGCGCGGATTGCGACCGGCAATTATGATGCCGTCATTGTGTCGCGTGAACAATTTGACAAAATGGCAATGTCACCGGCGTATCAGCGGGAGTATATTCAGCGTGAAATCGACGCGCTGGAAGATATGCTGATTGCGCAGAAGATGGCAGGCGCGAATAAGAATACGCCGTCGGTCAAGAAAATTGAAGCTGCAAAGAAGCGTCTGGAAAAGCGTTTGGAAAATGCGTTGAATCCGAAAAAGATGTCTACACGCAGCAAAGACGGTGTGCTGGAATTCGAGCAGTTGGGCTTTGATTACCTTGTTGTCGATGAGTCGCATTCGTACAAAAACGGCTTCGTTACGACGAAAATGACAGATGTATCCGGTGTTTCGGTCAGCCCCAGCGGGCGTGCGCAGGATATGCAGATGAAGTGTGACTGGATGAATGAGATGCTCGGGCAGGGACATATTCTCCATTGTACCGGCACACCGGTCAGCAATTCGATGACAGAACTGTATGTTGTGACACGGTATCTGCGCCCCGATCTGCTGAAAGCCGCGGGAGTAGAGCGTTTCGACGATTGGGCTGCGACTTTCGGTAAGGTTGTCACCGCGTACAAACAGAACCCGTCCGGACAGCTGAAACTGAAAACATCGTTCAGCAAATTTGCAAATCTGCCGGAATTGATGGCGATGTATAAGGAATTTGCAGATATTCAGTCTGCGGAGAAATTGCAGCTTCCGCGACCGGAACTGATCGGCGGAAAACCGGAGATCGTCAAGGTGCAGGCTTCACCGGAACAGCGGGCGTATGTGCGGGAACTGGCTGCAAGAGCAGAGCGAATTTCAAGCGGCGCGGTTGATCCGCACCTTGATAATTTGCTCAAAATAACGGGAGAAGCGCGGCTAATCGGTTTGGGCAACCGTGCGGTTGCGGCGATGTACCGCCAGCGCGGGGACGGCGAACTGCCGGAAGATTTCATGGAAGAAGAACCGGGAAAGATTGATGCCTGTATTGACCGTGTCATGCAGTATTATGGCGAAACCGCCGAGCAGAAAGGTGTGCAGATCATTTTCAGCGACATTGCAGTCAACAGCGACAACGGCAACTTTTCTGTGTACGAATATATACGCGATGAACTGATTGCCCGCGGCATTCCGAAGGACGAGATCATCTTTGCGCCGAAAGCAGACAGCAAAGAACGCGAAGCAATTTTCCGCGACATCAACGACGGCAAGTACCGCGTGGTCATCGGCAGCACCGGCACAATCGGTACGGGCGCGAACATTCAGCAGCGGTTGTATGCGTGTCATCATTGCGACATACCGTGGAAACCAAGCGACTTTTCGCAACGCGAAGGCAGAATTCTGCGTCAGGGCAATACATTCCCCGAAGTTCGCATACTCAATTATGTGACCGAAGGCACACTTGACAGTTATCTCTATCAGGTTGTAACGGATAAGGCACGCTTCATTGCACAACTGCTCGATGATAAATGTCCGGCGCGTGTTTCCGAGGACTGCGACGAGAAAGTGCTGACCTATGCAGAGCTGCAAGCAGCGGCGGAGGGTAATCCCGATTTCAAAACGCGCATTGAACTTTCAAACAGAATTGCTGAACTGACTGCGCTGAAGCAAGCGCATCAGCATGAGCAGGGCAAGATGCAGAAACGTGTCGAGCAGATTCCGCAGGAGATCGCGCAGATCAAAACGCAGATCGCACAGATGCAGACCGACTTGAAATCCGCTGCAGCAATGCGGGATGCAGAGGGCAAGGTCAAGTCATTCGACTTTGTGACTTCGATGCGGACAATCCGCAAGCATGAAGACATTAACGCATATCTGCATGAGCAGATCAAAAAGCGCATTGAGCGTCCTTTTGATGAGATGCCGAAATTCCGGATCGGAGATTTTACGGTAAGCGTGGAACTGCGTCCCGGTGAAATGGATCAGGCGATGCTTGCGGTGAAAGGTCAGCGCGATCCATCTTATGCGATTCCGCTTGGAAGCGCGGCGAACGCCGACAACTGGCAGCGGATCGCCAACTTCCTCGACGGCGCGATCGAGAAAGCAATCGAGGACAGCAACGCAAAGATCACGAAACTGGAAACGGATCTGAAGCAGGCAAAGGAGCGTGTCGGTGTGCCGTTTGACGGTGAAGAAGAACTGATGAAGGCGAAGATCGACTTTGCGGAACTGGAAGCGCGGCTCTCCGGTTTGTCTGAGCAGCAGGATGCGATCATTGATCCCGACGAAACCGATGAGGAAGAAACCGCCGAAGAACGCGCCGAGCGTGAGGCATACCAGAACGCGGATGACGATGACTATCCGATGATTCCGGATGACAATGCACCGCGGCATGGACCGAGAAGATGATGAAAGCTGACGAACGCTCCTGCAATCGCGGGAGCGTTCCAAAAAAAGACTTGCATTTGAATATTAATTGTGATATACTGTAATCACAGGTTCTAAAAACTCAGAATCTTCCCCTAATTAGACAGCAACGTATAGTAATAACAATTGATGTTTAAAGGAGGAATACTTGTAATGCAGTTGTATTTTCAAGATGAAGAGAAAATATACTTTTCTAAGACTCGTAATTATTTTCAGGAAGTGTTAAGTTCATATTCGATTGGTAATTACCGATCGGCTGTAGTCATGCTATATTCAGTTGCTATATGTGATTTGTTATTGAAACTTCAAGAGTTAAGTGAGGTTTATAATGATTCAATAGCCCAACAGATTTTGGAAGATATAGACAAAGAAAAGGAAAAGTCTGCGTCTAAATCTAGTTGGGAGAAAGAATTGGTAAATAATATAAAAAAGAAAACTAATATTTTGGATGAAGAAGGATTTACAAACCTCAACCATTTATATGATCATCGCAATTTCTCAGCACATCCTGCCCTCAATAGCAACTTTGAGCTTATAGCGCCTTCTAAGGAAACTGTGTATGCTCATATCCAAAATATACTCAAGTCAATTCTTATCAAACCCTCTATTTTTATAAAGAAAGTTTTCGATATGATGACAGAGGAATTGATGCAAAAAAAAGATTTGCTTTTAAAAGATCCTAAATATTTAAATAACCTTCTGGTTAACAAATACTTCTCCCATATGAGTGACTCGATGCTTGAAAATACGTTTATAGCATTATGGAAGATTTCATTTTTCGTTACTGATGATAACTGTAATCTAAACAGACGTATAAATACACACGCATTGATGGACTTATACGATTACTTCAATATTATTGGGAAAAAAGAGACCTTATATCACATGATTGAAAGAGAGTCTGGAAAATTAAATGTGTCTCCAGATAATCAGTGCATTGAATCATTAGTCTATTTTTTATCAGAATATCCAGATCTATATGAAATTATGAATGAGGATTCTAAAAAGCAATCTGATCATTTCATTGAATCCAATCCAGAAGCTAAAGCAACTGCATGGCATACTTTTGCGTCGATTGAAGATCATCTTAAGTGGCTAGAAGGACAATTAATATTCAACTTTAATGAAGTAAATATCAATTTCATTTTCGAACATTATCAAACATATGGGAACAAGGAGAGACTACTTGACTTGTTTGTCGAACAATATGTATCGTGTCATTGTTATAACAATGCTGATTTAGCATATAGTAAGCTTATTCATCCTTTCTTAGATCATTTTTGTAAAAAGCATTTTATCTCTATTATTGAAGGAACAAATGGTAATAATCAGTTGTATGGTAGATGGGAGGCAAGATCCGCTAATACTGAAATAATGAGGGCTGCTTCTGACTTGCTTGATGACAGCTTTGATCCAACTCAGTATCCCTTTTTTGAGTATAACAAACAGGATGAAACTGCTGATAGACAATAATATATTTTTCTATATGAATCACTCATGATGCTGGTTACATACTATTATATAGAACTATATAACGGCTTCAAGCAATGGATTCTAACATAAATACTCTTAAAACCTAATTCAATTGTATTTAATATTATTTAAGCCTTCGTGTTATTACAATGCGAAGGCTTTTCTATTTCCCGAAAGGAGCATCTATGAAACAGGAAGAATACAGAGCATTGGTGCAGGCAGCGCGTGAAGCCGACCTCGTCGATTACTTTCGGCGAAACGGTTTTACAGTCGAGCGCAAAGGCGGCGAGTATTATGTGAAAGAATACCCGTCGCTGTGCATCAAGCCGTCCACAAATCAGTGGTTCTTTCACTACACGCGCGAGGGCGCAACCAATAATTCCATCAACTGTCTGACAAAGGTTCTCGGTATGGACTTCAATCAGGCAGTTTTTTCATTGACCGAACAGGATATTTCGATGATGCGCTCTGCGGATTATCCGCGGGCGCAGCGTCCGGCAATGACCACACCGCCAAAATCACCGCGCAGAGAACCGGAGAAAAAAGAATTGCAGATGCCCGATCAGTCTGAACACACCGGTCGGCTCTTTGCGTATCTCTGTCAGACGCGGAAGATTCCGCCGCATATCGTCGAAGAACTGCTGCACACCGGTCTGCTGTACCAGAGCGAGAACACAGTGCATTGTCAGCGTGACGGACAGGAGCGTACCTTCCGCAATGCAAATGCTGTTTTCGTTCATCGTGATACGCAGGGCGCAGCAATCGGCGCGGAGATTCAGGGACTCAATTCATTCAAGCGGTTCAAGGGTATGGCACCCGGCACGGGCGATACTGTGTTCATGTTCACGCCGATGCCTGCGCGGGACGGAAAGCTGCGTCGTGCATATTTGTTTGAATCGGCAATCGACCTCATGTCGTTCTATTCGTTCTGCGAACAGAAATCGCTGCTGACCGGTTCTGCACTGATTTCGATGGCAGGACTGAAACCGATTGTGCCGAAGCAGTTGCAGGCAGAAGGAGTACAGATTATCTCGTGTGTTGATGCCGACGATGCAGGCAAACGCTTTGAACATGATAACGGCTTTGCGCGTTCAGACAGTGTGCGGCAGAAACTTGACGATTTCGGATTCAAGGATTGGAACGAGCGTCTGACGTTTGTTGCCAATCATCCGGATATTGATCTGCGGATGATTCACCGCGAACAGGTCGAACAGATTATGACAAGGAGGGCGCACTAATGGCAAAGAACAAGGTAGGACCGGTTGCGGTTTATATGTCAAAGGAACTGCTCAACGGAATGCTCTGCTGCCTTGATTATCTGATAGCAGTGGATGAACAGCACGGCGAATGGGAAAACCACGCGCAGCGGATTAAGGATAAGATTCTGAAATACGGGCGCAAATTCACAAGCGATGATTGCGAGAGCGTTGTGATTTACTTCTATGAAAACGAAGCAGCAATTTTGCTGAAAGCGTTTTCGCTGTTTGTATTCCTGAAAGATAATCCGCAGCGCGATTACATTACAATGATGAAAACGCAAAAGAAAACGGAAACAGAAAACGGATAATGTGAGAAAACAGGGGTTCGGGGCTTCCCCGATTGCGGAGCAACAGTCGCCGTGCTGCACAGAAAACAGCAAAGTGCAGTACGGTGGTTGCCGTCAAGGTCGCAGACTTTGCCCAAGAAATGGAACGCAAGTGAAATGCTCCTGTTTCGATAAGCCGAACAGGCTTGTCAAAACGGATATTGGGTGGCGTCAATCCATAGGGGCACTTTTTTCGCGTTTTCACACAATTTTCACGGAGTAGATTACAAGTCTGAAAAAGAGGAGGTTGCGGGTATGGAGAAATTCAGTATCAGTTTCACGCTTGGCAAGGCTGCATCTCAGCACGGCGCAAACATCAGACACAACAACCGGAAATTTACCGCTGCGAATGTAGATGAGAAAAGAATCGCGGATAATATCATCTATGTGCAGCAGGATGTCCGCGATGCATATCATCAGTTGTTCGACCGTGCTTTGCAGGAATACAATGCAAAACAGACACGGCGTGACCGTGTCATTCCGGACTACTATTTGCACATGGCGGAAAGTAAGCGGGAAGAAGCGTTCTATGAAATTGTGGTGCAGTTCGGCGACTGTGAAACATCGCCCTGTGGTTCGGAACGCGGTGATCTTGCAAAACAAATGCTGCAAAGCTATATGCGGGACTTTCAGCGGCGCAATCCGAATCTTTTTGTTTTCAATGCGGTGCTTCATCTGGACGAGGCTTCCCCGCATTTGCATATCGACTTCATACCGTTTTACACAAAAGGCAGAAAGAACGGATTGCAAAAAGGTGTTTCTATGAAAGCTGCTTTGATTGAACAGGGATTTCGTCCGCGCAGCCCGAAAGAGAATCAGCTTGTAATGTGGGAATTTGCCGAGCGTGCAGAAATGGAACGTGTGCTGCGGGTTCACGGTTGTGAACGCGATGACAAGGATGTTCACAGAAAGCATTTACCCGTTGATGAATTCAAATTACAGAGAGAAACCGCAAAGCTAATTCGCCGCGCTGCTGAATTGCGTCATGCAAATGTGAGTGCAGATCAGATGCAGCGTGAATTAGCGGAGAGCAGAAAGAAGATTGCGGAATTGGAAGCAGCGCAGCAATCACCATTCAAGGCATTCTATTATTCTTCTCCGGATAAGCAGGCATGGGTTCAGCAGCAGCTTGACGAACGCGGCATTCCATATCGGGAAACGGAAAACGGCTTTGAAGCGCAGGAGTGCTATGTGCAGACAATCCGCCGCATTGAGCAGAATTTCAAAATACCGCACACCTCTGCGCGTGACCGTCTGCGGGATATGATTGACAGGATGTTAATGCAGTCACGTTCATTCGATGAGATGCTTGACCGTTTGACAAAAGCCGGTTACATTGTGAAACATGGCAAATATATCGCAGTGCAGCCGCCGCGCTATGGTTCGTTCATCCGGCTGAAATCGCTCGGAGAGTATTACAGTGAAGCTGCGCTGCGGAACCGGCTTGCAGCGAAAATGGATTATGAGCAAAATTTGGTTCGGGATATGGAACAGGCTAAGCTGACGAATGCGCCGAATCGCAAAGTGCTGGAGATGATGCACTTCTATATCATTTCCTTTTCAAAAGGGTATCTGCCGGTTCGCAAGAAAAATCCGCAGGGCATCCTGACTTGGAAGAATGATGCTGAGCTTGACCGGCTGCTTGCGCTGAATGAGAAGATCAACGAAGGGGCAACGCTGGATTCACTCCGCGCAGACATGGCAGAAAAGGAAGCAGCCGTCCGGAGCATGGAGCGCACACGGGACGGCTGTGATCATTCTGATTCGGAAACAATAATGCGACTGAACGCAGCACTTGTTCAGGCGGAGCAGGAATTTCGTGAAGCAGCAGATTTTCTTACGATAGCAGAGCAGGTACTCGGCGGAACCTTCCTGCAAGAGATCGGAGATGCTGAAAGGCGCCGTTTGGAATCCGATTACATTTCCAATGGCACAAAGCCGGGAGGAAACAAACGATGAGCAGAAAATCAATCAAGCTGATTGCGATTGGTGCGATGACGGTCGATCATATTGCGTTCATGTTTGTTGCGCCGGGCAGTGTGCTCTATTTCGTCATGCGGCTGATAGGATGACTGCGCCGATCATGGCGTTCATGCTTGCTGAGGGATTCCGATACACGCGCAGCAGACCGAAGTATCTGCTGCGGCTGCCGGCGTTCGCACTGATCTCCTAGTCCGTAGATCCGCTTCTGATTTTTCTTGCGGTATATTTTTTTATGACATGGTCGGCAGTTTTATAAAGTCGGAGGCGTATATTGCCGTTTAGACACCAAAGTTTCCGTTTCCGGAACAGGATGAAAAAGGTATCCAGTGTGCAGTCCTGCGCAGCACATTTGTCATAATGCAACGTGATAAAGCAATATTTTTAGATGGATTCATAGTATGTTTTAATAATGTTGTAGCAAAGATCTTTTTGTTTCAAATTAGATCCTCCAAACTGATAGAATTATGATAAACGCATGCTTAGATTGTATAAATGACCGGATTCTCTGTCGCTAGTGCGGCGACCGTTATTATAACAAAATTGTTGCGAAAAGTCAACCCTTTTGTTTCTAAATACATATTGACAATTATCTTAACTTATACTGCTATCAGCGATGCAACGTATAATGGACTGCCAATGTATCAGACGGACTATCTGTTGAAAGGCATAAAATCGAAGTGCTTGTGTTTTGAAAATGAAAAATGATTGTTTAATGCTTAATTCAATGGCGAGAGAGAACGCGTTGAAATCTATGTTGAAAAAGATACGAATTGTGTAGCTGATAATCCTTTCGACGAAATGACACATCACTTTGAGTATGATTATGACGGCATGTACCGTCTCAGCAGACAAGCCCTGTTGATGTTTTCTGTCGTGTCCTAGCAACTTGGTGGCATATGTATTTAGTTCTATTGCCGTCAGTCGATCGACTGAGTTATGACCCGAGCTACCGGCAACATACAAATTTATATAGGCTTTTATAATTCATGTAGATAGATGGCTTAACCATAATTCTGCGATTCTCGCGACATGCAATGAATAGCACTGCGACTGTTATCAGATTATGTAGAACGATTTACTTTTTCTTGTCCTTATCGAGCTTTCTTGCACTCTCTGAATATCTTCGTGCATATACAGAAAGGTATTCTGCTTTGCAGGAATCATTCCTACCGACGATGTATCTGCCTTCCCAGCGGCCGTCATTATTCTTATAAATGTTTTTATCTTTTCTCGTTATACTATTTCCATGACGGCCTTTTGACTGCAATTCTCTGAAAATCGCTATTAAAAAGTATTAAACGGGAAAAGTTACTAAAAGCATATTCTGTTTTTGGGGAACTGTTACAAATCAGACTGGAAATTTTTGTTCGCTATTGACAAATGCCGAGCTATGTGGTATAATGCATTGTGAGGATGAGCGCCTTTTGAGGGTGCTTTCCCGTTTCTTTTTATTGGACACTAAAGGAAAAGGGGCATGCTTGTGGCGATCAATCTGTTTGAACATAACCGAAAAGCGTATGAGGCTTCAACAGCAATGCTTGCTCAAACTGGAAAGGCAGCAATTATCCACCCGACTGGCACAGGCAAGTCCTTCATCGGTTTTAAGCTCTGCGAGGATAACCCCAATAAACGCATTCTGTGGCTTTCCCCGTCTGAATACATTTTCAGGACGCAGCTTGAGAATTTGGCTGCAACTGGCAACAAGGTTCCGAAGAACATCATATTTCTGACCTATGCCAAGTTGCTGCTGCTCTCTGATGATGAAATTAGGGGTTTGCAGCCAGATATGGAAATATTCGACGAATATCATAGAGCCGGTGCCGCTTGCTGGGGACAGGGCATTGCGCGTTTGCGCCAGTTGTTTCCCGATGCACCGATGCTCGGTCTTTCCGCTACCAATATCCGCTATCTTGACAATCAACGGGATATGGCAGAAGAACTATTTGACGGATGCATTGCCTCCGAAATGACGCTGGGTGAGGCAATTGTTCGCGGCATTTTGAATTCACCACGGTATATTCTCTCCATTTATTCCTATCAGAAAGATTTGGAGAAATATGAAAAGCGCGTACGTTCTACAAAAAACAAGGCTGTACGTGCTGAGGCCGCCATGGGTTTGGAAGCGTTGCGTAGGGCACTTGAACATGCTGAAGGTTTGGATGTAATCTTCGATCGACACATGACGGACCGACATGGTAAATATATTATATTTACGCCGAATTATGAAGTGATGCAGGAGTACATTGCGCTGGCGTCGGACTGGTTCGGAAAGATCGATCGGGAAATGCATATTTACTCGGTCTATTCCGATGATCCGTCCGCGAGCAAGTCGTTCCGCGATTTTAAAGCGGATTTCTCTGATCATCTTCGGCTGCTGTACTGCATAGACGCGCTCAATGAGGGCGTGCATGTTGAAGGCATTTCCGGCGTTATTTTGCTGCGCCCCACAATCTCCCCAATCATCTACAAACAGCAGATCGGGCGTGCACTGTCTGCGTCAAAATCACATGAACCAGTGATTTTCGATGTGGTCAATAACATCGAAAACCTTTACAGCATTGATGCTGTCCGAGAGGAAATGCAGGCGGCGATCACATACTATCATTATATAGGTGAGAATCGTGTTGTTGTTAATGATAACTTCACGATTCTGGATGAGACTGCTGATTATAAGCGACTCTTTGAAAAGTTGGAAGGTACGCTGACTGCTGGTTGGGATCTGATGTATGAAAAGGCTCGTGAATATTATAACATCCACGGTAATCTGATGATTCCGGCGAAATATATCACTGAGGACGGCTGCGCGCTAGGTAATTGGTTGAATATTCAGCGAAAGGCATATGTCGGCAAAACGGATAAGCAACTCTCAATTGAGCAAATTGAGAAGCTGGAACAAATCGGAATCGTATGGAACAGTCGTCTGGATTTGATATGGGATTTGTATTATGCTGCGGCAACCCGATATTTTGAGAAAAACGGCGATTTGAAAATTCCGAACGATTATGTGACACCCGATGGGCTGAAGCTTGGCATCTGGATTCAGCGGATGCGATCCGCAAAAGCGGAGGAGCGAGGCGGGGTACTGACGGCGGAACGTGAGGCGAAACTCACAGAGATCGGTATGGTATGGAATATGCTGAGCGAACAGTGGGAAGCGAATTACTTCACCGCACTGCAATATTTCAATGCGCACGGGGATTTGGATGTTCCGCTACGGTATGTTGCCGAAAATGGAATTAAGCTCGGCAATTGGATCGCACATCTGCGACAGAGAAAGTTCGGAAAGGGGAAGGGTTCTCCGTTGACATGCGAGCAAATCATGCGGTTGGAGCAGATTGGCATGATCTGGGATCCGGAGCAGCACCGCTTTGAAATAGGAATGCGTCATGCACGGAACTTTTACGAGCAGCGTGGGCATTTGCGTGTGCCGGCTGCCTATTGCTGCGAAGATGGGTTTGCGCTTGGCAGATGGATTCGCCTGAAACGGCGGCAGTTTGAGCGCGGTTCCCTGCCGATAGAAAATGTGCGCAGTCTGGAAGCAATCGGTATGATCTGGGATGTATTCTCGGAGGTCTGGTTAGAGATGTACTTGCAGGCAAAAGCGTATTATGACCACAACGGTAATCTCGAAGTGCCGCGTAATTATGTGGCAGAAAACGGAAAACGGTTGGATTCATGGATCTATAAAATGCGTCGTAAGCGCGCATCACTTTCTGACGAGCAGATTAGAATGCTTGATGCAATCGGATTTCGCTGAGAGAGGAAAGCGTCGTAAGGGCATTACGTTGAAAAAACACTTTTGTGTTATGTGCATGCTCAGCAAGATAGTTGGAATAGCGGTATAATTCGTTTATATGCATTGATGCTCACATAATACGATTGCTTTTGCGCTTTTCTCATGGCTATAAAGATGATGTTGAGGAGAAGTTTTTTTATGGATTTCAAACTTGATCCGCGCTTTGACGGTGTCGAAGCGTTTCCGAGTAAAATATGGCTTGCATCGCCCACCATGCACGGCGACGAGCAAAAATGGGTGGATGAGGCGATACGCACAAACTGGGTATCCACAGTCGGCGAGAACATCAACGCGGTAGAGAAGGCAATTTGTGAGTACATAGGTTGCAATTATGCGGTTGGCCTTTCTTGCGGTACGGCAGCGTTGCATTTGGCAATTAAGCTTGCCGGAGAAAAGCTCTACGGTGCGCCGAAGGTTGGGCACGGAACACTGGCGGGACATAAGGTGTTCGCGTCGGATACTACTTTCGATGCAACTGTCAACCCCATTGCTTATGAGTGCGGAGAGGCTGTGTTCATCGACACAGAACGCGATACTTGGAATATGGATCCGATTGCGCTAGAGAAGGCGTTTGAGTTGTATCCTGAGGTTAAGCTGATTGTGGTCGCACACCTCTATGGAACGCCTGGTAAGATTGATGAGATTAGAAATATTGCTAACAGGCACGGCGCATTGATTGTTGAGGACGCGGCGGAAAGTCTGGGAGCGACATATAAGGGTAAGCAGAGTGGGTTGTTTGGTGATTATTCTGTTATCTCTTTTAACGGCAATAAAATAATAACTGGATCTAGCGGCGGAATGCTTCTGTGTAGCGATAAGGCGGATGCGGATAAGGCAAGAAAATGGTCTACGCAGAGTCGCGAGGCTGCACCGTGGTATCAGCACGAGGAGATCGGCTATAACTATCGGATGAGCAATATCATTGCGGGCGTGGTTAGAGGGCAGATTCCGTATCTCGACGAACATATTGCCAAGAAGAAGGCGATTTACGAGAGATATAAGAAGGGACTGAAAGGCCTGCCTATATCCATGAATCCGTTTGAAACCGCTAATTCTGTTCCGAATTACTGGTTGAGTTGCATCCTCATTGATGAGGGCGCAATGACACCGATGGTTCGTGGCGAGCAGGATTATCTTTATAAGAGCGAAACTGGTAAGAGCTCTCCGCAGGAAATTTTGGATGCTATATCAACTTTTAATGCGGAAGGTCGTCCAGTCTGGAAACCAATGCATTTACAACCGATTTATCGTATGAATCCGTTTGTCACGGCAAGTGGCAACGGCCGCGGGCAGAGTAATGCGTATATCTCGGGCAGTAGTATTGATGTCGGCGCTGACATCTTCCACCGTGGGCTTTGTCTGCCGAGCGATATTAAGATGACTGAGTCTGATCAAGATAGGATTATTGAGATTATTAAGAGATGTTTTGAATGATAGTTCGTATTGGGGTGCGGTGAATGAAAAAGGTTTTGGCTTTGATTGGCGCAATTATTGCGATTGCGGCGATGACAGGAGCGATAGCTTTCATTTTTGAACGCATTAACGAGCAAAAAGCTGAGAAATCAAAGCTCTGGCACAAGCCTTGCGGCATCTATGAGCGCTTTATTAAAAGACCTTTAGATTGTTTTCTTGCCACAGGAGCGACGATTGTTCTCTCCCCTATATTACTGGTACTGACCGTGATTGGTATGGTTGAGATGGGTGGGAATCCGTTCTTTACACAGGAGCGTCCTGGGAAGGACGAGAAGATTTTCAAGTTAATCAAATTCAGGACGATGAATAATAAGAAGGATGAGAACGGAGTACTGTTGCCGGATGAGGTTCGGCTAACGAAGTACGGAAAATGGCTCAGAAGTACTAGCCTTGATGAACTCCCAGAACTACTTAATATCGTCAAAGGCGATATGGGCATTATTGGACCGAGGCCGTTGTTGGTTCGTTATTTGGAACGGTATAATGCGTTTCAGCATAGACGGCATGAGGTGAGACCAGGACTGACAGGGCTTGCACAAGTAAAAGGGAGAAATGCTCTCATCTGGGAGGAGAAATTTAAGTTTGATGTGCAGTATGTGGATAATGTTACATTTGTAGGTGATATTGTTATCCTGATTGATACTGTTAAAGTTGTATTTAAGCGTTCTGGGATTAGTTCTGGAACGTGTGCTACGATGGAAGAGTTTTACGGGAGTGATAGTGAGAAATGATAGAAAAAAAAATATTGTTTACTGGCATTGGAAGACGCATTGAGTTAGTGCAAGCGTTTCGACAGGCAGCATTGGCGCTGAACATTAATCTGAAGATTTACGGAGCAGATATGGCAGGCACAGCTCCTGCATTAGCTTTCTGTGATGCGATCAGAAGAGTATGCGGGATGAAAGAAAAAGACTATATTTTGCAGCTCCTTGATATTTGTGATAAAGATAACATTGATCTTCTGATTCCTACAATCGATACGGATCTATTAGTTCTGTCTTTGCATCATAAAGAATTTGAGAAGATCGGTACGAAAGTTCTGGTCTCCAAACCAGATAGGATTGCCATATGTCGGGACAAAAATTTTACTGCAGATTATTTTGAAGGTTGTGGCTTGAAAGCTCCACACACTTATAATGATTACACAAAATACTCCGAGGGATTTCCGTGTTTTATCAAGCCGAAGGATGGCAGCAGTAGCATTAATGCGTTTAAAGTTAATAGTACAGAAGAGTTGGCGGTTTACGCACAGAAAATTGGCGATTATATTATCCAGCCTTTTATTGAGGGAACAGAATACACAATTGATATTTTTTGTGATTTTAATGGTAATCCGATTACCGTTATTCCACGCGAACGTACACAAGTTAGAGCTGGTGAAGTACTGAAAACAAGAATTACGATGGATCCGATTATGATTCAAGAGGGAATAAAATTAATAGAATGCTTCAAGCCTTGCGGCCCGATGGCAGTACAGTTGATTCGTCAGAAAGGGACCGACTTGGATTATTTTATTGAGATCAACCCCCGCTTTGGTGGCGGTTCCCCCTTGAGTATGAAGGCTGGAGCTGATTCTGCAGAGGCTGTGCTGCGACTGTTGTTAGGGGAAACGGTTCTGTATCATAAGGATGACATTAATGATCAAGCGGTTTACAGTCGTTTCGACCAATGTGTTTGTATCAATAGGGGCACTGATCAGCGACCAATCAAAGGCGTGATTTTTGATCTTGATGATACGCTCTATGATGAAAAAGAGTATGTGCGCAGTGGATTCCACTCGATTGCCAATTATCTGGAAGATGCGGAGTCTGAAGATTCGCTTTGGAAACTATTTAAAGCGGGAAAGCCTGCATTGGATGAATATTTGCAAGAAATTGGCCGCAAATCTGAGAAGGATGTCTGTTTGAAAATTTATCGAGAGCATATGCCAGATCTCGTGCTTCATAAAGAGGTTGAAGAACTAATGACGGAATTGAAGAAAAAAGGCGTTCGTGTCGGTATCATCACCGATGGTCGTGTGGAAGGCCAACGAAATAAGATTGCTGTACTCGGACTTGCTGATTTGGTAGATGATATTATCATTACGGATGCCCTCGGCGGTATTCAGTTTCGCAAGCCGAATGATATTTCGTTCCGCATTATGCAAAATCGTTGGCGTATTCCATTTGAACAGATGGCATATGTAGGTGACAATCCTGTTAAAGATAGCTTAGCCCCGCAGCAATTAGGAATGAAATTTATATGGTTCAGAAATAAAAATGGTCTTTATTACGATTGCCATGCGGCGACACAATCGTGCGTAATAAATGAGATTACTGATGTTTCAAAAATAATTCGGAGTGAATAAAAATGGATACTGATAATAAGTATGGAATGCTGGATGCCCAAAAAGAATTCCTGCCGATTTTAGATCATATTGATGCGATATGCAAAAAAAATCATATTAACTATACGATCAGCGACGGAACACTGATCGGCGCTGTACGACATAAAGGATTTGTTCCTTGGGATGATGACATTGATATTTCATTTGACAGGACGGATTATAATAAGTTTATAAAAGTATTAAGAAAGGATCTCGGAGCAGAGTATACTGTAGTAAGGGATATGTGGGTAAGGAGAATTACAAGAAAAGACAACCCTTTGAAAAATGCTGTTCCGCCCGAACAGTGTGTGGATCTGTTTGTATTTGATAATGTACCTGATAATGCTTTCTTAAACGGGACAAAAAACCTGTTAATCAAAGTATTGCAGGGAATGATGAAACGCGAAGTGAACTATGGTGGTTTTTCATTTCTTGTAAAAGCAGAATTATTTATTACCCATCTGCTTGGCCGGGCAGTTTCTCTGGAAACAAAGCAAAAGTGGTTTGATCGGGTTTCGCAATGGGGGAATAATAAGAAATGCAAGAATAAAGCACGGTATTCTTGCTCATTTCGCTACATCAGTAAGGTGAGATACCCTGCATGCATTACAAGTGAATATACAACAGTTGAATTTGAAGGCAAGCAGTATATGGCTGTCAAACAATGGGATACTTTTCTTTCGACGGATTATGGAGATTATATGAAGCTGCCGCCGGAAGACAAGAGAATACCAAAACATAAGAAACGACCATTATAAGGAGGTAATTATGAGTAAGAAATATCATATTGGTTATACTTGCGGAGTGTTTGACCTTTTTCATGTCGGTCATTTGAACCTATTGGAGCGGTGCAAGGAAATGTGCGATTATCTGATCGTTGGCGTCTGCGATGATACCTATGTGACAGAAATTAAGCACAAGCAACCAGTGATTCTTGAAAATGACAGGGTCCGGATTTTGAAGGCTTTGAAATGTGTGGACGATGCGATCCTTGTGGATATTGAAACGACCGAAAACAAAATGCTTGCATTGGAAAAATTTCATTTTGACGTTCTGTTTTCTGGTGATGACTGGAAGGGCTCTGAACGGTATAATAAAACGGAGATGCAGTTCGCAGAATATGGCGTCAAAATCGAATATTTGCCGTATACAAAAGGTGTTTCAACAACGGATATCAAGAATAAAATGAAATAGGTCTATTATGGTATTCGGTTCTATATTAAGACGAATCTGAGGGTGGTACAATGGTAAAATGTACAATTGAAGAATTCCATGATGTACAGCTTAATCTGCTGAAGGAGCTGAAACGGATTTGCGATCAGAATGGAATTCCTTACTATCTAGCATGTGGCACCTGTCTTGGTGCGGTTCGACATAAGGGATTTATCCCATGGGATTACGATGCGGATGTCTATATGTATATTGATGATATACTGAGGTTGAAGGCAGTCAGCGATCAACTGAGCGCGGGCTATTTCTTTCAGGACAGGCATACCGATCCGCAGTTCAATTATCCGATCTTTCGGATTCGGGATAGTCGCACAACCTATATCATTGAGCCAGTTAAGGAACTTGACATTAATCACGGCTTCTGTATTGACATTTATCCGTTGTATTATTATCCGAAGAATGCGCTTACGGCGCATCGGAATATTATAGCATCCTACGTTTATCGGCTTCTGATTGCAAATAGACCACCGCGACATCACGGCGGTGTCATTGGAAAGGCGGGCACGTTTGCACTAAAAATGGTGCAGGGAAAGCTACGTGAAAACATTATCAATATGATTGAGAAATGGTTGAGATCACCAAAAAATACGGATTATGTCCTGACTTACTTTGGCCTCGATATTACGCCACTTAAAGCTCTTAAGTACAGATCCAAATGGTTCGGCAAGCCAGTTCCTGCTGCATTCGAGGATTGCACGTTCAATTTGCCGACCTATCCTAAGGCATATCTCCATGAAAAATATGGCGATTTTATGAAGCTTCCGCCGAAGGAACAGCAGAAGCAGGATTTTAAATTTGTTGTTTGTGCGGATGTTCATAAGAGCTATCTGGAATACAAGGGTATTTATTACTGATGCTTTCTATAACCACTGCTTACAACTTTGTAACAAGTATACTCTAAATTGTTCAGTGCCATTACTTACAACTCTCCTAAATAATAAAAGACGATTCCATTCTTAATTACTTTCGTAAAAGAAGAAGTATGCTATAGCAGGCTTTAAGCGGGGCCATCAAGCAAGTTCGGTCATACGCTGTTCCTAAAGTAGTTTAATGGCGTCGTTTTTAAGAGATAGCATATTGAGAAAAAACGATGCGACCAAGAATAAGTTTGAATTACTGTGATTTGATGGCTTTTCTGACAAATCTATCATGTAGGATTTTCAGAAAAGCGATCACCTTGTGAACATGGCTGTGAAAGCCAACAATGAAACTGAAGCAAAGATAAATGGAGTGTGTGGAGGAAAACAACAAGCATAATTATCAGGTGACTGTGAATACTATGATAGGTTTACTGCGCAATAAACTTGCAGTCGTTGTAATCAGCCGTAATCCTACTCGTCGACAGAAGAAGTTGGAACGAATAGTGATTGAGATACATAAGCACCTTGTGCAGGTTAGTGGAGATGACGTTTGCCCCTGAGATAAGGAAACAAAAAATGACAAATATTATCGCAATGAAAGGCGTTTTGAGAATGCTATATTGTGGTTCGTGCTTTTGAAATGAAAAAGGATTGTTTGTATGAAAAAAGTGGCGGTTTTGATGAGTACTTATAACGGAGAGAAGTTTCTGAGGGAACAGATTGACAGTATACTGGCGCAAAAGGATGTCGAAGTCAGCCTGTATATCAGAGATGATATGTCTTCCGATGGTACGGTTGCACTTTTACAGGAATATACGAGGAATAATTCGAATATTCATTTGAACTGTGGAAAAAAGAACCTGAATGTCGGAAACAGTTTTATGAAATTGGTATATTCTGTTCCAGATTCTGCAGATTATTATGCATTGAGCGATCAGGATGACATTTGGTTACCAGATAAGCTTTCTGTTGCAATTGCGATGTTGGAGGAAAGTGGAAACTGCCTGTATGCTTCCAATCAGGAGAATGTCGATAAGGATGGAAATAGCATGGGACTCCGTTATCAGAATGAATCGATTCATTTGCTTCCTGCTGAGATTGTTTCCAAAAATATGCTTGCTGGATGTACGATGGTGTTTCCACTTTCGTTCAAAAGGCTGTTGAGCGATGAAAATCGCAGACCGTCTTCGCTCCTTCTCCGCAAACGGATTCATGATGTGTGGATCGCGACTGTAGCATCTGTTGCGGGCGGTATCTGTTATGATGAGCGGTCGTTTATTCAATACCGTCAACATGAGAACAATGTTGTTGGTTCTGCAAAACTGACCGTTTGGGATGATCTTAAAAGGAAAAAGGATAAACTATGTGATCCATCTTCCAGAAATGGCAGAAGTGAACTTGCTGCCGAAATTACTGCGAAATTCGGTGATTTGCTGCCAGATGACAGCCTTGTCAGAATCATGGCGGACGCAGCCCACACAAAAAAGAGCGCACTGTTGCGACATGCGGATGTGCTTTGCCGGTATACCGGCGAAAATTCCGTAGCTTTGAAAATGAAAATATTGTTCGGAGTATTCTGAACTTCTAAAAGGAGAAAGGCATGAGAAACATAGGTGTGATTTTTGCTGGTGGTGTTGGCAGCCGTATGCACAGCAAGGAGCTTCCGAAGCAGTTCCTAGAGATTTTCAATAAGCCAATCCTGATTCACACGCTTGAGCATTTTGAGAACAATGATGAAATTGATGATATTGTGATTGCTGTAGTGAAGGATTGGATTCCTTACACAGCTGAATTGCTAAAAAAATATAATATTCGGAAAGTGCGGAAGATTGTCCCTGGGGGGGAAACTGGTCAGCTGTCCATTTATAACGGACTAACTGCGGCAAAAGAAGTCGCTGGTGATGAAGAGGCAATTGTGCTGATTCATGACGGCGTCCGTCCGCTCATCAACTCAGAGTTGCTTTCTCGCAATATTGCGTGTGTCAAGCAAAATGGATGCTGCATTACGGCTGGTATTGTGAAGGAGACCATTGTCGTAATTGATGATACCAGCAAGGTCTGCGAGGTTCCGCCGAGAGCGTATTCGAGAGTGGCAAAAGCTCCTCAGAGTTTCTGGTTGGATGATATTCTTTCTGTGCAGAATGATGCAATCAGCAAAGGAGAAACAAATGCAATTGACTCCTGTACATTGATGAAATCCTATGGACATGAGCTGTTCATGATTGATGGTCCGTATGATAATATTAAGATTACCACGCCGGATGATTTCTTTACGATGCGGGCAGTATTGGAAGCAAAGGAAAACGAACAAATATATTTGACTTAATAGGAGACGATATGAAGAACAGTATCATTATGAAGCGTGACTTAGCCTATGTTTCGTCGTCTGCTTTTATTCCATGGGAAAAGTTGCGCGAAAAAACCATTTTTGTGACAGGTGGAACTGGTTTGATCGGACTGAATCTGATAAAATCTGTGTTGTATGCGAATCAGGAGAAACACCTGAATGTCCGTATCATTGCGCTGGTTCGCAGCTTGGAAAAGGCTGCGGAGGTCTTTCAGGATGAAACAGAGGATACTGCGCTGACATTTGTGAAAGGCGACGTCACTGCACTGCCGGAGATTCGCGGTGAAATTGACTATATCATTCATGCTGCAAGTGCAACTGCAAGTAGGTTTTTCATTGAGCATCCGGTCGAAACTATAGGAATTGCTGTGGATGGCACAAGAAATATGCTGGAACTTGCACGGAGCAAGCGGGTCAGCGGATTTGTATATCTTTCCAGTATGGAGGTTTACGGTCATCCCGAAAAGGGACATAGCGTGCAGGAGCATGAGACAGCCGGCTTTGATACGGCAAATGTTCGGAACAGCTATCCGCTCAGCAAGCAGATTTGTGAATCGCTTTGTGCGTCCTATGCGGATGAATATGATGTGCCGACAATGTGCATCCGGCTGACGCAAACCTTTGGACCGGGTGTTTCGTTTGATGACGGCAGAGTATTCGCTGAGTTTATGCGTGCCGTCGTGAAAGAAAATGATATTGTGCTGAAAACCAGGGGTGAGACAGAACGCTGTTACCTCTATACTGCGGACAGCGTGACGGCAATTTTGACTGTTTTGCTGAAAGGCAGGAAGAAGACGTATTACAATGCGGCGAATCCTGCAACATATTGCTCTATCATGGAAATGGCAAAGCTGGTTGCGGATGAGGTTTCAGGCGGTAAAATCAAGGTCTCCGTCGAGCTTGCGGACGTTGAGAAAATGGGATATGCTTCCGTCTTGTATATGATGCTGGATGTCTCTAAACTTCGCGCACTTGGTTGGAATACCGAAATCAGCCTTGCTGAAATGTTCCGCAGAATGATTGCGGATGTTGTAAAGGAGCAGTGAGTTGGCGAATGCCTGATGATCTTCAACATACAGAAAGCCTTATAAGCTTGTAATGTTATTTTGCTGAAGAAAGAGGTACGGAATGATAAAGTCTTTATTACATTTGTTTCTGGTTCGCAGAAAGTGGAGAAAACGGAATCCGCACAATTTTACTTCTGCATTCCGACCTTTTGATTTTGATCAAGTAACTGTCGGTAATAATACATACGGTGCATTGTATGTGCTGACAGACGGAGAGAAGAGCAGACTGTCAATTGGAAGCTACTGTTCCATCGCACCGCAGGTGGTATTTATTCTTTCATCCGATCATCCGACACATATGCTGTCTACTTATCCGTTCAGGGTGAAGATCATGAAGGAACCGAAAGAGGCACTTTCAAAAGGCGATATCACGGTGGGGGATGATGTGTGGATTGGCATGCGTGCCATGATTCTTTCAGGTGTCAGCATTGGTCAGGGCGCTATTATTGGTGCGGGTTCTGTTGTGACAAAGGATGTGCCGGCGTATGCGATTGTTGCGGGCGTTCCTGCTAAGGTTATCGGTTATCGGTTCGATGAGGAAAAACGGGCAATGCTGCAGCGGATCGATTATTCTAGGATAGATCATCAGTTTTGCAAAGAGAACATCGAGCTGTTGTATACAGATCTAAGTGAGGATCAGGTAACATGTAGTATGATTCAGGAAAAATACGGCAGTCTGATGAAATAAAAGAACGGATTACGCATGCAGCGGCGTTGTATGAAATTTAATTGATAAAGGTGTGGAAAAATGCTCGATCAGAGACTTTCGGCTGAATATGAGAAAGCTGAATCGAAACTGAAAAAAATAATCTTTGATGCGACAGAAAAAAAAGATACAGAGACTGCGATGCAGGCGATCAATGCGCTGAGCCGTCTATATTATTATATCAATCAGAAGTACAAGGATGATTATACCGAGGAGTTCATCCTAAGGAATTCTGATACACTGAAAAGCATATATCATCCGGAGTTAACTGCAGCACTTCATGATAATACGATTCTGTTTTATGATTCCTTCGGCCTGGACAGCAGAGGCTTAGCGAATATTTATCTGAAAGCATTGGTTAATACTGGCCGACATTTAGTATATATAACTAACCGGGAAGCTGAAGGAAAGCAGCCTATCATATCTGCAATTCTGCGTACAGGGAATACAACAGTCGAATACATTGACCGCAGCAAAGGCTATCTTTCAACGTCGGAGCAGTTGATTCGCCTTTTTGAAAAATATCAGGTCAAACATGCCTTTGAATACAATCAGCCATGGGATATCAGCGGCATTGCTGTGTTTTCACTGTTCAAAAATACGATTCGCTATAAAGTAAATCTGACGGATCATGCTTTCTGGAGCGGTATCAACGCCTTTGATTATATTATAGAGTTCCGTGATTTCGGAGCGTCAATATCAAGGGATTATCGCGGTATTGCGCCTGAGAAGCATCTCATGCTCCCATATTATCCGTATACGGACAGCAAGATTCCTTTTCAGGGGCTACCTTTTGATGAAAGCAAACGTTTTATCTTTACCGGCGGAAGTTTATATAAAACGCTTGGTGAGGGCAACATCTACTACAAGATGATCGCGCACATGCTGACAACGGATCCGGAGCTGCTGTTCCTGTATGCAGGAGGAGGCGATGATTCGCAGATGAAAATACTGGCCGGACAGTTTTCGGGCAGAGTATTCCACATTGCGGAACGGCCGGACTTCTATCAGATCATGGGGCGATGTCTGTTTTATGTCAACTCCTATCCGATTATCGGCGGTCTGATGACGCAGTATGCGGCGACTGCAGGGAAGATTCCGCTGACAATCAATCACGGGGGAAGAGCGGAAGGTCTGCTGTTTGACAGCGAGGATGCCGTTACGCTGTTCACGACTGAAAATGATCTGCTTGCAGAAGCGGACAGACTTCTGACAGATGAAGCCTATCTGAGGCAGCAGAGTGAGCGTGTCAAGGATCTCGTTATCTCAGAGGAACGGTTTGCCGAGGAGCTTCAGAATGTTCTTGCGCAGCAGAAGACTGGGTATGAGATCCATTTCAAGCAGATTGATGTGACTGCCCAGCACGAAGAATATCTGTATGCGTTTGATAGAAAGTATATCGACAATGCGATTGCAAACAGTGAGAACCGTAAGTTGATCCGTTATTTCCCGCTTATGTTCGCTCAAAAGGTGATGAGACGGATACTGAAGAAGAAATGAGCCTGCACCGGCTCGGAAAGCAAGGAGAGATGTTGTATTTCTTATGCCGAACAATCTGGGAAGACAGTACGAATGCTGCGGAGTACGAACAGAAGGCCGTTGAGATGCTGCGTTCCGGATGGTACATTCTTAGAAACTAAGTCAAGAGCTCTGAGTAGGAGTGGGCAGAATTCTTGAAAAGCTTGGCAAATGCTATGCCGATACTGCATACGATGAGACGTTTGTGAACGAAATAAAGGGGTAATGAGACATGCAGGTCATAAAATATGTGTTTCAGCCGCACGGTGATGCGCGCGGTCAGCTGGTGGCGCTGGAAGAATTCAAGGATATTCCGTTCAAGATCAAGCGCGTGTATTATATGTACGATACAGCCGAGGGCGTGACGAGAGGATACCATGCACACAAACAGCTGGAGCAGATCCTGATCTGTATCCACGGATCCTGCAAGATCCGGCTGGATAACGGATTTGAGAAGAAAATTGTCCCGCTGGAAAAACCGTATGAGGGACTGTATGTATCCAACGATATGTGGAGAGAAATGTTTGATTTCTCGCCGGACGCAGTGTTGCTTGTGCTTGCATCTGAGCTGTATGACGAGAGCGATTACATCAGGGATTATGATGAATTCATTGAGTTTGTGAAGAATAAGAAGGAGAATGCCGGATGAAGGTACCGTTTGTAAGCTTTAAGCCAATGGAGAAGGAACTGGATGCCGATCTCAGATCTGCATTTGAGCGGGTATACAGCGCAAGCTGGTATATCGAGGGGAAAGAGGATGAAGCCTTTGAGAAGGCATTTGCTGAATTCTGTCATGCAGACTACTGTGTCGGTGTGGGCAACGGGCTGGACGCTCTGATGCTTGCACTGAAGGCACTCGGCGTCGGCAGCGGCGACGAGGTGATTGTTCCGTCCGATACATACATCGCAACCGCACTTGCTGTGACCTATGTCGGTGCAAAGCCGGTTTTTGTTGAGCCGGATATCCGCACCTTCAATCTGGATCCGGCGAAGATCGAAGAAAAGCTTACGAAACGGACAAAGGCAATTATGCCGGTGCACCTTTACGGGCAGCCGTGCGACATGGATCAGATCATGGAGATTGCACGGAAATACGGACTGTATGTGGTCGAGGACTGTGCACAGGCACACGGTGCGGAGTATAAGGGCAAGGTGATTGGCAGTTTCGGCGATGCGGCGGGATTCAGCTTCTATCCCGGCAAGAATCTCGGTGCGCTCGGCGATGCGGGTGCCGCGATCACGAACAGAAAGGAAATTGCTGATCAGATCCGGGCATTGGGCAATTACGGCTCGGATTACAAATATCATCATATCTATCAGGGCAACAATTCCCGTCTGGATGAGATGCAGGCTGCATTCCTCGCAGCAAAGCTGCCGCATCTCAGCCGGATGAATGCAGAAAGACGCCGGATTGCAAAATGCTATCTGGACGGTATCACGAATCCGGAGATCACACTGCCGTATGTTCCGGATTATGCACTGCCTGTCTGGCATATCTTTGGCATCCGGACGAAAAAGAGAGACGAGCTTGCTGCATACCTTGCCGAGAAAGACATTTCCACAAACAAGCATTACCCGATTCCGATGCACTTACAGGAATGCTATAAAGAACTTGGTATTCCGCAGGGGGCTCTGCCGGTTGCCGAGGAGATCAGTGCGACGGAACTCAGTTTGCCGATGTATTACGGCATGACGGAAGCGCAGATCGAATATGTAATCGACTGCATCAACAAGTTTTGAGGAAAAGGAGATTTAACATGGCAAATCTTGAAAAGTATAACGAGATCTTCACCAGACTGTTTGACATTGATGAAAGTGCGCTGAACGAGGAATTTACCTTTGCCGCAGTGGACAAGTGGGATTCCCTGCTGCATCTGACGCTGATCGACGAGCTGGAGAACGGCTTTGACGTCATGTTTGAGACTGACGACATCCTGCATTTCGGCGGATACTGCAACGGCAAGGCGATCCTCGAAAAGTACGGCATCGACTTCGGGGCATAAGCCATGGGACTGCTGGACGGAAAGGTCGCGGTCGTTACCGGCTCCGCAAGGGGCATCGGCCGTGAGATCGCGCGGCTCTATGCCGCCGAGGGCGCAGAGGTCGTCGTGAACGATGTGCGCGAGGGCAGTGCCGACGAATGGATCGCAGAGAGCGGATTGGCAGACAGACTGCATCCGTATTATTTCGATATCACGGACAGCACACAGGTGCGGCAGAATGTCATGGCGATCAAGAAGGAGCTCGGAAAGATCGACATTCTCGTGAACAATGCGGGCGTGGAGTTCAATGAGCTGATCGGCATGATCAATGCAGAGCACATGGAGCTGATGTTCAAAGTGAACGTGTACGGCACGATCGAGATGATCCAGGCGGTCAGCCGCGTCATGGCGCGGAACGAGAACGGCGGCTGTATCATCAACATTTCCTCAATGGTCGGCCTGCACGGCAATCCGGGACAGATGGTCTATTCTGCGACAAAGGGTGCCGTCATTGCACTGACCAAGACCGCAGCAAAGGAGCTTGCGCCGAAGAAGATCCGCGTCAACTCCATTGCGCCCGGCCTGACCAAGACCGAGATGATGGATCAGGCGGATGTCGAAAAGCTGCAGGGCAGGATCAACAACATCGCAATGGGCAGAATTGCAGTCCCGTCGGATATCGCCGGCGGCTGCCTGCTGCTCGCAAGCGATTATGCCGGATATATCTCCGGACAGGTGCTCCCGGTTGACGGGTGCACCATCATGTGAGAAAAAGGGAAGATAGCATGTTTCTGAATCTTGAGAACAGAAAGCCTGCAGATCTGATCGGCGTGGATTCCTCGGATGCACAGCTGACGGCGGCGGAGCTGACAGAGGCGCGGGAGACACTTGCGTCTGTGCTGCAGGCAAGGGCGGTCGTGTTTATTCTCTGCAACAATACGGTCGGCGCGCTGGCTGCGTACCTGAATACGGTGCAGCTGGATGCCGTGCCGGTCATGCTGAGCTCGAAAACAGACCCCGCACTGCTGGAAAATCTTTATCAGGTCTATACGCCGGCGTTTGTCTGGCTTCCGGAAGCGGATATGCCGTTCTTTTCGGACGGCGAGACCGTTTATCAGGGCAAGGGCTATCAGCTGCTGCGCACGCCGCATCCGGTTTATGCAGTGCATCCGGAGCTGGAGCTGCTGATGACGACCTCCGGCTCGACGGGCAGTCCGAAGCTTGTCCGCTACAAGAAGGGCAATCTGGAAGCGAACGCGAAGAATGTCGCAAAGGCATTCGGCTGGACAGCGAAGGAGCGTCCGCTCTGCGATCTGGCCATGAACTATACCATGGGACTGAATGTCGTCAATACGCATATCTATG
>JAFWUX010000153.1 GCA_017523995.1 Oscillospiraceae bacterium | reverse complement strand
GATGGTATATCCCATTGCTTCCAGCTCATCAGCGGAGATTTCCGCGGTGTTGATCTCAAACTCTACATGCTTATCCACGGTGTCATGCTTTTCAGTATAATACTTTTCGCTGTCGGGAACATCCTCTACGGGCAGATCGGGCTTCTCAGCAATCGGCTCCTTCACGCTTGCAAGAAGATGCTTATAGTTGCTTTCATAAGCATACCATGTGCCGTCAGAAGACAGGCAGACATCCATATAGCGTTCCGTGTCTGCACCTGCAAAGTAGATGAAGGACATATGTCTTTCCGGCTTTCCGTTTTTCGCCTTCAAAACATACGGTCCCTCCTCAAGCGTAATCGTGAACGGCTTTGCCGGCGTATAGCCGTTTTCGGGAGCTGCGCCGCCGAAGTAGCAATCCTGCAGAACCTTGTTTGCAGCCGTATAGAACTGTGTCTGGACAAACTGCTTGTCAATGTTGCTGAACGTCTGACTCGGTCCATACGCATACGCAAGCATTTTGTATGCTTCTTCCTTGTTTGTACCAAAGGTATGAAGTGCAATGATCGTTGCAGCCATCGGTGCAAACATGCCGTAATCATAGTCGCCCTGAACATCTGATTTCAGGCTGAATTCCTTTAATTCCTCCAGCGTTGCGGGCAGTTTATTAAATGTGTAGGTGATTTGCGCAAGTGTTGCATCCTTTGAGGCTGTTGTTCTGTCTTCTGAAATGGTGTAGCCCATTTCTTCCAGTTCGTCTGCTGTGATTTCGGCGGTGTTGATCTTGAATTCAACATGCTTCGTCACGGTACCGCGTTCTGCTGAATAATCCTTTGCTGTGAATGCTTCTTCAGAAGCTGCAGCACTGACAGAATACACTGTGCGCAGACCCGTCGGCGCTTCCGCAGATACGGAAGCAATCGGCATCGAACCGCACAGGATTGATGCCGCAAGTACAGTTGCAGCTGTTCTTGTCCAATGTTTCATATACGATACTCCTTTGGTTGAAATTGATATTTTTCCATCCTATTCAATTATAATGCATGAACCCTCATTTCGCAATACGAAAAGGAAAGTTGACCCAATCGGCTCACCGTTGTGCCAGTTGTTTTTCAACATATTTATGCAGAATAAACAAAGAATTGGCACAATACCAGCCCTTCCAGTCTGTAGATAAAGGTATCGCTGCACGATGCTTGATAACGGGCTCCGCCCGAACCCGCCAAAGTATCACGGGCACGATGATGATTGCAGTCTTTTCCGACAAACCTGGCGGGCTCCCAGAAGGAAGCCCGCCCTTATGCTGTTTCGTTTATGCCGGTACCGGTTCACCAATGAAACGTGGAACGCCATGTACACTCTATGTGGATTTCGCCGTCAGCGGTAATGATATCCACATACAATTCTGGGTTGCCTTCATATTTCTCATATCTCAAAGTTCCGCTGCGGAAGGAATCTTTGAAATACCACTTCTGATGATTCCCGAACTGATTGGCTTCCTCAAACTCGAAAAACGGTACGGAGCAATCGTTGATTTCTGCCTCCCATTCATCCAGTCCGTCGATGTTCTCCCGGACATTGCCGTAAAGTGTGAAGCCGTTGTTAGACCATGTGAATTCGCCAATCTTCTCATCATCCGAATTATAGATATCATCCTTTCCGGAATGTTTGGCAATTTGCAGCCGGAAGCTGCCGTCCTCGAACATTTCAAAGACCGGCTTGGATGTCATTCGGATAATTTCCTTATCATCACGCTGTGTCCAATAGAAGCCGCCGAATTTTACATCTGTGGGATCACCGTCAGGATATTTACTTTTTGTTTCATTGCTGACTGCCCAGCCTTCCACAAAATCAAACTGAATCTGCAGAGAAGGCGTCTCGACCGGTTTGTTCTCATATGTTTTCAGGAACCCGTGTGCCCGGAGTTCTTCGCGGAATTTCCGGATTGCCGCCGGCTTGTCGTTATTGGATGCGAAATCTACCCACCAGTTGAGGATGTCGCCGTAATTATAGCTGTTTTCAACTTCCGCGACTTTCGCCAGCTCGACCTCATCCACATACTGAGACACAAATGAACGGACATTTACCAGTCTCTCAAGGCGCGCGGTGAGATCATAATCATCCGGCGTTGCTTCGCCGAAGAATTTTCCGTAAGAACCGGAATCCAGGGCACCGAATCTACTCATCATCGTCTCGATGCAGGCACGCTCGGTCTTCTTGATCTCTTCAGCGGTCTTTTCCTGCTTCAGACGAAGTTCAAAATATTCCATCAGTCCGTTTTCTGCGCGCTGCTGGAACTTTTCGAGATAACGCGGCGGAAGTTCCTCGTAGGTACTGTACGGCCAGTTGTACTGTTTGCATATCTCGCCGACTTTATCAAGGTTGTAGAAACGGCCGACGCCCTTTGCCATGGTAAATCCGCTGGAGGTATTCAGATAGGTCAGGAACGAATCACGGTTGCAGGGGATGACTTCATTGCCCCAGATGTCTGACGCGCCGTTTTTATAGATCTGATACAGTTCTTCTATCTGATTGGATTTCCAGTTGGTGAATTCTTCGTTGACTTTGGCTCCGAGATAGGCGATTGCTTTTGTGCTGAGCTCGACTGCCGGATGGACGCCCTGCATGACGCTGCCGAGCTCCTTCATCGCATCCTCCATATCGCCCTCTGTCAAATATCCGGCCATTCTGGCAATGCCGTTTGAACTGGAGAGGAGCTTTCCGGCCGTGCTTCCGGCAAATTCGCTGCCAAGGACTTCGTCCAGGCGGTCTGAAAACTGCAGTTCATCCCAGGAATTCATCAGCGCATCGGTGATCGCGTCCTCCAGACCGCTCATTGCCGCTTCGTCGTTTTTGTCATAGTAGCCTCTTGTCAGCGTGGTGGTGTATTTCGTTCCTGTCTCGATAAATGCCTTGTTCTTGCCGGTGAATCTGCCGCCGAGAAAGTTCAGTGAACTCTGTATCAGGTCTTCTGTCGCCTGTTTGGTCAGACCCATCGCTTCTGCTTTCGCACGCACATACGGCTCCAGTTCTGATGCTGACTTTTTGCTGTTTCCGCTTTCGACCGCAAGCTTCGTAGAATAACTGTTCAAGAACGCCTCAACCTGCTCCTCCTTCGTCAGCTTTGCCGAACCCCAGAAAGAAAAGTGCGGCAGATCAATCGTCATTGTTCCTGCGGTCAGATCATAGCTGTCTGGGTAGAGATACCGGCACTCATCGTTCTTTTCATCGTAATAAACGAACACATAACTGCCGAGATCTTCCGGGTTGACCTCTCCGGGGATGGGGGCAGTGAGAAACACATCGCCGGAAAGCGGCAGACCGTCATAGCTTTCACTGTTGACTTCGTACCATTCTCCGACCGCTTCAAATCGCGCATCATTGCTGAGTACGTCCGGCGCCTTTGTTTCTTTTATGGTGACTTCGGGTTTCAGAGCCTGTGTCAGCTTTTTCAGCAGTGCAGTCACATCCATGATCGTCAGAAGCCCGTCATCGTCAAAATCAGGCTCATGATTCAGAATCTCTGCAATCTGCTCGGCAGTCAGCGCTGTGTCCTCAACGAGAAAACGTGCGAGCAGAACGGCATCAGCGACCGTGATCTCTCCGTCGGCGTTGTAATCGCCCTTCACAGGCTTTCCGGTCTCAGCAAATTTTGAAAAATCAATATCGGGGCTGCCCGTTCCCTCTGCCAGCGATAATTCCGGTTTCCACTCTGTTCCGGCGCTGAGCACGATTCCGCTGTCGTATTTTTCGACGAAACCGGTTTTGGAGGCGCGTACCGCATTGATGCCGGGAATTGCATTGAATGTGAAGGAGCCGTCGGAAGCGGCTGTAACAGTTGTAGATGTGCCGAGTAGCCGGACCGTCGCGCCGGGCTCTGTCTTTCCGCTGAATGTGCCGGTAAAAATCTGCTCGTCATAGTTGATCAGAAGCCTTGCGAAGTCGATCGCATAGCCGTCACCGACTCCGGTTGTCTCGTCGATCACAACAGTCAGCTTTCCGGAGGCAATATCCGCAAGGAAACCGGAAGGTATCATGGCGGAAACAATGTATGCAGTCGGGCCGGTCTGATCGGTGTGATTCAGCAGCTCCGCAATAAACGGCGCATCCTTTCCGTTCAGCGTGACCGTAAAGACGCTGTCCCAGGAAAGAGCTTGAAAATCGTCAATGCAAAGCTGAAGGATGACATTTTCAATGTCAATCTCAGAAGCATCATACTCCAGCGTGAAGGACAGCGCGCCTTCCCCGAATGCGTTTTCTTCATCGTTCCCGTTTTTGTATTCTGCATAATTGGAGGCGTACCCGTCAGTAGCATTACCATTCCATTTTGAGCCGACAAAGATGCGGTCTGTTCCGGCGGGATCGGTTTCATCCTTCTGCCACGGATAACCGTGCGCATACTGACTTTTGGCTGTAAACGGATCATAGCCGTGATCGGAAACGGCATTTTCGTCATTGCAGGCGTCAATATCGCCGACACGCACAACGAATTCCGCTTCTTCCGTGTTTTTGGAAATCACGGATTTCTCTGCCCAATCGCTGGCAATCGGGGCTTGTGGGTCAATCTCTTCAAATCTCCGTCCGTATTTTTCCGCGAATTCCTCAGCGGTGGAGCCTGCATAGCCGTGAATGACAGATGCGGAGCCGAATGTGTCCTTATCATCATAGATCGCGCAGTTATCATTCAGAACCGTCACATCTGTCAGGCCGGAGCAGTAAATAAACGCCTCTCTTTCGATCTTCTTCACATTCTCCGGAATTGTAACCGTATTCAGCGACCGGCAGTTCCTGAATGCATTCTGACCGATTCTTGTTACGCTCTGCGGGATTGTGATTTCCGTGAGTTCGGTGCAGCCGCCAAAGCAATTCAAGCTGATTTCGGATAATTTCTCCGGCAGCCTGATGCTTTTCAGTCCCGTGCACATACGAAACGCTTCGGTATTGATTGCAGTCACACTGTCCGGGATGATGATTTCGGACAGCGCATTGCAGCCGTCGAATGTACTGCTTTCGATGACAGTGACACCGTCCGGAATCGTGACGTCTGCCAGACTGGTGCAATAAAGAAATGCACTTTCTCCGATTTGCGTCAGACTGACCGGAAGTGAAACGGATTCCATTGCATTACACCCGTTGAATGAATCTTTTCCGATTGTTGTGACGCCTTCTTCTATCACGACTTTTTTGATGTCGTCCCGCTGTTCATACCACGGTATATTGAAAGAAAGTTTGTCCTGGAAAAACTCCCATTCCGTCATCGCACCCGTGCCGGAGATCGTCAGCGTGCCCTCGCTGTCCAGCGTCCATGTCAGATTTTCGCCGCAGGTGCCGCTTGTTTCCGCAGCACTTGCGGTTATCGCAGGGCGCAGCAGCAAAGGCGTACTCTGCGGCAGCGAGCAGACTGACAGCGCAGCCGCGGCAAGGATGCTGATGATGCGTTTTCGTGTGCGTTTCATAGGAATACCTCCATTCATTCGGTGGTTTCGTTGAAGCAACTGAGTGACTGGACGGGATGTATAATTACCATTATGATAACATATCTGATTATGCTTGTCAAGATATAATTGAAAATCCCGCGCTGCCCATTATACATCGAGATCGGGGTATGCGACAAACAATCGGCGCCTTGCAGTAAAGAACTAGCCTCGCCGGAATGGCGAGGCTAGCAGCATCATGTATTAAGTGGTAAAATGATCGTCCCGACAGGCTGCGAGAACAGTTCCGTCAGATACTGCTCTGTGTCGAT
>JAFWUX010000152.1 GCA_017523995.1 Oscillospiraceae bacterium | reverse complement strand
TTCGTCTGCATGGCGCAGTATGACGCGACCATGCCGAATGTTTCGGTCGCATTCCCGCCCGAGGAGCTGACACAGACGCTCGGCGAGGTGCTCTCCAAGGCGGGCAAGACGCAGCTCCGTATTGCGGAGACACAGAAATATGCGCATGTGACGTTCTTCTTCAACGGCGGCGAGGAGAAGCAGTTCGACGGCGAGGAGCGCATCCTCATCAAGTCGCCGGACGTTGAGACCTTCGACCTCAAGCCGGAAATGAGCGCCTACGAGGTCACCGAGGCGGTGCTGAAAGAGATCGCTGCGGATAAGTTTGACGCGATCATTCTGAACTTCGCAAACTGCGATATGGTCGGGCATACGGGCATTTTCGATGCTGCTGTGAAGGCGGTCGAAGCGGTCGATGACTGCATCGGTCAGGTCACGGAAGCGATCCTCGCAAAGGGCGGCAAGGCCATCATCACTGCGGACCACGGCAATGCGGACAAGATGATGGAAGATGACGGTTCGCCGTTCACTGCGCACACCACGAATCCGGTGCCGGCGATCATCGTCGGAAGCGACTGCAAGAAGGTGCGTGCAGGCGGCGTGCTTGCGGATCTCGCACCGACCATGCTCCAGCTGATGGGCATTCCGCAGCCGAAGGAAATGACCGGCAAAACGCTGATCGATGAATGATAGAGGTATCGCTGCGCGATGATCTATAATGGGGCTCCGCCCCAAACCCTGCTGGGGGCGTAACCCCCAGACCCCATTATAAGAATAAAAAGGCGTCGATCAGAAAACGGTTGACGCCTTTTTTACGACGCATCCAAATCACAAACTACGCATCCGGCGCGCACTAGCATTAAAGTTTTGATCGAACTTTTTCAAAAGTTCGCAGGTCGAGGGCAGCGCCCTCGTCGCTCTCCGCAGAGAGCGAAACTCTCCAGCGTTCAAGAGCTTGGCGGGCTTGGGGACTTGCGATAGAAGTCCCCATTCTTAAATAATATCCGCGAAGCGGATACTTCTTTGAGGACATGCATACGGACATACACAGATCGGACATGCAAACGAACATTCATCTGACATGCATTCCGACATGCACAGATCAGGCATTCATCCGACATACAAAATCGGCATTCAAATGCGGCATGCACCATAAAGGTGAATGGTGAAAAGTGAAGAATCATAAAGGGACTGCATTCCTTTGGATCCCGTTATGACAAAAACTGCCCCGAAGTGCTTTTGAACTGCGCTTCGGGGCGTTTTTCTGTAAATTGATATGCGGTCTCATCTCACCGGATGCGATCCGGACGGATGCCTTTATTCTTCCGAATCAAGACGCGCATCGGCTGCCTGCTCCTGTGCCTGACGGAGAAATTCTGCGAAATCTGCATCGCCGGACTGCTCTGTATCCGCGATCAGCGGCGCAAAATCCTGCAGCCGGATCTCCTGCGGATTTGCTTCAACCAGCAGATACAGCATGGTGCGGATGCGCTCTGCGGTCTGCGGATGCGCTGCGATCAGTGCGGCGCCGCTTTGAACGCCCGTCGGCGGATAATATGTCCAGCAAGCCGCATGCCGGAGATACGCTTCTGCAGCTTCTTCGGGCTTGTTCTCATCGGAAAGCAGCGCGACCAGATCTGCCGCGGCAAGCAGCTGCGGCAATGCCGGTTCCTTTTCTTCGGCAAATGCCGCATCATAGATCGCATGCACTGCAAGCGCACGGTCGGCAGGTCTGCCCGTCACCGGCGCATATTCTTTCAGCAGCATCGCGCAAACCGGATCGGAAATCTGCTGCTTCGCCAGATCCGCCAGCGTGCAGAGATAAGACCGCATGCCGGTGAGATCCGCTGCACACATGCAGTGGATCAATGTCAGATCTTCCGGCGGCTCGATCCGGCATTCTTCCGGCTCGTAATCGCGGCGGCAGCCATCATTCGCGTTCTTTGCGCGCGCAAACAGCGGGGAATCCGGCTGCTCATATTCCAGCAGCATTGCCGAAAGCATCCAGAGCACATAGCTCGTGCCCTCGAAGCGGTCATTTTCCCGCGCGGTGCATTCCGCTTCAAAAAGCCCGCGCAGCACCGCATGCCGGTCGGGAACCGGCTCCGTGCCGTATGCAAGCGCATAGCAAAGACGGGCGCGGTAACGCTCGCTTTCGACAAATTTCATGTCGTTTTTCAGCGGCGTGCCGTCCGGTGCGGTCCCTGCTTCATAGACCGGATTCAGATAAAGATACGGCGCGGCATCGCCGCGGAGATATTCCTGCAAATCGTTCTGAAAGTCCGCGACCATTGCGCGGAAAATATCCAAATGATCCATGCGTAGCCTTCCTTTCTTCGGTGCATGCGGATGCACCGGCTTGCTGCATGTGTGAGCTGTCAGTGATTTCAGTCATTCTGCGTGCATTCGGGCTGGATATTTTTTTCTATTATAGCACAGAGGAATCTTTTTTTCAATCGAAATTTTCAACAATATGCTTACAATTTGGAAACAAAACGCGCAGCGCACCTTTAGGAAATCTTAATCAATTGCCCTCTTGTTTCTTCATAAATGTTCTGCTATAATAAAGTTGCATTCAGAACACGTGATGCGGATGCGCTGATGAAAATCTGAAACGGCTGGTTTCAGGCATTTGCCGGGGCATCCGCACATCACCGAAGAAGGATACAGAGAAAGGAACACAGTCATGCTCGAAACCAAAAACCTATGTAAGACCTACAAACCGAAAAAAGGTGTTCCGGTACTCGCGGTCGATCATGTTTCGCTCCGGTTTCCGGAAAAGGGCATGGTCTTTCTGCTCGGAAAATCCGGCTCCGGTAAATCCACGATGCTCAACCTGCTCGGCGGACTTGATCAGTACGATGACGGCGAGATCATCATAAAGGGCATCTCCTCGAAGGATTTTACGCAGCAGCGGTTCGACAGCTACCGCAATACGTATGTCGGCTTCATCTTTCAGGAATACAATGTGCTGGAAGAATTTACCGTCGGCGCAAATATCGCGCTGGCACTGGAATTGCAGGGCAAAACCGCGACCGACGAGGAACTGAACCGCATTTTGCAGGCGGTCGATCTCGAAGGCTTCGGCGACCGCAAGCCGAATGAGCTTTCCGGCGGTCAGAAGCAGCGCGTTGCGATCGCGCGCGCACTGGTCAAGAATCCGGAGATCATCATGGCGGATGAGCCGACCGGCGCGCTCGATTCCAATACGGGCAGACAGGTGCTCGATACCCTCAAAAAGCTTTCTGCGGAAAAGCTTGTCATCATTGTTTCGCACGACCGCGAATATGCCGAGCAGTACGCCGACCGGATCATTGAGCTGGCGGACGGCAAGGTCATCCGCGATGTCGAAGCGGTGCATGATGCGGGAGCGGAAGCAGCGGAGAAAACGCTCGTGTTCCGCTCGTCCAGCATTGAGATCCCGCCGGACTATCATCTGACGGAAGAAGACCGCATCCAGATCAACAATTACCTCGATCAGCTGCGCACGGGCGCTTCGGTCATGCTGCCGAGCAAGTCGCAGCGGTTCGCGGATACCGATACCGATTCGATCCCCGTGCAGGATGGCTCCGATTTCCACCTCATCAAATCCGTTCTGCCGATGAAAAGCGCATTCAAAATCGGTGCGAGCAGCCTGAAACACAAGCGTTTCCGGCTGGTCATGACGATTTTGCTTTCGGTCGCAGCATTCACGCTGTTTGCGCTGGTCGATACCTTCGGCTCCTATAACCACATCCGTACCTGCACCGATTCGCTGATCGACAGCGGACTCAATTATGTGTCGGTCAACAAAGCGACCAAAATGGGTATCGGCATCGACGAATGGTGGTCTACCTACGGCAACAAGATCTCTCCCGATGAACTGGAGGCGTTCCGCACGGAAACCGGCATTGAGGCAGCAGGTCTGTATCTGCCGCCGGCTGCCGATCTGCGGTTCGATCAGCAGTACAGTCTCAATGAGGAGGACGTGCAGGGCGAATTTAGTCCTTATATGACGCATTTCTGCGGCTTCTCCGAGATCACACAGGAAACGCTCGACAACCTGAACTTCAAGCTGGCGTTCGGCAAGCTTCCGGACGGCAGCAAGAATGAAATCGCGGTCAGTGCGGCAATGTGCGATACCTTTATCAAGGGCGGCTATCATGCCCCGCTGACCGAAAAAGAACGCAATGACGAGCATTTTTCGATGAAATATCAGAAGATCACCTCGCCGCTGGAAATGGTCGGCAAGGTCATCCGCCTGATGGACGTGGATTATACCGTGACCGGCATCATTGATACCGGCTACGATTCCAGCCGCTATCAGAAGCTCGCCGAGACCAATGCGAGCGCTTCGACGGCAGATGAGCTGGTGGCTTATCTGCTCAACCGCGAAATGGAGATCACCACGAATTACAGCCTGACCGGTGCTGCAATGGTCGGTCCGGGCAAGGTCGCGGAAATGATCGAAAACCAGCCGCGTGTCTTTGAGGGCGGCATGAACTCGCATCTGTCGGTCAGCTGCGACATGCGGAATCTCTGGGTGGGCTGCTATCCCAACTGCTACACCACAATGGAGTTTATCCCGAAAGAGGATATCCTCTGGCTGGACGGCGAAAAGGATACGCTTGCGGACGATGAGATCGTCATTTCGCTCAATGATTTCAATATCAGCGGAGAATACGGCGAGACCGACGAGCAGAAGCTCGTCAACCGGATCAATGCCGGTGATGAAGAACTGACGAAGGAGAACCTGAAAACGATCCTCAGTGCTGCGGACAGCGGCAAGTGGATGATCTACTACGGCTTCACCGATGAATACGGCAACTATCAGCATTATGAGGACAAGGGCATCAAGATCGTCGGCTGCGTCAAGCCGGAAAGCGCCTATCATCTGGCAATGGTGCTTCCGAAGAAATATGCCGATATCATCATCACCGATACGGACGGCGTTTACGACAGCGCAGTCGGCCCGATGCCGGCGGACAGAGCTTCGCTCGAAACCTTCGTGCGCTACTGCTACCGCGATGGCAAGGATGTTTCCGTGCGCTATGAGATGAACAATGCCGTCACCTATGAACTCGACAACATCAATTCCGCACTGAAAATAATCTCGAAGGTATTCTTCTGGATCGGCGTCGGATTTGCCGTGTTTGCAGCACTGCTCATGGCAAACTTCATCACGACCAGTATCCACTACAAACGGCAGGAGATCGGCATTCTCCGCGCGATCGGCTCGCGCTCGGCGGATGTGTTCCGCATCTTCTTCTCGGAAAGCTTTATCATCGCAATGATCAACTTCGTGCTCTCGGCAGGGCTTTGTGCGGCGGCGGTGTTCATCATCAATTACGTCGTCCGCAAAAAGGTCGGCATTCTGGTGACGCTGCTCCATTTCGGCGCCCGTCAGATTTTGCTCCTGCTGGTGCTCAGCCTGCTGATCGCTGCGGTCGCAAGCTTCCTTCCGGTGCACCGCATCGCTTCCAAGCGTCCGATCGACGCGATCCGCGACAAATAATGCCGCGCCGGAATTTACATTTGACATCCTCTATATTGTAATACTTCCTTAATACTTCCTTTTGCCTTGAGCCCAAAACCGCCTGAATATCCGGTTTTGGGCTGCTTTTTTTCGGAAGGGACCGGAAAAAGCATGTGCATACAGTCAGAAAATAAGCGCTGAATAATCGGATTTTGTACACTCCGACAGAAAATGCCGCCGAAGCTTTCTTTTTTTCAATTTTTCTGGTATGATAACAATAGAAGTACTATATCCGGTATCGGATCGGAGAAAGGAGCATGCAGCATGCAAAACGCCGGAAAGCAGAACAATCAGTCTGATCAGTCGAAGCAGAAGAAACAGCTTATCATGATGACGGGCGCGCTTGCGCTCTGTGCCGTTCTGGTGACATGGACCGTCCTGCTGCTGAAGGACCGCATGGGCGAGGCTGACACGATCGAGCAGACCTCGCAGTTTGAGATCACACAGGTGAACAGTGCGCCGGAAACGACCGCACCGGTCTCCGGTATGTGGGAGGATTACCTGACGGAGCCGCTTTCCACCAAAGCGACGACCGGCGTGACCACCACCTCGGACGGCGTGACGGTCACCACGACAAGAAAGCTCATTCCGCAGACGGCGAACTTTGTCAAGCTGACAACCAAGCCCGCTGCGACCACCAAAAAGCCTGCTGCGCCCGCAACGACGCATACCCAGCAGGCAGCGCATACCACGACCGCAAAGGCGACCGCCTCGATCGCAAAGACAACGCATGCCGCGCCTGCGACCAGCAGCACAACGGCAAAGCAGACAACGCATACGCAGACCGTGACACAGGCGCCGCAGACGACACCGCCGCCGACGCCTGCACCCAATCCGCCTTCCGGCGCACAGATCCTCTATAACCAGCTGCTCGCAGCCTATCTCGGCGCGGGCGCACAGGGCGGCGAGGCTTACTACGCCGAGCCTGCCGGCAGCGGACAGCCGACGGTCATCCTCGGAAACAGAGAGAGCGGCTACCGCGGCGTCGTGCAGACCGACCAGAGCGTCAAGGCACTGCTGCTCGGCGGTACCGGCGACGGCAATGAGAACCCGTGGCAGACCGATGCCGGCTTCAACTTCCGCAAGTGCGAAAACGGCGGCAGCTTCGTGTTCTATGACAGCGAGGGCAGCAATCATAAGGTCTTCGGCGCGTTCAATCCCGAATCCGGTGACAATATCTGGACACGGATCCAGTACTCCGGCGAGGAAGGCGCTTATAAGGCGGAATATCATGTCTATAAGAAAAATGCATCCGGCGCACAGTCCGAGCTGCTGAACGGCACAGGCGATACCGAATCGCTCTATGCAATGCCCGCAGAGCTCGATGCCGGCATCGACCTTGCATTGCAGGCGATCGGCATTCCGGCAGGCGATCCGGAGCTCTATCCCGCACTTGCGGCAAATTCGCAGGGCGATATCGCTGCGATCCGCAGCAGAGCCGGCAGCTATAACAATGACTTTGCGCTGCAGTCCGGCGGCATGTACGGCGTCATCGCGGCAAATTCCGATGTGGTCTATCTCCGCGCCGGCATGAGCATGGCGTCCAATATCATCGCATCGCTTCCGGCAGGCACATTCGTCAGCGTGGACAGCGGCTATGATCCCGACAGCTCCGGCGTTTGGTGTCCGGTCAGCGTGTTCCTGAACGGCACATGGCAGAGCGGCTATGTCTCCGCGGTCTATGTCCTGACATGGAAAGCGGAATGACCGTCCGCACGGGCAACGAGAAGCATGAAGCAGCGCATCGCTGAAAAAGCTGCGCAAATGCAAATACAGAAGCTTACGCCGCCGTATTTCTGATGCTAGGTCAGAGGTACGGCGGCGTTTCGGTTGACAGTGCGGAGAGGCTGTGCTATAATTGTTGTGATAATCAATCGGAATGAACAGAACGTCATTCATTTCATTTAAGGAGATCATATGATGAAAAAAGCAAGATCCAAAAAGAAAATCGCAGTGATCGTTCTCCTGAGCGTGATCGTACTCCTGATCATCGGCTGGTGGGCATTTTGTGTGATGATGTACAATGAGAATTTCAATGTCCGCGGGGAAAGCTATGAACCGCTGATGCTCCGGACAGAGGATTTTGACGGGCTGGCGTGCAGGGAATATACGTTTTCCTCTGACCGGGGACAAATGCTGGCAGGGTATCTGTACAGCGCCGGCAACGATCAGCACGGCATCGTGATCCTCGCGCACGGATTTGGCGGCGGACACAATTCCTATATGGACGTTGCAGATTATTTTGCAGCGAACGGGTATTATGTGTTCGCCTACGATGCGACCGGTTGTGACAAGAGTGAAGGTGCGGGTGTCGGCGGTGTTCCGCAGGGCGTCATTGATCTTGACCATGCGATCTCCTTTGTCGAAGAGAATCATGAGATTCCGGAGCTTCCGATCACGCTTTTCGGTCACAGCTGGGGCGGATACAGTGTGTGTAATGTTCTGAATGATCACCCCGAAGTCAAAGCTGTCATTGCATGTTCGGGCTTTAACAGGTCTTCGGATATGTTTGAATCAGGCGGCAAGTCTCAGGCAGGAAATGTGATCTATGCGATGACGCCGTTTATCAGGATCTACGAGCGCTTCAAGTATGGGAAATATGCAGTAAATTCTGCAATGGACGGCTTTGCAAACAGCGATGCGTCCGTCCTGATCCTGCACAGCGCAGACGACAATGTGATCGGCATTGAATACGGATACGATCAGTATTATGCGAAATACAAGGACGATCCGCGTTTTACCTTCATCAGATTTGAGGACAGAGGTCATAATGAGGTGTTCAACGATCCGGATAACACCTATAAAGATGCGTTCAATGCGTCGTTTGACAAATGGCTCGAAACACTGGATTATGACTATCGCGCTGAGGAGAATCAGGGAAGATTTCAGGAGGATAAGGCGAATTATATCACCGAACATCTCGATCGCGAAAAGTGGAGCAACCGGTTGGATGAAGATCTGTTTGCACAATTCTTAGAATTTTATGATGCGGCTATAAACCGCGCGCCCTGAAAGCTGCGCATGATGCTGCCGGAACGCTTCAGAATCACGGCTGACGTCTTGATTTCCGGACGGTTTTGTGCTACAATAAACATAACCGGCAGAATCTGCCGCATGACAACATTGGTATCCGCAAAAAAAACGGGCTGCTTCCGCGCAGCTGAACCATTTCAGATTCAGGAGGGATTTCCATGTTTGAACAAGCACTCACCTACCGCAATGTCGCAGCAGGCAGAAAGATCGCCTGCAAAACCCTTGTCTCTGCGGGGCTCATCGCGCTTGCCGTTGTCCTGCCGCAGCTTGTGCATCTCGCACTCGGACAGCCCGGCGGCGTCAAGTGGCTGCCGATGTATCTGCCGGTGCTGATCGGCGGATGCCTGCTCGGCGCGAAATGGGGGCTTGCCGTCGGTGTGCTCTCGCCGGTCGTGAGCTTTCTGCTGACCTCGGCGATCGGCAATCCGATGCCGCCGGCTGCGCGCCTGCCGTTCATGGCAGCGGAGCTCGCGGTCTTTGCGCTCGTTTCGGGACTGTTCACAAAGAAGATCGCGGAGAACGGTCTCTGGGCGTTTCCGGCAGTCATCCTCGCGCAGATCATCGGCAGAGGCGCATTCTTCGGACTCGTCGCGCTGACGCAGCATTTCACCGCTTTTACGCCCGCGATGATCTGGGGACAGATCAGAACCGGTTTCGCCGGCATCGCAGTGCAGGCGGTTCTCGTGCCGCTCATCATCATCGCACTGCGCACCGTCCTGATGCGGGATGAACAGCATGACTGATCTCGAAACGGCGATCCGGCATCTGGAAGGGCATTCGGTCTGCCTGTGCCGGAACGGGGAGATCATCGCAAGGGACGGCAGAGGCATTGCACCGGTCATGCAGCTGCTCGCGGAACAGACGGATCTGCGCGGATTTTCTGCGGCGGATCTGATCGTCGGAAAGGCTGCCGCGATGTTGTTCGTGAAGGCAGGCGTGGTCAGTGTCCACGGAAAAACGATGTCCGAGAGCGGCAGGGCGTATCTGACCGCGCACGGCATCCCCTGCACCTGCGATGTGCTGACCGAAAAGATCATCAACCGCAAGGGCGACGGCATCTGCCCGATGGAGCAGACGGTTCTGGATATCGACGATCCGGAAGCGGGCTATGCGGCGCTCCGGCAGAAGATCGCCGCGCTTGCAGCAGCGTCAAAACAAAGCTGATATACGGAAACAGAAAATGCCCGCACATTGCTGTGCAGGCATTTTTTTGTGAATGCCGGCGGCGGGGGTCGAACCCGCACGGTATCGCTACCAACGGATTTTGAGTATTCCAGTTCACTTCGTTTTGAACAGTTTTCTGTTATTCTGTGTTGCTTTCTATTCCCGAATTTACGTTGTTTTACAAGGCATAAGACACGAAAACCGGCGATAATGCGAAGATATGAAATAATCGGGAAAAAGATCGTTTTGGTAGATGATTTGGTAGGACAGCAGTCTTCCTACCC
Organism: Oscillospiraceae bacterium; assembly: GCA_017523995.1. The sequence continues at coordinate 45,884 of JAFWUX010000152.1, read as the reverse complement.
TTGGTAGAAGACATTATAACCATGGTAGAAAAGCTGTTGACAAACATTTTTCGATGCGGATAGTGCTTCATATTTTGGAGCACTATCCGTTTTTTATTACCCTGAAACAACCAAAACGAGAGGTATCACTATGCCAAAATTACGAAAGAGAATGACAAAGGACTTTACGATCATCAGCAATACTGCCCTGCGGGATACCCGTCTAGGAAGCAGCGAGCGCGGACTGTACTGCACGATGATGTCGATGGCTGAGGACTGGAACTTTTCGATCCGCGGCTTTGCTTCGATCATGCCTGACGGCGTGACAAAGATTTCCAGCGCTCTGAAAAAACTCGAGGCACTCGGCTATCTCCGAAGAGAACGCCAGTATGTTGACGGCAAGATCACTGACTGGATCTACTACATCTACGACGAGCCGTATGAGCCTGACAGCTCCGATGTTGAAAAACCGGAGAATTCAGCTCGGCAAGATACGGGTTCTCAAGATGCTGAAAACCTTGATACGGAAAACCTAAATCAAGGTCAGTCACATCTTGAAAAGCCGAACGATAATATAATATCAAGAAAAGAAAAATCAAAAAAAGAAATATCAAGAGATCAAGAATCAATCGATCAATCTGCTGCCGCAGACGGACAGATGGACGGATATATCCGTGAGAAGCAGATATATACCGAGGTCGTGAAGTCCAATATCGACTACAGCGACTATGCTCTGTGGGCTGAGGAATCGAACGGCTATATGTCCGTGGAAGAACTGGACGAGATCGTTCAGATGATCGTCAGGGCAATCTGCTCCCGAAAGAAAACAGAGCATATCTGCGGTCAGGAGTTCCCCAGAGAGGTCATCAAGGCTGCAATGCTCAGGGTTGACCGGATCTGCCTTGAAAATGCCATTGAGCAGATGAAGCAGACGGATAACGTCCGTAATTACGAGAAGTACCTGATCAGCACCCTGTTCAACGAAGCCAACGGCAAGAGCTTCCGAGAGAAAGCCGAGGACAGAAGTGTTGATTATGCGGTAAAAAGGGACTTCGGGCTGTAATTCTATTCCCCAAAGTTGAAATATGATTGATTTTGGGGGATAGAAAACTTATCGCAAATTGCTCCACAAGTTGGGGAACAAGTGAATAATTGTCTTACAGGCGAATGTTCTCTTATACTTGATCTTCTAAATCATGTAGCGTTTTACCGTCCTTAGTCTTCCATGACACCCATCCGTTACAGCTTTTCCCTGTAACAAATTCAGCTGCACTGGAGGGGCTGGTGAACAACACATCTTCCTGTAGTATATTGTCGATGACTTTACATTCTTCACGCTTTTTTCGGTTGCCGGACGATATAGTATCATCAGTACCGCTGCTTGGCGCGATCTTACTTCCTTTCAGAACGACAAATCCTTCTGCGGTCTGCTTGGCAGATGCTTCAACAGAAAAGTTTATCTTCTTGATTGTACGAGTGAAGAAAAGTTCTATCTCCTCCGAAGCAGTATCTGTAGAATCTTCAACAGCAGGTGCAGTCTTATTCAGAGGAACAAATATCTTATGACCGAGCGTTCCCATGATTAGTTTGGCATAGTCCACGAACTCTTCGAGTTCGCTTTCCTTCTCTTCCGTGATATGTCCAGGGGAAGGGTCATTTCCGTTCTTAACGATATATCTGTTTGCTTCTATAGCAAGGTTACAGAATTTATTCTCCAGATAACTAATCTCTGTCGGACCGAATGAGTTGTTTGAGGTAGTAAACACGACAGCTTCCGTCCAGTAGTCCTTATCAGGATTACGCTTATGCTCCATAAGGCGGTAGAGAATGCCTTCTCCGTTCTTCCTGATACCTGCCTGTCCTATATAAGCAATGTTATCCCCAGTGTCATCAGATACACCAAAAAGGAAGTAAACGCCACTCCATTTAAGATCTTCACGGTTCTTGCATTTTTCGATTTCGGTGCGTGGAATCTTATATGCCACGCCTGTCCAGTTGGCGAGAGTACATTTGATACGTCCACTTGCATCTCCGTCCATTAGGAAGAGATTTATGTTTTTTCCTCTCGGCATAATATCACCCTATTCAATTTCTGTAATTTATAAAAATAATCGGTTTTAACCCCATAAGTCGTACTGCTTTTTTCCATTGATCTAATCTGTTTTTAAGCATTAACATTTTGAGTTTATCAAGCACAGGAACACCATTACTATCCTCAATATGTGAATCTGTTTCTAAGATAAGCCAAATCGCTACAGTAGTGATTGTTGGTGTTCCAGGAAGTAAACCCTTCTTATATAGCTTTAATGCTGTTAATGACTGATCTACTACATAACATAGTTTTGAGGATGAGTTACCTATTTTTACTGCATACATGAAACCGTCTTTATACAGATCCATTACTTCTATGCGTTCTTTTCCAACTTCTTTTAATTCACGATCATAGCAAATAAATCCATCATTACGACTCCTCAACTCATTAAATGCTCTCTCAGCATAGTGTTTATTCTTTATTTTCTTTTTGATTTGTGCGTCATTTAATCCTGCATATTGAGGATTGTGTTTTTCAGCATTAAATAAATCTTCGATATATCTATCATGAATTGATTCTGAAAAATCAAATTGTCTATCATATATGGTTTCAATCTCAGCAAGAGAGTCTCTCAGGTATTCAAGATAATCATCATTGTATTTATACCATACTCCCTTTGATAGGAGAATCTGTTCCTCATCAATAATATAATCGATCATGTCATGTACTAATCGAGTTTCTATAGATTCTCCGTTGTAGAAACTAACAACTCTTATATCAAGTACATTACTATCAAAATCAATACTATTTTCTTCACAAAATTCACGGATTGATTCAGCGTTTAATACAGATATTTCTTTTTCATGCCGTTTGTATTTCAACATGAAAGCACCATCATTGTTGTTGAAAACTTCGGTCACGCCAATGATATCAAGCTCAGAGATGTTAATTACAGCTTGTCCTTGTCGTATTTGATCTCGAAGTTTTTTCTCCAACTCCGCAATATGCTCTTTATCAGTGATTTTACTAAACACTGGAATCTTGCATTTATCTTCTGGATTCTTTAATGCATTCTCCACATGGCAGATTAATTCAATCATCCTATCTAAAGAATCACTATCTGTATTAAAACGAATAGAGGTTCCAATTTCAAGCGATGGCTTATACAAGCTAAATCCATTTGGTAATATTTCTTTTGCTTTCAGTTTGGCAAAGGACTCTCCGCTTTCAAATTCCAATTCGCTATAATTTATATATGTATTAACGACCTTATTGCGGCGGAGTCCAGGTGTTGTTAACGTGGTCGTTTTTATTTCTTCATATTCACGCTTTCTACCAAATGCAAATCCAAAATCTCGATCACAATACTTATCAACAAGAAAGAAGGCGTGACCAAAGGTTATTGCATAGATAGTTTCATAATTATGTTCAATAACTAAGACAGCCTTTGGAGATGATACGGTATTTATTGATTCCGCATTAAACTCTCGAAGCAGCCAATTCCAAGCTATAGACTTCTCTTCATCAGGGATAGATAAATATAGAGTACAACTAAAAATGTGAGATTCTTCTTCTGTTGACTTGTCGCATTCAATTGTTTCAATCTCTTCCATTTTCTCCTTTAAGGACTTATAAAACTCACGAGATTTGTCATTATCAATTTTGTAGAGATTTACAGCACTCAAATCCATTCCCCCCTATAATGATTTACTTCCTCGGGCCGAGGAACTTATCTCCATTAAGATGTATCATATGATCGGGCATATCAGCAATCCAGACTTCTGTCTCCCACGCAAGGCTTTCAGAGAACTGCTTGAATGTCTTGAAATTGAGGAATGCTGTCACATATATCTTTCCTGCCGTAACATTGGCAGTCATTTCTTCGATTTCCTTTATGCGTTTCGGATCCATCGGACCGACGGAGGTAACCGACTCCACAAAGTATATCCACTGCTTATCAGCACGATATAGCACTACATCAGGCATTTTATCATGCAGAGTGATCTCAAATCCAAGTTCACGGAGCTTATCAACGTTCTTTACAAGGTCTTTCTCTATGGTATCACCTACATAAAGGCATTCTGAGTTTGGAGCAAATCTCGGAGCAAACTCCTCGATGATAGCTTTTTGAAGCTCGTTGTGCTTACCCGGAGAGAATGAAAAGCTGTCGCCGTTGATATTTACAGGCATTTTCAGCATACTGCGTTTTGATTCATACATACTTATCAAGCTTTCATGAGCAGATAAGAATTGTTCTTTTTTGTCAGCCCACTTATCAGATCCGTAGCTTCTGATAAGATCAAGCATTTCCTCTGTCAGCCTGTAACGATAATTCGGGCTATTGGTAGCTTTACCATTATCCTCAATAAAAGCGGCATTGCGGAAGTGATGCATAGCCTGCTTGCGAAATGTTTCTCTACTATTTTCGGCATATGTGACGTAGTAGTTGTCTTTAGTGAATGTCAGAACATCGTGAATACGAATCCACTTATTTGTGGCATCTACCCAATTGCTGTTTTCTTTTATATCTGCCATAGCGAGAAGCACATAACAGCAAAGGTCAGCCTGCTGTTTGCTTGGGACATTCAGTTCTTTCAATATTGCTCTTGCTTCTTCTATCTTGCTCATAAGTAGCTCCTTAATATCATATCACACGATTCCTCGGACATATCTCTCTTGGCGATAAGCTCTTTCCCCATAGATTCAATTGTACTCATAGGGGGAACGGGCATAGAATTCACCTCGGTCGAGTTGACCTGTGTTGAACCATTCAGTATTCTGTAATAACTATCATACATCGTAGAATTGAAGAGTACATACAGACCATACACAACACACTCCGACAGACCTTTCAGCCCGTCTATAAAGTTTATCTTATTCTGCGTGCTGATCTGCTTATAGTTCGGGTACTTCCTCGAAAGGTAAACGCCGCACTGTAGTCTGCGATGTTCTTCTTTTGCAGTAAAACGCTTTACAAATAGGTAATTGGCGTTTTTCTGCAATAATCCTGACTGCTCAGTAACTAAATACTCGTTTTCTTTTCCTATAGGAAAGATAACCTTTCCCGACTGGATATGCTGAGAATAAAACAGCGGAACAGCAGTATCCTCGGCGTTATCTCGGAGAGCTTCTCGATTTCTGAAATCAACGGTTAGTCCCGTTTTCATTTTTAACCCCAACGACGGTAAAGTATCGTCCCATTGATTAAGCTGCCGAAGCGTTTCAACCTCTTCAGCGTTTGTAACAAGATACACATACTTATCCTTACCGCATACAACCGTATCATATGGAGCTTGGAAAGAGGTTATCTTGGAGAAATCTTTGTTGCTGTTAGTGGTGGTAATGGTAATGTGTTCGGGCTTGTGACAAGTTTTTCGGAGCTTAACTATCATCGTTTCCTGCAATACGCTTTCATTCTCGAAAACCTTATCTCTGCTGACAAACAGATGCATATGCTCGATGATACTCTCACTAAACAACTTCTGCCTGAAAGCATTGAAGTAAGCTCCCGATGTCCAGGAACGAGGGATGATGAATACCATTTCCGAATTGTTCTTCAAGTTGAAAAGAGCCATTTCCATAAAAAGGAAATACAGATTCGGAGCGCCGTAGCATATATCAGGCATTGCGTGAGCTTCGACAGAGTCTTTGGGGATTTTTTTGTAAGGTGGATTTCCGATGACAATATCGAATCTATATGGATCGGGATCAGCTCCGAGCATACAGTTATAATCTATTTCATTGTCCAATATGTAGTTTTTGTCTCTGATTTCATATGTCAACTGAAATGACACATTTTGCTTGGCGTATTCGATGTTGTCTTTTAATATAGGAATAATCTTTTCATCGTTTTCGTAACATACCAGTTTTACAGCTTCAATCGGATGGTCATTAATCCGTTCCAATAAGGCAATAGAAAGTATTCCTGAACCCGCACCCGGATCAAGAATCGAAATTGTTTTGTTATCATCAGAAATATCAAAAAGACTTGCCATGAATACGGCGGTTTCCTTGCTTGTGAAGAATTGCCCGTATTTCTTGCGCATCGCCTTCGGCATCGTCTCGATATATTCAGTTGTACTCTCTACAACTCTATCTAACAGTTTCATTTGTATCGCCCTCTCATCAGCTTGCCTTTTCATGTGGATATACTACTCCATAATATTAGTATAGCACAAAAGGAAGGTTTCGTCAATATTTTCGTGGAATAAACGATATGTGAAACCAACTTTGAATCCAGTGGATTCAAAGTTGGTTTTTCATGCAAAAAGAGCCTTGCCGCAGCAAAGCTCTTTTGGAAAAGTCAAGCAACAGGAGCGAAAATGGACAAAGTACCACCTGTATGCTTTATATATCAAAGCGTAAATGCAAGCCACTGATCTGAACTAACAGCACCTTGCCCGCTTTCACAACATTGTCAGGCAGCGGTGAGATCGAATGTTGAATATGCTTCGTTCTGGAGCCAGCGAATAATATCGGCTTTGGCGTTGACAGCGGAGGCTGCATCGGGATATGTTCCGATTGCAAATGTATGTCCCATCGCTCCGATCGCATCCAGTTCAAAGCACTCTTTGTGCGTTTCGGCATCGACAGAGCAGTCGATAAAAATCGCAAACAGACTGTTGAGGTTGATAATGTCTCCGTTCTGTGTGATGATAGTCTTTAACATTGAAATGATCCTTTCGTTTGGGTTTTGAGGGTTAACGAGTGATTGTAAAAGATAATCGGATGTTTACCCGGCTTTTTTCGTGTCGCCGACATACACGAAATATCTTTGCTTTTTCTCAGGTTTGCTTGGCTTTGCCTTCTTGGAATGAGGTTTATTTGCCAGTTTCTTCTTTGATGCCCTATAGTTGGGATAATATGTTGGGTAAGCATTAGCGGATTTTTCGCCCTCGATGTAGATGTTTTGTATCTGCAATGTTACGGATATTGATTTTCTGCGCTTACCTGTTTTGTGATACTCTCCTGTTAAGGCGATCACATCGCCCGGAACAAAGCAGTTATTGGCACTGAGGTTTTTATTCCAGGCTATGCAGTCAAAGATTTCTGTTGCGCTGTCACTTTCGGAAGCAATGCAATAATGATCTGCAATCAGACGTATTTTCCGAAATCGGTTATGATCCATGCAGACTGGATTGGAATCTGTCATGATGATGTTGTCCTCCTTGTTTATTTAGCTAAGCCGGCGTTGCTGTGATGTTATTATATATCATATTACACCTTATGTCAAGCATAATTTGACAAATAAAAGCAAGTTCGTTACTGATAAATTGAAACAATTAACCATGTTATTTATTATGATTGACTTTACACCTTGTTTTTGATATAATAAATGATATATGGAAGGCAGGAGAGGATCGGTATGTTTATCCGAAAATGCGATATTTGCGGAGCAGAATTTCAGACCAGCTCCAACAGGGCAAAATACTGCGTACTGTGCCGTGACAAAGCACAGGTCATCCGAAACAGGAAATATGCAGAAAAGAAAAAAGCAGGTATCTCTATCGCAGTCGGCAGCGAGCAGATCTGCCCTGTGTGTCGTAAGCCTTATCTTGTTACATCCGGCTCGCAGAAATGCTGCAAGGACTGTGCCAGGAAAAGGCAGAATGAACGAAAAACACCAACTACAGCCGAATACCTCAAAGGGCATTATGACTATATTCGTGTCAATGTCCCAAAGGGAAAGCGTGATGATATAAAAAAATACGCTCAATCACAGGAGATGAGCGTCAATAAGCTGTTTCTGACAGCATTAGAGGAATACAGAAAAAAGCATAAATAGCAAGCTGCACATCGAGTGAACTTGCCCATTATATTGAGAACAGGAAGGATGGTGAGAGACATGATCATCAACACAGGAATGCGGACAGATATTCCTGCTTTTTACTCCGAATGGCTGATGAACAGGATACGGGCAGGCTTTGTGCTGGTGCGCAATCCTTACCGTCCCGACTGGATCACACGCTATGAGCTGAATCCTGATGTAGTGGACTGCCTTGCGTTCTGCACCAAGAATCCTGCGCCGATGCTGAAATACCTCGATGAATTGAAAGTGTATCATCAGTATTGGTTTGTTACGATCACGCCCTACGGAACAGATATTGAGCCGAACGTTCCGCCGAAAGAAACTGTTATGCAGGTATTTATCAAGCTGTCGGAAACGCTCGGTGCAGACTGTGTGGGGTGGCGGTATGATCCGATTTTCATTGACGATACATACACGCTTGAACGGCATATCAGCGATTTTGAGCAGATGTGCAGCACGCTTTCGGGCTATACCCATGTGTGCGTGATCAGCTATATTGACCTCTACGAAAAGGTCAGGCGAAACTTTCCGCAGGCGCGGACAGTCACGCAGCAGGAGCGTATTACCATCGGCAGGGCATTTGCCGAGATCGGCAGCCGTTACGGCATTACGATCAAGGCTTGTGCCGAGGGGACGGAGCTTGCACCCTACGGCGTAAACTGCGGCGGCTGCATGACAAAGGAAACCTTTGAAACTGCGATAGGCTCTCACCTGAATGTGCCGAAAAAGAAGTCGCAGAGAGCGGAATGTGCCTGTGTTCTTGGAACAGACATCGGAGCGTATGACACCTGCGGGCATCTCTGCAAGTATTGCTATGCCAACTACAACAAGGAGAATGTCAGACGGAATATGCTGCTTCACAATCCCGAATCACCGCTCCTGGCTGGTGAGTTGCAAGTAGGCGAGATGATTCATCAGGCAAAGCAGGAGCGATGGACGGATGATCAGCTCACGTTATTTTAGGCGTAAATCCGATAATCACTTAAAACGAATGTATTAAATGGAGAAAAATAATGGCTAACGGAAAAACCAGAGCAGAATCTCATATTTTAGGAGAAGAAGCTGTTCGCTTTTTGCAGAATAATATTATTCCTTCTGAATGGGTGGTTAGAACTATGAATCCAGATTATGGTATTGATCTGGATGTTGAATTATTCGATTATGAAGAAGGAAGATGTATTACACTTGGAGAGCATTTGTTTTTGCAGGTTAAAGGAACTAAAAATCCTAATTATGGTTATTATTTTGACAGAGGCAAAAGAATTGCTGTAATCAAATATTCATTAGAAGTTGATGAATTAAATCTCGTTTCAAGAATGGGAAGTGCCTTTCCAGTTTTGCTTATAGTTGTAGATTTGAATGATAAAAAGGCATTTCAGATTTGTCTTAACGATTACATAAAAAATGTATTATCCCCTAGCTATTCATCATATAAGGATCAAAATACAGTAACAATTTATATTCCAATTAAAAACATACTTTCAGCAGAAAACTATGAAGCATTGAAATGGTATGGGATGAGAGTCAAATTGTATTCTATGTTTCATGAAATGCTTGCGGACATAGAGGATTTCAAAACAACAGATATTATAGAAAAAATCAATTTAGGAAAGAACTTTATAAACCATTATCTCTATTACGATGTGTTTAATAAATCAGAACATTGGTTTCTTTTGGAAGAAATCCATTCTATGTTAATTCAAATGTATAATAATAATTGCACCTTGGATTTAGCAATCAAACTTGTTCAACAGACATTAGGATATACAGATAATTGGGATAACGGGACGGTTTATGAAGGCTTTTCAGATGTTCCTATAAATGCTTTTCAATATGCACAAAAAATGAGCATAGATATGCTATCAGAAGCGATAGTTAATTCAAGCGGAATGTTTGAAACATATTGCAGAGAATGGTTTATGCCAAACTCTATGTTAGAATGATTTTTCGCTGTGTAATTAAAAAAGCGAGTTGCTTGATGACAGCTCGCTTTTTTGCATATTAGTCCTCGTCCGAACATTCCTCCAGCCCGTGCATAAGCTGAATGTAAATGCACTCTGCCCGGTCACGTTCCTCGCCCTCGGTTGTCATCATCTGTCTGAGGAAGAAATTCTGCGCTTCTTCCCTGTCATCCCACATCTCTTTTTTGCCGTTATAAACGGTCGTGACCTTGCGTGTTTTCGGCATCGCCAGTTCGGGTATTCTCAGCATAATAAGCACCTCCGTTTTCTGTTTGTGATTCCATTATAACCGCTGAATATCCGGAAGTCCAGCTCTGCGGAATAATTGTAACCATTTTTGTGAAGTGCGCAGCAATTTCAAAGGTAAGTCCAGTGCAACGCGCACATATTGTTTTTCACCGCTTTCAGGACTGATACCGGAAGTGCTTCTGTTATCGCTTCAGCCGCAAAAGCTGAGACTGAAAATACAACAGCGGCTGCCATATATTATTCAGCATCTCTTTGATGTCGGCAAGGTCATTTTCATAGACGTTTCCTGTGCTGTTGGCGCGGCGTGCAATCTGATTGACATTGAAAGCAATATTATTCATAAGCCGATGGATTTCTTTCAGCTCATTCTCACTGAAATAAACGAGATGTCCCTCGAAGATCATTGCTCTCACGAATGCGCTTTTTGACTTCATTCCGCTGTTCTTGAATTTGCGCTCAATCGCGTCAAATTCTTCCTGACTTAACCGTACCTGAAGTACCCGTTCTCTGTTATCTTTTTTCTTCATTTTTCTCTCCTTTTTTGTTCGGGGTCGTAGGGGTGGAACCCTCTGCCAAGATGTGTATCGGAGCATTCAAATCTGTAAATTTGTAATGCGGAGATACCGAGCTTGCTGGGATAGCTCACGCCCCTGCGCGGCGTGTTTGCATCTGAGCCTTTCGGCTCAGTGCTTTCTCTCTGTTTTGGAGCATAACCGCTGTGCGGTTTGCTCCATACTGCAATTGCAGGATTTATCAGCGCATTATGATGAATATGCTCTCCTAAATATATACCGAAAAAAAGCGGGTATCGTAAAGCATATCTGCGATATTTCCGGTGTGATTCCGATATTTCTCCCTTATGCATAAATCAACCCTCAGATTCTTGTGTAAAGTGATTGACCTCTCAGCACTCCCGTGCTTTTCCGCCGCTGCATTTTTTTAGAAGATAGGCTTGCACTGCATCAGATGCTCAGACAATTGACTTTATCATCGTTTTGTTCTATAATAATTCCAGAAACCCATTACGCCAAGATTGGAGCGTGAAGATACGATGAATCTCACATTGCGAACTGTCCGTCAGGACGAGCTTCCTGAATTCAAAAAAGAGATGCAAAGAGCCTTTCAGCTCGGTGCGGAAGCAGAATACGGCGAGACCGATATGCAGATACTTCCCGAATCAGATATTGATCGTTCTCTCGACACAGACGGCGCGATTGCTTATGCTGCTGTGATTGGCAATGAAATTGTCGGCGGAGCGATCATTGTGATAAACGAGCAGACGCAGCATAATCATCTTGATTTTCTGTTTGTGAAAGTCGGTGTCCAGAGCAAGGGCATCGGGCAGGCAATCTGGTCTGAGATTGAACGCCTGCATCCAGATACAAAAGTGTGGGAGACCTGTACACCGTATTTTGAGAAAAGAAACATTCATTTTTACATCAACCGCTGCGGTTTTCACGCTGTGGAATTCTACAATCCCAAGCACCCCGATCCGCACGAAAGCGGCAAGCCCGATATGGACAGCGATGATGACGGCTGTATGTTCAGATTCGAGAAGGTCATGGAGTGATGAATTACATACATCACTATGCTTCTCCGCTCGGCGGAATCGCCCTCGCCAGCGACGGCGAAGCCCTCACGGGATTATGGTTTGACGGGCAGAAACACTTTCCCCATAATCTTGCAGCAGAAAGCACCGAAGCAGAGCTGCCGGTATTCACGCAGACCGTCAACTGGCTCGATGCATATTTCAGCGGAAAAGTCCCTGTGTTAACACCGCCGCTCAGCCTGCACACAACACCGTTTCGCAAAGTAGTCTGTGAAGTGCTCCTCACCATTCCCTACGGACAGACGATGACCTATGGCGAGATTGCGGGTATCCTCGCAGAGCAACAAGGCATTCAGCGTATGTCAGCGCAGGCAGTCGGCGGTGCTGTCGGGCATAATCCGATTGCAATCATCATTCCATGTCACAGAGTCATCGGAGCAGACGGCAGCCTGACGGGATACGCCGGCGGATTGGACAGAAAGATCAAGCTATTGGAGTACGAAGACATCATCATCTCCAATCAACATAATCAACGATAGCAAGAAACGCCGAGCCTGAAAACTCGGCGCTGTTATATTATGTGATAAAATGATGAAATTTTGGTGTAAAGTTGCCGCACTCCAACGCATTCAAAGAGAAGCGAAAGCGCCTTATTTCGTACCTTGTACGCAATCGCTGAAAGAAGCACATAAGGTTGGTCGATATGATAAAAGTGCGAAAATACGTCGTTTCTGAACGGTTGAGTGTTCCCGTTCGGGAACGGTGAAAACTTGATTTTCTCCAAAATATAGTTCATAATATAGATAGGCACAGAAAGTTGCAGATCACTTCACCGCCTGTGGCAAGCATGATTCGTACCGCTCCCGAAAGCACAGCGTTTCTCATTCTCAAAAAAAACTTATATCTAACCGTTTTTCATAATCCGTCATATTAAACAAGCTGCAAAAATGGCGTAAAACCGTTATCTTCCATTTTGGGGTGCTCACAGAATACCAGTCACTGCGATGAGATACTGAGAGATGCCATATCACAAAAGGGACTTTTTCTACCACGGGCAAAATCTTTGTAGGTTCATCGAATAGACAAGCATAGCTTTCTGCGCTATACTGTATACAGATGTCAGCGGAAATCAGATATTCATCGGTGACAAATACGGTTTTTTATGATTTTCCGTTCTACCAAAATGCGTGTGTTTCATCATTATGCACAAATAGGGAAAAATCTGGAAACTGCGTAGATGCGTTGTTAGGAAAAAACAGAAGGATAAAAACGGACTTTAACGGACTAAAACGGGATGAACCACAAAAGACTTCCGTCTACCGTCCGAAAATCTTTGTAGTTTCATCGAATAGACAAACATTGCCATCTGCGCTATACTGTATACAGAAACCAACAGAAAGCCTCAGAAAACGAGCTTATGTTTGGCGGCAGTCACTCTTATCAAGAGAGCGATTGCTTATAACAGCATCTTGACAACAGAATATGAAGCATGATTCGTTTGTTTTCCGAATTCTTCTGCCCTGAAAGGAGTATTACCATGGATAGAAATATAACTGTCAGCCAGGCTTACAAGACAATGTACAGAGACTATCCCGAGGTAGTCGGGGTAAAGGACATCAGCCAGATGCTTGGCATCAGCCCGAAAAGGGTACGGCAGCTTGTTCAGGAGAATAAACTTCCTTGCATCCCTGATAACAGGACGATCAAGGTCGCAAAGCTCTTTGTGATAGATTACATCCTGCAAGGCGCACAAATCTGAGTGGGTAGAAATATCCATTGCGCCGAAAAATCATAAAGTTGGTAGAAATCACTTGCATTTGCCGTCAGACTGCGCTACAATGAAGTAGTCAACAGCAGACTTTTCTACCGCTTTCAGCATAGGAGGTATATCAAATGAAAGCAAGTCTGCCTTTTAAGTACATCATTACAAGCAAAAACGGAAAACAGTATGTGGTCTTTGATTTCAAGGACGATAACGGTGAACGCAGGCGCAAATGGGTAAGTACAGGTCTGAGCGAAAAGTGTACCAAGAAAGCACTGGCAGCAAAGGTCGAGGAGATCGTCGGTGCATTCTACGAGAACTTTCTCTCCGGCAAGGCGACCAAAGCCAAGCATAAGAGAGCAGACCGCACGGTCGTGAGTGCTGAGGAGCTCGCAGAAGGCGTTGTGATCAGGGCTGGAAATTGTCTGTTCACAGACTTCCTGAACCATTGGCTCGAAACCGTAAAGCCTACGATAGCATATACAACGTATTGTGGCTATATTAGCTATATTCAGAAGATCTGCACCTATTTCAACGATAAATACCCTGATCTGCTCTTATGTGAGATCACGCCTTTGCAGATTCAGCAGTTTTACAATGATTTGTATAACAGCGGTCTGACAGGCAATACAATCAAGCATTATCATGCCAATATCCACAAGGCATTGAAATATGCCGTTAAGATGGATATGCTCAGTTCCAATCCTGCCGACAAGGTAGAACTGCCGAAACTGGAAAAATACAAAGCGTGTTTTTACAGTAAGGAAGAACTGAACAAGCTGCTTGAGGTGTTCAAGGGTGACAGAATGGAGCTTGTCGTTCATATTGCAGCCTACTACGGACTCCGCAGAAGCGAAGTCATCGGTCTGAAGTGGGATGCGATCGACTTTGAGAATAAGACGATCAAAATTTGCCGAAAGGTTACAAGCCGGAACGGCTCAGGTCATGAGGAGATTATCGTGGACAATACGCTGAAAACAGAAGCAAGTGTGAGAACGCTCCCTCTGATTCCGCACATTGAGCGGATGCTCAGAGATCAGCAGCAGAAAGAGGAAATGTACTCCAATCTTCTGAGGTCTGACTTTGACAGAACCTATGAGGGCTTTGTGTGCCGTGACGCATTCGGAAAGCTGATCACGCCGAACTACGTCAGCGACCATTTCAAGATCATGATTAAGAAATATGGTCTCAGGAAACTGCGGTTCCATGATCTGCGACACAGTTGTGCCAGTCTTTTGCTTGCAAACGGAGAGTCCATGAAAGCCATCCAGGATTGGCTCGGACACTCAACATTTAACGTAACAGCGAATTTTTACAGCCATCTCGATTACTCGTCAAGGATTTCTTCGGCGGAGACCATCGCAAGAGTCCTCGGCGACGATGACGATGAAGAAAACGAAAAAATCGCAGGCTCCGTGTAAGAACCTGCGATTACAATGGTGCCGGCGGCGGGGGTCGAACCCGCACGTCCTCGCGGACACGAGATTTTGAGTCTCGCACGTCTGCCAATTCCATCACGCCGGCAAATATGAAATTTTATCCGCTTCGGACAAGATAAAAAGTCCGTTATGTCAACCAAATCTGCGGAACGAATTTGGAAAGCAACCGAAAAATGGTAGACAGTTTGGTAGAAAACAGCCCTGACACAGCTAAGATTTTCTACCAGACCATCGTCAAAACATCGGAATATCGGAAAAATCCCGAAATCAAGGCTTTGCCGACAACAAAAATGACATTTGTGATTTTGAGTCCGTCACGTCTGCCAATTCCATCACGCCGGCTTACCGTAACAGTATAGCATATTTCGGCTGTTTTGTCAATCCCCGTGCATCCGAAAAAGACCGGCAGAAATGCCATAGTATCTCTGAACGCGAATCAGAAATACTATGGCATAAAACATCTGTATCTGCGGTTTGCGCAGCCGGTTCGGCGCCTGTCTGCTTACGCGGCTTCGTTTTCTTCCGCATCATCGCTCTGCGCCGGTTCATCGGTCTGCCGATATGCGCGGATCGTCACGCGGCTCTGTCCGCTGAGCGTACAGGTGAACAGCGTCAGATCCCAGTCGGTTGCCTGCCCGCTGAACATCTGATCCACATCCGTGCCCGCGATCACTTCCGCGAACGCGACCGTGTAGTTGTAGACCTGCCCGGCCGTATCCGTGAAAATGATGCTGTCGCCGGTTTCCAGATCGCCGATCCTGCCGAAATGCGCCGAATAATTGTGCGCCGCAATGATGAGGTCGTTGTCCTGCGCGGTTCCGCTGTACCGGCAGGGCGCGCGCTTTAACGCCGGATAGCTCCAGCCGCTCATGACCGGCAGCTCCAGCCCCAGCGCGGGCAGCTCCAGATAGCCGCAGTATGCGTCATTTCCGATCCGGATATCCTGCGGCGGTTCGCTCTGCGCCGGTTCTGCTTCCGCATAGGGCGCAAACAGATCCTCCTGCGCCGGCTCTGTATCCGGCTCCTGCACCGGTGCTTCCGCGGGCGCGGGGATATCCTGTTTCAGCGACTGCACGACCTGATCGGAAAATGCGGCAGCCTGCCGGCTTTCCCGCACATTGTATACGCACAGTCCGCCCGCTGCGCAGATCATCAGCACACCGAGCAGGACTGTCAGCTTCCATGCATTATGTTTCATCTTTCTTCTTTCCCGACCGCATGGAGATGCCTGCGCCGATCAGGACGACGCCGCCGAGCGAGAGCGGCAGCACGGGCCACCAGAGCTGACCGGTCTGCACGAGCTTTTCCGGTGCAGTGGTCGTGATCTGCGGCGGGGGTGTTGTTGCGGTCGTAGCGGTTGTGACAGCAGGCGGCGTGGTCGTGACCTCGGTCTCCTGCGAATGGTGATAGGTATTGCGGATCAGGAACTGCGACTGGTTATAGTCGATCATGACCTCATAATCCACGGGGATCTCGCGCTCTGCGACCAGCCATTCCGACTGCACGTCGAGCGTATCCCAGCGGTATTCCCAGTCATTCTCCGCGCTGAGCGTGACGGTATCAGCGATTGCGCCGTCCTTGTAAAGATCCACGGTGACATTCTGCGGACGCGCATGCGCGCTGTCGTCGTCATCCACCCAGACCTTCCGGACGGTATAGCGTCTGGATTCGCTGCTGACGTCGGTATAATAAAATTTCGGATATGCGTCATAATTCAGTCCGGTGCCGGCATTGTTGACCTCCAGCAGCAGCGTTGTCGGATAATACATCGTATTCCCGACCTGCAGCGTTTTGCCCGCTGCGAGATAGAGCCCGTTGCCGAGCCCGCTGAATGTCAGTTCACCGGAAGCATCGGTCTGTCCCTGTGCAGCCGGCGGGAGATTCACCGCTGCGATATAGCTTTCGATCGTTTTTGCCGCGGTATCGACCGCGTCCGCGGAGAGATCGCCGAGATCCATGCTGTAAGCGGAGAGTTCCGGCACAAATTCGATCTCTGCGCCGTGCCGCGTACCGATCCGGTAGAGCGTCCACTCCATTCCGGTGAGGATCGTGTCATCCTGCCGGCAGGTCAGCGTAATCGCCTTGTCATCCGCGGCGGCTGCCGGCTGTGCGGCGGTCAGCGGGAGCATGAGCAGTGCGCCGGCAAATCCTGCAAAAGCAAATCCTGCAAGTCTATTCTTTTTCTGCATGGTTATCACGTTTCCTTTCTGTTTCGCCGGTTGCCTTTCGGACTGTATAGGCTGAAACAAACTTCTTATGTCTTCCGCTCTTGCTGCATGTCCAGTAGATCAGCAGCAGCGCGGCGATCGGCAGAAGCAATACGGGCAGGATATCTGCATCATCCAGCAGAACGGCATCTGCGGGGATGCGGACCTTGCGCACGACTTCCTCCTCTGTCATCGTGTCGATGCGGTGTGCCTGCACGAGCAGTCTGTGCGTGTTGATGCCGTAGGGCGTGCAGGTCATCAGCGTGACGAGATCCCTGCCTGCAACGGGGCGGAGCCCGCTCATTTCAAACGGACGCACCACGCTGATCGTCTCCACCTCATAGGTGAGCACCTCATCGAGCACGGAGATCGTGAAACGGTCGTCCTCGGTGAGCCGGTCGAGGTCGGTGAACAGCTTGGCGCTGGGCAGACCTCTGTGCGCGGAGATCACGGAATGGCAGTTCACGCCGCCGACCGGAAAGGCAGTGCCTTCGAGATGCCCGACGGCATCGTTCAGGACTTCGGGGCTTGTGCCGTGATAGATCGGCAGATGGACGCTGATTTTCGGGATGTCGATATAGCCGATGATGCCGGTCCCCGTGACGTCGAGGATCGTGTCATAA
This sequence comes from Oscillospiraceae bacterium, assembly GCA_017523995.1. Next base: position 28,274 of record JAFWUX010000152.1, on the reverse strand, counting down.
TCCGCGAGCTGCCTGTAATCGTTCAGCGGATCCGGCAATGCAGAGAGCGCCGTGTTATAGGCATGCGCCTGTTCGAGCATATCGACTTTACTGGAATCATCGAGGCTGCCGACTGCGCGGTTGTAGCTGTCGATGACGCGCGTCTGGACACGGGCATTCCACCAGCTGCTGAATGCCGGATAGCAGAACACTGCAACGCCGGTCAGCATGGCGAAGATCAGCAGCGCCGTGATCAGAATGTCGGAGCGCTTCTTTTTTTTCTGTTTCTGTTCAGGCATCTGGATTCTCCAGCAAATGCGGCAGTCCGAACGGATACAGGCGGACACGTACAACGCCGAGGATATTCTCGTCCGCCGCGCATCCGAATGCGGAATACCGGCTGTCTATGGATGTTTCGCGGTTGTCGCCCATGACGAACCAGCGGTTCTCCTTGACGGTATAGGGAAATTCGATATCGCATTCCCCGCGCGCATCCGCACGGACATAGGGCTCATCGAGCGGCTTGCCGTTCAGCGTGACGGCGCCGTTTTCGTCGATGTCCACGGTATCGCCGGCAACGGCAATGACGCGCTTCAGAAGGATCTTTTTATTATAGTACATTGCGATGATGTCCCCGCGGGACGGCGTTTTCAGTTTGCTGCAAAGCACGATGTGGTCATTTGCGAGCGTCGGCTCCATGCTGGTACCGGTCACATGGACGACCGGAAGCACGATCCAGCAGATCAGCACCGCAGCCGCGGCAGCGACCGCAAGCGAGGATACCGTATTTTTCAGCGCGGCGCGGAAGCCTTTTTTATAGCGCCGGCGGTTCAGCTCGCGTTTGAGCTGTTCCGCGGTCGGCAGCTCGGAGAGATCGTTGAATTTACGCATCGGCATCACCTGCGCCGTCTGCGGGCGGCTCCGCACCGACCTCGCCGGAGAGCAGGAGCAGCTTTGCGCGCAGGCGGTCATTTTCCGCTTTCAGCTCGTCCGCTTCTGTCCGGAGATAGTAGAGCATTTCGATCAGCTCGTCTTTTTTTGCTTTCCGCAGTTCTTTGTCCGTCATTGTGGTACCCTTTCATCTTGCGTTTGCAGGTCATTCTTACTCCTATTATACAACGAACGGGAAAGCAAGTCAACCAAAGGCGCGAAATTTCTATGCTGAAAAACGAAAAACTGTCATATCTTATAATTTGCAAATCGGAAATTCGTGCACAATGCCGCCTTGAAATTGTACACATCTGGAAAAAGCTTTAATATTACTACAAATAGTATAAAACCGATCGGCGCGGTTTTGGTACATTTTTGCATGTGATAACCTTCCGTATAGTTTGATGAAATTGAACTTTTTGTAAAATATGCTACTGCCGTATTTCTATTTGTCAACTGTCTGAATACACAAGATTTCAGGTGCCGGATTGTACAGGTTGCAAAAACATCACAGAAATTCTGACAAAATCATGAAAAAACGATTGACAAACGGAAACAATGGTGATATAATAAAATCACAAAATTGAAACGGAACCGAAATCAAAACGGTTTTTTGAATGCAAGATATTACAAGATGACATTTCGGAAAATGCAGCGAAACGGGATTTAGAAACGACGCTGCGTTTTATACATTCTGTATTTTGAAAGCGGCGAAAGATCCGCATGCAGGCGGTAATTTATGACTGATAAAGAGTTTAAAAAACTGCATCGCGCTGATCTGATTGAAATAATTTATGAATATCAGCGGCGCGAAAAGGCAATGCAGGAGGAGATCGCATCGCTCAGGGCACAGCTCGAGGAGCGGTCGCTGAAGCTGAAGGATGCGGGCTCGATCGCAGAAGCTGTGATCCGTTTGAATGCACTGTTTGAAACGGCGCAGAAAACAGCCGATGATTATGTCGAACAGGTGCGGCTGCAATGCGAAGCGGCAAAGCAGGCGGCGGTCGGCGCGAACAATGCGGTCGGCGCGGACAATGCGGACGAGGAACAGGCAAATGCAGGCAAAGCGGATGCGGAACCGGCGGATGCAGATTCCGGCACGGCGGCTGATCCGGCACATACCTGAAAGGATTATATATAGTATGGCAGAACAAGCAGCGGAAAAACCGGTTGCAGTCGAGATCCCCTCGCCCGAACAGGTCGAAGCGGAGCTCGAAAAGATCCGGTACCGTCGGAGATTCGGACGCACGCTGCTGCAAACCGCCGCGGTGCTCGTCGTCGTAGCGGCAGCGGCTGTTCTGATCTCAACTATTTTTATGCCGGTGATCCAGGTCTCCGGCGGCAGCATGAGTCCGACGCTGAATGACGGCGACGTGCTCGTGACGCTCAATACCAAGCGAATTTCATACGGCGATCTGTGCTGTGTGTCATGGCAGAACAAAATGCTGCTGAAACGCGTGATCGGGCTTTCCGGTGACACGGTCTCCATTGCGGAGGACGGCAGCGTCACCGTCAATGGCGTCCTGCTCGATGAGCCGTATGTGATCGAAAAAAGCCTCGGACAGTGCGACATTACATTTCCGTATGTCGTACCGGAGGACAAGATCTTCCTGCTCGGTGACAACCGCCTGCTTTCGGCAGACAGCCGGAGCGCAGATATCGGGTGCATCGGGCATGACCAGATCATCGGAAAGGTGTTATTCCGCATCTGGGAGAAGAAAAGCTAACGGAAAGGAGGAGCAGACAGCAAATGAAACATGAAAACGCAGAGTTTCTGACAGCGCTGAACCGGCGTAAAGCTGCAAGACGGCGCACGGTATCTCTGCTCCTTGTTCTTTCAATGCTTGTTTCGTCCGGCGTCTCATGGGCGCTGCACGGCATCGGTATGACAATGGCAAATGAGCCGGAGACAGAAGCCGAATCGCCGCCGGCGGACGGAACAGAGACAGAAGAACCTGCGGAAGGCGGGGCGGATACCGGCGCAGACAGTGCAGAGCCGGACGAGGCAGAAGCGCCCGATGAAACGGAGATCGCGGATGCGGAACCTGCTGAAACGGATGCGGAACCCGATGAGGAGGACGCGCTCGATGAGGAGGAATCCGAGATCATCTATGAATCGGTTGACGGATACTTCGCAGCCGGCGACGGCGAAAGCGGCACAACTTCCGGTACCGGAGAGCTGAAAACCATTGAGACGATTGATAACATCGCAGAGGGCATCCACTTCACGCTGTTCGATTACGGCGACGATAATGTGGAATCCCAGCTGAACAATTACTACTATCAATGGAACAGCGACAACAACTACTATACGCATCCGAATGTCCGTGATGTTGGTATCAATGCAGGCAAAAATGCAACGGACGATATCCTGTTCCTTGCATACGGTACAGCTGTTCCGTTCAACATTCGGGAAAGATTGTCCAATCAGGGCGGCGAAACCGTATACAATTATATTGAGAACGGCATTCATCATTATAAGGCGGATAAAAACAGCTATGCGGGCGATTACAACGCCGATTCCTATTATTCCGGAAACCGTCCGGTTTCGGGCATCGTGGAAAAAGATCTCGGCGCCGACGGCTATCCGCATATCGCACAGTCCCGCAAAGAGGACAATTCGCTGGCGTATCTGTTCGATCCGAGCACAAGCGCTTACAAATCCGTTTATTCAGATGTCAACCACCTGCTGAAAGAACGGTACAGCGAACAAGGTACCCGGTATCTGACCTACGACAGTAATACGAATTATGCGTATTTCGATGATACGACCGGCAATTTCGAGGTCTACGACAGAACATTCGACATCATAAACGATAACCACCACGCGGACGGTGATGTGAACAACATCAAATTCGATTCCGAAGAAAATCCGATCAAGTATTCAGGAGACAAGGACAAGGGCTTCAAGATCGGCTTCTTCCCGTTCGATGAATACGACGAGAACCGGAGAGATCCGAACTTCGACGGAAACGGCTACAATCACCACTTCGGAATGACGATGAACGCCGTGTTCCAGAATCCGAACTATGACGGCGTGAATGTCAAGGAGCCGATCACGTTCAAGTACAGCGGCGACGATGACATGTGGGTTTATGTGGACGGCAGACTGGTGCTCGATATCGGCGGTATCCATGAACCGACAAGCGGCATGATCGACTTCTCGAACGGGCTTGTCTGGGTGCAGGATAACGGCGAGGGCAAGGAAGGTCAGGATCTGATCGACCAGATGATCCGGGACGGACTGCTCCAGAACGCAGATGGCTACAAGGATCTGCCGAAGCCGATCGGTATCAATACCGCGAGCAACAGTGTGGACGGTACAAACCGCTGGAAGGTTTCTTCGATCGCGTCGCTTTATAATGATCCGGCGAACGACATTGAGTGGCAGCCGGAAGGCAAGCATGAGATCAAGCTGTTCTATCTGGAGCGAGGCGGCTGTTATTCCAACCTCGCAATGGAAATGAATCTGCCGACACTCAAGCCGCTGAGCGTCATTAAGAATGTGGACTATCAGGATCATCTCGTCAAGGACGAGCAGATCGACAACAAAGAGTATCGGTTCTGTGTCTATGAATGGGACGAAGCAAGCAGCGTCTGGGTGAAGTGTACCAACGATCCGGGAACGAAGGAGAATCCCAATCCCTTCTATCTGAAAGAACTGGACGGCGACCACTTCGTTCTGAAAGCCGGAGAGCGCAAGACGTTTCCGGAGCTCAGTCAGACCAGAAGGCTGAAAGTCGTCGAGGAAGGCGTCGATCCGAATGTGTACGATCAGGTCTCGGTGACTGCCGCAAACAATACAACGGTGACGGCAGTGCCGGACGGTGCAGAGGCGGATCCCGATCACGAGGGCATGGTGAATGTCAGCACGCCTGTGGTGCTCGATGCGGACAGCCTGCCGCTGACGCTGAAAGACGTCAATTCCTATACCTTTGACAACAGAGTGATTCAGGAACCGGCTGAAGTGACTGTGAAAAAGGTCTGGGACTGCGATCCGGAAATGCAGCCGGAGAATTACGAGATCCAATACAGGATCAAGCGGATCGACCTGAAAAACGGCGAGGAAAAGATCGTCGCACTCAAAAATCAGGAAGGCAAAAAGCAGCGTGTCTTTACGCTGAACACCGGAGAGTCGGATAACGGCTCCGTGACGATCACCGGACTGATCGGCAGATACGGCGACCACGAGTTTAAGTACAAGGTCGAGGAGCTCAATACGCCGGACGGATTCAAGGTCTCGTACACTGATGACGGCGTTGGCAACCTGACAATGACCAATACCGATATCTCAAAGGTTGAGCTTCATGTCAGAAAAGACTGGAATCACGTTCCGGAAGCAGATCGTCCGGAGATCCAGATGGTGCTGAAACGGAAGAAGATCGCGAAGCTGGGTAATCCCCAGACAAAGCTGACGGTCAATATTCTGGATGAAGCAGGCAATTTGATTCAGTCAAAGCTGTTTAACCAGGTGTACACAGGCGGCGGCGTGGAAGTGGAATATATTCTTCCGCAGGGCTGCGAGCTGTATCATTACGAAGGCATGACGGATACCGCGGGAATTGATACGGCTTATCCGGATACGTACCCGCAGAAAAATCCGACATCCCCGCTCAATGTCAAATTCGAGACGGATGAAAATATCGTCGTTGTCTCGAATCTTGCGCAGAACAGCAACACCGTTTCGTTCAAGGTGACAACCGGAAGCGAAAAGGATGAGCTGCTGCTGATGCACCATTCCTTCACAAGAAGCATCAACGGATGGAGCGTGCAGAACGATCCGAGCAAGGGAACGGATGCAAAGATCCAGCCGCTGAGCGAGGTTCCGGCTTCCGGACTTGCGCCTTATGCCAAGGGCGATGCGCTGCTGGTCTCCAACAGAACCAGATCGTTCAACGGTCCGATCATCAAGCTGGATCCCGCAAAGTTCAAGATGAACAAGACGTATACGTTCAGTACCTACGTTTATTACAACGATCCGGCTGCACCGGAGACGATCGACTTCAAGTTCACGTTCGATGACGGTCTGCAGAAAGCCAATAACGGCAGCTTCCACCAGATCTCCAATGTGACCGTGAGAAAAGGCGAATGGAGACAGCTTGTCGGAACGGTCACGTTCCCCGAGGACATTGATCCGTATAATCTGAAGCTTTTGGTTGAAACCATTCCGGACAGCTATAATGCAAGTGACGGAGACCGTTACGAAAACCCGAAGACATCTTCGTTCCTGATGGACGAGCTCACTGCGGTTGAGAACAGAAGAGAGCTGATCGCGGTCGCTCCGGACGGAAAGGTTTCAGTCGGCGGAAGCTATTTTCCGCTGAACACCGAGGAATATTACATCTCGTTCAACAACACGACCGGTGACTGGGTGGCAAACGGCGATGCAAGACTGGTGGCAAATGGTCACGATACGGACAATCATCTTGATTATGTGACCGTTGCGGGAAGACGTTCTGACGGCGACGGCATGAAGCTGGAGGCAAGTCATCTTACATTCCTGCAGAAAGGGCATACCTACCGCTTTGAATCGACGGTTCAGGGCGACGGCGCAAACAATATCAATTCTGTGCAGCTGTCGCTGGATACCATCAACGGCGAATACTGGCAAAGATATCAGCATGTCGGTCCTGTTTCAATTGTGGACGGAACGAATCGCTGGCATGTCAACCGCCTTGACGGAACCATGACGATTCCGCAGAATGCAGATCTGGATAACATGTATCTGTATTACGAAACGGAGTATAACAGCAATCAGCCGGGTAATTTCAGAGTCCTTGACCTCAAGATCACGGATATCACCCCGCTCCGGTATGTGCCGATCGACACGGATGAAGCGGCGATTCCGGACGGCTATAAGGTTGACGGCGACCATTACCTGACCGATTACAGCAATTATGTGCTCGCACAGGTTCCGAACACGGTAACCAATCCGCTGCACCTTGCAACGGACGACGATCCGAGTGCTTATACAGTCGAAGAAGTCGAGACATTCACGCTGAATGCCGGCGATGACTGGAAAAAGGACTGGGAGAAAAGCGATCTCATTGCGCTGGGCAAGGCAGAGGAAACCGGCTACATCTACGAATACTGGATCGAGGAACTGAAAGTCGGTCCTTCCGCTGTTCAGAACCCTGCGAATTTCGAGAAAGCAGCTTCGTATGCGGATATCCGCACGGCTGACGACGAATATCTCGTCACATATGACGGAAACTTCGTCGCGACCAATACGGCGGAAAGTCCCTTCAAAGTTACAAACACTGCGATCTGGTACAGACTGCCTGATACAGGCGGCGTCGGTACCGATACGGTGTACGGAGCAGGCGTACTGCTCATTGTCACAGGTTTGATGGGCGGATGCGCCTTGAGAAAACGCGAAAGGAGGTACAGGTGATGTAACCTCTTGATCGCGAAAATCAAATGAAAATCACTGACTATGATGAATATGGAGGATTTTATTATGAAAAAGAAGCAAACAATGTCTGTCATCCTGACAGCAGGTATTCTCGCACTGGCTCCGTGCACCGCAGCTATGACTGCATTTGCAGATGCTACCACCGAGTACACGATCACCGTCAATGAGAGTACTGCGGGCTACACCTACACCGCATACCAGATCTTCAAGGGCGATATCTCGGAAAAGGACGGACAGAAGGTTCTTGCCAATCTGGACTGGGCAGAGGGTGTTGACGGCGCTGCGATTCTGGCGGCAGCAAAGGCTGACAACGACCTCAAAGCATTCTTTACGGCTGATGTTACCGATGCAACCGGTGCATCAAATAAACTGAAAGCGATCGGTGAGTCTGAGAACAAGGACAAGCTGCTTGCAAAGTTTGCGAAGATCGCGAAGAAGAATGCGGGCGCTGCTGACGGCACGATCGCTGCACAGACAGACAGCAAGTATCCGCTCAAGGTAACCGGAAGCGGCTACTACCTCGTTGAGGAGACCGGCATTCCGACAGCTAATCCGGAAGGCGAAAATGAAGTGTATTCCCGCTTCATGCTGGACGTTGTTGCTCCGATGGAAGTGACACCGAAGAGAACGCTTCCGACGCTGGATAAGAAGATCAGCGGACCGAAGGCAAAGGATGACGGCAAGGCAAACGGCGTCAGCATCGGCGATACGGTCAATTATGAGATCAGAACAACCATGCCTGACCTGACCGGCTATGAAAAGTATTACTATGTCATCAATGATACGATGGCTGCCGGTCTGACCTTTGATCCGACATCTGTTGTGATCATGAACGGTACGAAGACACTGACGGCAGGCACGGATTATGTTGTTCAGGTTGAGGACGAAGCGGGCGATTATACATTCCAGATCGTCTTCCTCGATTTCGTGAACAAGAGAAACGAAGCACCGGGCAGCGAGTTCGTCGTGACCTATAATGCAGTTCTGAATGAGAAGGCAGACCGTACAACGGCAGGTAACCTGAATACCGCAGACCTGACCTACTCTAACAATCCGAATTATGATTATGACGGCACGATCCCGACAGGCGATGAGCCGGGCGACGGCGAGCCGACCGGTACGACACCGGATAAGCAGACAAAGACCTACACCGCGAACATCAAGCTGACGAAGAAGGATAACGAAGGCAACACGCTGACCGGCGCGAAGTTCCGCCTGACCGGTACTGCGGCAAAGGTCGTTCTGATCAACGGCACTGCATTCAAGTATTCTGCAGATGATTCCGGTACATACTACAAGCTGACGGACGGCACCTTTACGGAGACTGCTCCGACTGATGCGACCGCAGATAAGTATGTTGATTCCACAAAATATGCGCTGGTGGAAACGGATGCAAAGGAAACTTCCTATGAAAATATCTGCAAGGAAGCATATGTGAAGTCGGACGGAACCCTCGAGTTCAACGGTCTGGCAGCAGGTACCTACACCCTGACGGAACTTGTTGCACCGGAAGGCTTCAACAAGCTGGAAAACCCGATCACGGTCGTTATCAGCGATGCAGGCATCAAGTTTGAAAAGGGCGCAGAGGATCCGGATCTGTGGACTGCAACTGTGGATTTGGACGGCGAAGGCGGCGAGGATCCCAAAGCTGTCACAATGGGCGACACTGCAACGGCAGCATTCGATGTGGTCAACAACCCCGGCGATACCCTGCCTTCCACCGGCGGCATCGGCACCAAGCTGTTCTATCTGTTCGGCGGCATGCTGGCAGTCGGCTCGGGCGTTCTGCTCGTCACCAAGAAGAGAATGGGCAAGGCAGAGCAGTAAGATCTGATCGCCTGACACCACTCAACGCATAAACAAATGCAGCGGGGGAGCCATCTCTCCCGCTGCATGCTTATCCGAAAAAAAGGATGCTGCAATGAAGCGAAACGGTTTGAAATATCTGCTTGTCTTCACGTTTTTTCTCGGGATCGCACTGCTGCTCTATCCGCCTGTCAGCGATTATATCAATTCGCGGAATCAGTCCAGAGTCGTGCAGCAGTATCAGAAAACGGTCGGCAATATGCAGGAACGATTGAAACAGCAGATGATCGCAGATGCGAAGGACTACAACAAACGGCTTGCCGAAACACCGGAGGCGTTTTTCCATCCGGAGCGCGTCGAGGGCTATGCCGAAACGCTCGATATCACAGGCACCGGCATCATGGGCTATCTGGATATCGACAAGATCCAGCTGGAGCTGCCGATCTATCACGATGTCTCAAAGGAGGTGCTGCAGGAGGCGATCGGGCATCTGCCCGGCACCAGCCTGCCGGTCGGCGGCATCGGAACGCATACGGTGCTCTCCGGACACAGAGGGCTGCCGAGCGCCAAGCTGTTCACCGACCTTGATAAGCTGGAGCCCGGCGACCGCTTTACGATCACGGTGCTCTCCGAGGTCTTCACCTATCAGGTGGAGCGGACGAAAACGGTCGAGCCGTATCAGGTGGATGATCTGCAGCTCGATCCGGAGCAGGATCTCTGCACGCTGTTCACCTGCACGCCCTACGGCGTCAATACGCAGCGGCTGTTCGTGATGGCAAAGCGCGTGCCGACCGACAAGATCGAGGAGCGGCGCATTTTCTACACGAATGAAGCCTACCGCATCACGCCCGCGATCGTAGCGCCTGTGATCGGACTGCCGGTTCTGCTGATCGTCTATCTTGTGATGATGTTCGGCGGCAAAAAGCGGAGCAGTCAGCAGGAAACCGGCGGGGACGACAAGCCGCCGCAGCCGTAATGTTCACGGCAGCATTTTGGGGATACAAAAAAGCACGGGCTATCGCTTGGATAGTTCATGCTTTTTTTGTATGATATTGCAGCGAAATCAGATGCCGTATCTGTTACGGAGCAGGGCTGCGTCATTGCCGTTGACTCTGCCGTTCATGTCCATATCCGCGAGCGTGATGTCGATTGTCGTTTTCGGATTGGAGACATAGTTGTAGATCAGGTTGACGTCAGCAATTGTGACCTTGCCGTCTTTGTTGGCGTCACCGAGGGAATATCTGCACTGCTGCATGGAGGGGTAGTTACCGGAAATGCGGGAAGGACCGTAAATCGCATGAGTGCAGTTGGAATAAACCCATGTCTGATGACCGAACGGGCACGTTTTGATATCTTTGTCGGATTTCAGGAAGTGGTCATAGTCGATCCGACTGCCGTTTCGATTGCTGTCGTAATCATCGTCATCATGGCAGGCGTCAATATGGAAATAATAGCCGCCCATTTTCACCATGACCCATGCATGTCCGTCTTCATCATCCGCTAAGGAGGAAGAATCTGTGTGGAGGACATAGGCTTCGATGCCGACTTCATCCAGCAGAAGTTTCAGCGCTCTTGAATAGCCGTCGCACACGGTCTTGTTGCTGAAGAACACAGAGGAATCAACGTGGCAGTAATCGCCGTGATCAGGGGTGATTCCATCCGGCAGATAAGCGTATTCGACCTGATTGCACACCCAGTCGTGCAGCGCTTTGATCTTTTGTCCGTCTGTTGCATAGCCGACCGTGACGGATTTTGCGATATATCTGCGGTATGCTTTGAAATATTCTTCAAAGAATGCGATGCGGTCCTTGTCCACAGTCGGGAAATATTTCTGCATCTGCACGTAGACATTCTGCGAAAGGCTCGGCTTTGTGTAGCCGTTCGACATCATTTTATAAGTCACAAACGGCATGTTATTGAGTTTGGTCAGTTTAGAGGCTCCGGCAAGCGCGGAATCACGAAGCAGTGCGCCGAACACGCCATAGCTCGTGATGTTGATGTTTGTCACTTTGGCGTTGCTCCCGAAAATCATTTTATCTGCATGGAAAGCATTCGGATTGTTGTTTGTGAACGAAACAGAGGTGACACCGGAGCCGCGGAATGCTTCGGTTCCAATCCATTCCAGCGAAGACGGCAGTGTGACGGTGGTCAGCTTCGAGCAGAATGCGAATGCATATGAACCGATCTTTTTGACCGTTGACGGCAGCTTGACTGAAGTCAGTGCCTCACAAATATAAAAGGCGCCGTCTTCCAGTTCTGTCAGCTTTGTGCATGCCGAGAGATCAATGGATTTCAGATACTGATAATGGGTGTTGTTCAGCAGGTAGTTTCCATACTCGCGGATTTCGCCGACAGAAGTGATGTCATACCGTCTGTTTGCGTACTTGATATAGGACGGGACTTTGATCTGATAGCTGTAGGGTGCTCTTGCGGCAGACGAATGCACGCCGACAATCGAGAGCGTTCCGGGGGATGTTGTGGAACCTGCTTTCTTGGTGATTTTGTAGATCAGACCGCTTGCATAGAGGTATACCTCATTGTTGATCGTTCTGTAATGATACGCTTCGCTGTAGTCCGCAGCCTCTGCGGTGATGCTTGCGATCAGACTGCCGGCGTTTCCTGCTGCGTCCGGTGTCAGCGGCAGTGCGGACATCAGCATCATTGCGGATACGGCGATCCCTGTGACTGTTTTTCTCATCTTTTGCATTTATTTCGTTTCCTTTCTGGTTGAAAAATTTACGCCACCCACGGCGCAGGCTATATTATACTACAAAATCGCAAAATAGTCAAGTCAATATCATTATATATGATTTATTATACAATTTCTATTAATATTCACGTATTTACGTATTTTAGAAATATGCCTACCGCCTTTATTTCTTATACAAAATATAAATATATACAACAAACACGATCGGGCAGCGCAATTTTGTCGCACTATTGCAAAATGCTGCAAACAGCAGGAAATGGCATGCTCCGGTACTGTCCCTTCCCACTGCATTCACAAATCTATAATAAAAATCCAAATTGCAAATATGTTTCGGCTATATTCTTTTATTCTGCATTTTAATTTCATTTTGAAGTGCGTTTCTTTCGGATATTCTCCTGTTTTTCCCTTTTTTCAGCATCGGCGGTTGACAAAAGCAAAAATTTGTGTTAGGATAGATTCGGGATACTTTTCAGCACGTTCCGCAAGGATCAAATTTCACATTTTCAGTACACAAATTTTACGAAATAACGAGGAAAACAGAATATGAAAATTGCAATCTGCGACGATGAATTACCGATGCACGACCTTCTGAAAAAGCAATTGAACCGCTATGCGCAAAAGCGGAATCTGGTCATGTCCTACACGGATTTTACGGGCGGAAATGAACTGCTCATCAATCCCTATGACTATGACCTGATCTTCATGGATTATCAGATGAAGGTTCTGGACGGATTGGAAACTGCAAAGAAACTGCGTAAGCTCGGGATCGAAACGCCGGTCATTTTCCTGACCAGCTTTCCGCATATCGTGTTCGATACATTTTCCGTCCATGCATACCGCTTTCTGGTCAAGCCGATTGATCCGGAAAAGCTCTCCGCAGCGCTCGACGATTTCCTCGCCGAGCAGGAGACCGATCAGTATATCGTCATCAAGGACGGCGACTGCACGAAGCGCGTGAACATCGACGACATTATTTATGCGGAGGCATCCGACAAATACTGCTATATCCGCACGACCGAGGAAGGCTTTGTCTACAAAAAAACACTCGCCGAGCTGGAAAGCCAGCTGCCCGAAGACCGCTTTTTCCGGAGCCACCGCACCTATCTGGTCGGCTTCCGGCATGTGACGTCGCACACGGAAACGACGATCATGCTGGATAATCAGGAAAAGGCGCTCCTGAGCAAGCTGAAGCGCACGCCGTTCCGCAAGGCGTTTCAGGATTACATCAAGCGCTATCACTTCGCGGCGGGGTGATCTGCATGGTGTACGGAGCATTCTATCTTCTCGCACTGATCCAGAATGCCGCATTTCTCCGGCTTGTCCGCACCGCCTGCGGATTTGAACGCAGCGAGAGCAGGATCGTCCTGTTCCTTGCAGCCGCGCTGAGCGCTGTTCCGCAGCTGGTTCTGCTGTTTCCGAGCTCCGGTCTGCCGAAGCTCCTGATCCTGCTGGTGCCGGTGCTGCTGATGCTGCTGCGCGCAGGCTGCTATGCGGCTGCGTTCCGCTGCAAAAAGATTTCCATGCTGTATATCAGCATTCTGTCCTTTGCGCTGAATGCGAACTATTCCAATATTGTAAAGCTGTTCACGACCGACTGGCTGCCGCTGAATTTTGCCGCATGTGCCGCGGAGCTGGTGCTCACGGCGGCGGCGCTGCTGTATATCCGGCGGAAAAACAATGCGGAGGTCATCGCGGAAAGCCTTTCGCAGATCCCGCGCAGACTTTGCATGCTCATTCTCGGCTTTTTGTATTTCATGAGCGTGTTTGAATATTCGATCGTCAATCCGGCGATGAATACGGTCTCCCGCGCGCTGCTGCTGCCGGTCATTCTGATGACGGCGTACATTATCACGCGCATCATGAAGATCAATGCAAAGGCGCGGGAGCAGGAGCGGATCTCGGCGATCCTTTCCGAGCAGCTGGAAAATCAGGTTTCGTATTATCAGAAGATCAATGATATTTACACGGAATTTCGTGCATTCCGGCATGATTACCGGAATCATCTGCTCTGCCTGCGCGGGCTGCTCGCAGAGAATGAAGTGGCGCGCGCATGTGAATACATGGATCAGATCGCGCAGATGAGCCGCTCGCACCGGAAGACCTTTGATACGGGAAATATCATTGTCGATTCGCTGCTGAATGACAAGAACGAGAAAGCCGCGCAGTCTCATGCGCAGATCCTGTTCAGCGGGTTTGCGCCGACGACCGGCATCACGAATGCGGATCTCTGCACAGTGTTTGCAAATGCGCTCGACAATGCGATCGAAGCATGTGCAAAAGACAGCAGCAGCGACGAAAAAGAGATCGCGGTGCATTCAGATTTCCGGCAGGGATATTTTACATTGCGGATCACGAATCCGGTATTTGAAAAGGTGGAGATCCGCAGTCACAATCAGGTGGAGACCTCGAAGGCGGACAAGGGCATGCACGGATTCGGCGTTGCGAACATTGTCCGGACGGCGAAAAAGTACGGCGGCGATGCGGCGCTTTCCGCAGAAAACGGCATTTTCACGCTTGAAGTCGGGCTCTGGCTGAATCCGGAGCTCTGACGGCGTTTGACAGCGGTATCTCCGATGGATCTATAATGAGGGGCGGGCAGTGCCCGCATCCAATCCCCTTCGGGAGCCGGTTTCGCGGACTGTCCCAGCAGTCGAAATACACGCCGCTAAACGCGGCTTCACAAGGGTTATTGCTCCCAGCATAAAAGTGAAAAGTGAATGGTGAATAGCGAATAGTGAAAAGTAATCATCTGCATTTCCCTATTACGGGATTCCAAAGGGATGCAATCCCTTTGGTCAGGCTTGGGCTGAAAGCCCATTCCAAATCATCGCGTTAGCGATACCTTTCCCGACAGACAGAACCGGCGTATCATGAAGATACGCCGGTTCTGTGTCTTTATGTTCAGGGGGATGTCAGGCGGTCAGTTCAGGAATGTGCAGTGTACGTTTTCCTTGGAAAGGATCGCGCGGGACTGATCACTGCACTGTTTTTCCATCTTGAGCAGGAGCAGCGGTGCAAAATGATCTGCCGGCTGCAGGATCGGAGCTTCGATATCCTTCTCTGTCAGCTGCTTGTCAGCAGACTGTGCGAACATCTCAAACTTGTTGTTGTTGCTGACGCACATATTGCCGCCGATTCCGGTCAGCAGATTGCGCGCGTTCAGATCGTCCGGATCTGCCTGGCTGTTGCCGGACATATCGTAGCTGAACCAGTAGCCGTTCGCACGCACGACGTTCAGCGCATGCTGCGGCGCACCGCAGTAGTAGTTCTCGATGCCGAGCTTGTCGAGCAGCAGGGAGCTTGCAAGTGCAAAGCCCACGCAGTCGGTGTATGCATCATGCTCCTCGTCTTTCAGCATGTAGACCGCAGTCGCGGAATAGGTTGTGTTGCGCAGGAGATCATTATAATAGTACTCCTCGTTCTGATAAAGCTCATAGCCGCCGGAGAAATGCCAGAGATTATCCGGAGCTGCCGGCTTATCGTTATTTTTGCGGTTCAGCGAATAGTAATCGGAATACTCCGCGCGCTCTGCGATCAGTTTGCCGGCGAGCACGGCTGCGGCAATTTCATCCGTTTCCGGATCGCATTCTGCTTTGATCTGACGCTCCAGCTCGCTGATGATCCGCTGGGTTTCCTCGGTGGTATACAGCGTGCTGTCAAATGCGGACAGATAGCGGCGCGTCAGCTTCTGGATCTCAGGGGTATTGCTGCGGAAGGTCTCGTTGTTGATCGTTCGCAGCTTTTTGAACTGATCGAATGCGGAATCCTGAATAAATGTGACGGAATCCGGAATATCGACATTGTAAATGTCATCATAGGGCAGTGCCCATGTCATCGTCAGATTGATGCTTGTTGTATCCTCTGCGAACGAAACGCTGTGTGCTGCTTTCGCAGTATCATATAAGCTGCTTTCCACATAAAATGCAATCACAGTGTTGTTGTTCACATCGGGATCTCTGAAATAAAGAATGCCGTTTTCCGGTTTCACATACTTATTCCTGATCGCCGGAACAGCATTGAAAACAGAAACGTCATTGATGACGGTGTGCTGCGGCAGCGTGAGCGTTTTGAGATTGGAGCAGCCGTCAAACACCTGCGAATCGAGGCGCAGGCAGGTGCTTGCAGTGACCTTTCCGGCAGTCGGGATCTGCACAGAGGTGCTGTTTTTGATATGCCAGTCCGGCTGCACATAATTCCGGAACTTGATGCTTTTCAGCTCGGTATGTCCTGCAAATGCACGGTTTCCGATTTCCATGACCGGGAAAATTCTGCCCTTGAAAAAGACCTCGCGCGGGACTTCGATCTCGGATGCACCCGTGCCGTTGTATTTCGTGATCTTTGCATACAGTTCATCGCCGCTGATGATCTCAAATTCATAGTCGCGCTGCACATATTTCAGCAGAACGCAGTAATCCTCCGGCGTGATGTGGCTGTCCTTGTTGACGTCATATCGTGTCGTGTTTGCATCTGCAACAATATCACCATAGTTGTTTTCACGCAGGAGCTTGTTGACCTCGGATTCCAGTGTATAGAAATCATTCGGCTCTGCGTCAGTATTCTTTCCGTCAAAGTTGCAGTTCTCGATGCCGAATTTTGCGAGCGTTTCGGCATAGTTATCCAGATCTGTCTTGATCAGTCTGTCGTCATCCAGCGCGTAGAAATCGGAATCGTACTTCGGCTGGTCGGTTTCTGCTGCCGCAGCGGACAGCATGCTGACAGGCATCATCAGTGCAGAGAGCACTGCTGCCGTCAGGCTAAGAACGCATTTTCTTTGTTTCATAATCTTCTCCCCCAATCACACCGCTATGCGATGCCATTGGTTTCCTTCTCTTTTTTGGATTTCGTTTGCGCAAACAAGTCCATTATAAGCAAAAGTCCGAAAATGTCAAGGCAATATCATACAATCTTAAACTGTTTCTGCAATATTTTACAGAATTTGAGAGCCTGATTCCGGAATAACTGGTTATGGTATCCCTGAATATTTAACAAAATATAGATCGCATTTCTGCACATCGCAGCGGCGGGGGCAGATGCCTGAAACTGCGTAAAATCATACAAATCGCAGCATCGTCATGCTTTGCGGCACAAAAAATCCCGCGGATACCGTGCTCTGCATCCGTGGGATTTTCGGTTTTGGGGCGCAGCTCCGTGTTCCGGAACCTCCCGTCTGTCCTGCTCTATAAAATGTTATAATTCACCCCGATATACAGGTCAATGATGCAGTTTTCCGGATTGCCCGCATTCATGCGCACAATGCTGTAATAGACCTCTGTGATGACCTGATATGCCTTTTCCTGCGCATACTGCAAAAGCTGCTGCTCTGTCTTGGCGAGTGCCGAAAAGCTGCCCTCGTGCCGTGCCGAGACCGCGTTGATCAGCTTGAACACCGGCTTTTTTTCATACTGCGCGCAGGACGCAAACTCGCCCCTGACCGGTATCAGGATCTCGATATTCCGCTCCTGCGCCGGATCCTCGGTGAACAGGATCCTGCCGTTCTGCTGCAGTCCGAGCGTGCCGAGCTGTTCCGGGATCCGCGGCAGCATTTCCGGAAGCCGTGCGCGCGGCATCTGTATCCTGCACGAGAGCAGATCATACAGGTACAATGCCTGTTGTTCCAAAATTTGCATTTGAATACCTCATTCTCCTTGCGGATATTTTTATAACAATTATATCAGCGGCGCAGCGGAAAGTCCAGCGCTGTGCAGTCAGCGGGCGTTTTTGCGGAGTGAACAGTCAGGGGCATCCCGTTCACTCCGATTTTCCGCCCGTTCACTCCGCGGCGCTCCGGTTTCTGCCCGCGATCAGCCGCCCGCAAATCTTTTTGGATCAGAGCTGTCTGCGGGCTTGCATAATCCGGAAAAAAGTAGTATAATAGGAAAGGCAAAAATCCATTCCCGCCACACAGGAGGCAAGCATATGTGCGGAATCATTGGCTTTTCCAGCCGCATTGAAAACGCGGACGCCGTTCTTGAGAAAATGATGGAACGCATCCGCCACCGCGGACCGGATGCAGGCGGCAAGTATCTCAATGGGGAGATCGCGCTCGGACACCGCCGGCTCTCGATCATCGACATTACGGAACAGGGCGACCAGCCCATTTTCAACGAAGACCGATCAATGGTGCTCGTCTTCAACGGTGAGATCTATAACTATAAAGAGATCCGGGAGGAGCTGACCGCAGCCGGTCACACCTTCCGGACGGAGACAGATTCGGAGGTGCTGATCCACGGCTATGAGGAATACGGCGCGGAGCTGCTGAACAGGCTGCGCGGCATGTTTTCCTTTGTGATCTGGGATGAACGGAACAAGGAGCTGTTCGGCGCGCGCGATTTCTTCGGCATCAAGCCGATGTACTATGCGCAGATGGGCGAAAGCTTCCTGTTCGGCAGCGAGATCAAGGCATTCCTGCCGCATCCGGATTTCAAAAAGGAGCTGAATCATGAGGTGATGGAGCAGTATCTCACCTTTCAGTATTCCCCGACCGAGGATACCTTTTTCAAGGGTGTCAAGAAGCTGCCCGCAGCACATTATTTCCGCTGGAAGAACGGCAAACTGACCGTTCAGCGGTACTGGGATGTGCATTTCGAGGCGGACGATGCCCCGCTGCTCGGCGACTGGGTAAAGACCATTTCCGAGACCTTCCGCGGCTCGGTCGCGGCGCATAAGATCGCGGATGTTGAGGTCGGCAGTTTCCTGTCATCCGGTGTCGATTCGAGCTATGTCGCAGCAGTTGCGAATGTGGACAAGACCTTTACGGTCGGATTCGGCTCGGATGAGAAGTACAACGAGATCGGCTGGGCAAAGCGCTTTTCCCGCGCGATCGGCAAGGAGAATTTCAGCCATGTCATCACGCAGCAGGAATACTGGGATGTGCTGCCGAAGATCCAGTATCAGATGGACGAGCCGCTCGCGGATCCGTCCTGCATCGCGCTGTATTTCGTCTGCAAGCTGGCGGCGGAGCAGGTCAAGGTCGTGCTCTCCGGCGAGGGCGCGGACGAGCTGTTCGGCGGCTACAATGTTTACAGCGAGCCGGATGCGACATGGTACGACCGGCTGCCCATGGGACTGCGGCGCGGCATTGCGAATGCGGCGAGCGTGCTCCCTGCAAAGCGCGGCAGAAACTTCCTTGTCCGCAAGGGCAGAACGCTTGAGGAGCGCTTCATCGGCAATGCTTATATGTTCACGCCGGCAGAGCGCAAGGCGCTGCTGAAAGAGCCGACCGGCGCGCCCGATCCGACCGCGGTGACAAAGCCGTTCTACGACAAGGTCACCGATCAGGATGCCGTCACGAAGATGCAGTATCTCGATCTGCACCTCTGGATGACCGGCGATATCCTGCTGAAAGCGGATAAGATGAGCATGGCGCATTCGCTGGAACTGCGCGTGCCGTTCCTTGACAAAGAGCTGATGCATGTTGCGGAGCAGATCCCGACAAAATTCCGCGTGACGCACCGCGTTGCGACGGATGACAAAACACCCTATACGACAAAATATGCGATGCGGCTTGCGGCAAAGCGCGATACCCCGCCGGAGACTGCGGATACCGCGGCGAAAAAGAAGCTCGGCTTCCCCGTGCCGATCCGCGTGTGGCTGAAGCAGGATGACTGCTACAACACGGTGCGGACAGCCTTTGTCTCGCCGGATGCAGAGCAGTTTTTCCATACGGAGCAGCTTGTGAAGCTTCTCGATAACCATAAGAACGGCAAGGGCGATTACAGCCGCAAGATCTGGACGGTGTACATGTTCCTTGTGTGGTATAAGGTCTATTTTCATGATATTGCGGAATGAGCCCGCATGCAAATCAACCTGCCGGAGGTATAAAATATGAGCGAGAAACAATATTCGCATCTGATCGACCTGAATGATTATCCCGTGGAATGGTGGAACAAGGTCATTTCGCTGGGCGCATCCATGTACGCGCATCCGCAGCGTTATGTGCAGGCATGTGCGGGCAAGATCATGGCGACGCTGTTCTATGAGCCGTCCACGCGCACGCAGATGAGCTTTCAGTCCGCGATGATCCGTCTGGGCGGCAGCATCATCGGCTTCGACAACCCGATGAGCAGCTCGGTCTCCAAGGGCGAGAACATCAAGGATACCACAAAGGTCGTCAGCACCTATTCGGATATTCTCATCATCCGGCATCCTATGGCTGGTACGGCGAAGGCGGCGGCGCTGACCGCGGAATGTCCGGTCGTCAATGCCGGCGACGGCGGGCATCTGCACCCGACGCAGACATTGACCGATCTGCTGACGCTGAAAATGGAAAAGGGCAGGCTCGATCATCTGACGGTCGGTCTGTGCGGCGACCTGCTCTACGGCAGAACCGTACACTCGCTCTGCAAGGCGCTCTCCTGCTATGAGGGCAACAAATTCATTCTGATCTCGACGCCGGAGCTTCAGGTTCCGGAGTATATCACCAAGCTGCTGCGCGATTCCGGCTGCGAATACCGCACGGAGTCCTCGCTCGATGACGCGATCGGCGAGCTGGATGTGCTCTATATGACGCGGATCCAGCGGGAGCGGTTCCTTTCCGAGGCGGATTACCTCGCGCAGAAGGACGTCTACCGCCTGACCACGGACAAGATGAAGCGCGCCAAGAAAGACCTTGCCGTGCTGCATCCGCTGCCGCGCGTCGATGAGATCGAGATCGTCGTGGACGATGATCCGCGCGCGCTGTATTTCAAGCAGGCGCAGTACGGCATGTATGTCCGCATGGCGCTGATCCTGCGGCTGCTGGAAAGCGAAAATCCGGTGCCGCTCCTGCGCGGCAGACGGGATGATTCCATGCGCTGCGTCAATCCGAAGTGCATCACGGCGCAGGAGCACTATCTTCCGCACCAGTTCACCGAGATCGGCGGCAGGACTGTCTGCGAATTTTGCGAGGAGCGTGCGCTGCAGGCGTGACGGCTCGAAATATGAATCCGACAGAAAGAGCAGTTCCGGAAACGGGGCTGCTTTTTTTGTGCTTTGGAGCAGAAGCGCATCCGGACGGCGCTGCTTAACAGCAGAACAGCAAAAGTTTGTTTTTATTTTATCTATTTAAAGCGGATAGCGCAGCGCGGATTTCGTCTGATTTTGCGTGGAATATGTTGCGGATATATACAAATTGTATATATATTAAGAATATTTACAGGAAATTGGTGCAATTTGTTCACGAATTATTGTTATCATTAACTACTCATTAAAACTAAATATCAAAACGCGCGCAAATACGTTGTTTATGCGAAGTTGTACGCATTCTCGGCGAATTGTGCAAAACATATCACATAAATTTGTGTCAATTGTAGAAATCTGAAAAGATGCATATAAATAGGCGAAACGCTATTGACATTTTAGCGGAATCAGACTATAATTAAGAAAAGTGGTCGATATTGACATGTTTGAACGTTATACAGAATGGCATATTTCAACGGCGAATATGTAAAATAGAATGACCGGAACCGATGCCGGACATGCAGCACAGCATGTGCCGGATATCGTGTTCTATACGGCAGGGGATCGGATGCACCCCGCCGTATGCAGTGCGATGCATCCGCTACTGAATCAGCGGAGCCGGACGGCGGACAGCCGGAACCGCTCCGAATCATATCGGAAATTGACAGAAAGGGAGGGTAACACTATGAGTAAATCGTTAAAGCAGCGCATTCTCAGTGCTCTGACATCCGGTGCTTTGACGGCATCCTGTCTGTTCGGCAGCACAGGCGGCTTTTCCCGCATTGCGGGCGCGGCTGACAGCCTCGCGTATCCGCTGCGTCCGGGCAATCGGGATGAGATGATCGAAAGCAGCACGATTCTGGATGAACAGGGCGGCAGAGATCCGGCAGTCCTGCTCGCCGGCATCAACGCGGAAGGCCCGAACGGGCGCTCACTGCTTGTGGCAGGCGATCTGGAAAAGACGCTTGACAATTACACGCAGGCATATGCGCTCGGCATCGCATCGCAGTTTTGTGTGTTCCTGAAGGACGGCATGGAAGTGCAGGAATCCGACGCAGAGGGCAGAATCGCAGTCGGCGGCGATGTCAAGGTCGCAACGCCGTGGGGCTCGTATTCGTTCGCAAAGGGCGATTACGCGCACCAGATCCCGCTGAGTGACCTGCTGGACGACCACGGCTATGCGCACATGATCGTCGGCGGCAACCTGACCGGCGGCGATGCAGGCGGCAAGGCGAACGACGGCTACTACGACACCTCGTATCCGTTTGAAAATGCGGAGCATCTGCCGTCTTCCGGCGACCTTCGTGCATGGAGCTTCGAGAAAAAGGATAAGATCCTTGTTCTGAACCATGACGAGGACGATCCGCTCGATGACAGCTGTCTGGTCGATGATGCACGCGCCGGCGAAATGGACCGCGGCATCGACAAGACGCAGACTTATGTCACCAAGCTGTTTGATTTTGAGGAGCAGTTTGCAATGCTCCGTTCGAGAAGCGAAGCGATCAACATCGCGGCGCAGGATTCCCCGCTCGGCGACGATGCGGTGGATACCTCGAACGGGCCGGCAGTGTTCGATGCAGGTCTGAACGGCAAGGTGCAGGACGTTGTCGTGTTCAACATCTCGGCTGAAAAATGGGCGGAGATCCAGCAGAAGGGTGAGTTCCAGTTCGTGAACATCCCGAAGCTGCTGGTGCCGCGCAAGGTCGTGCATGCAGATGACAACACCTGCGAAGTGACCTATGAATATTGGAATTATGCCTACATCGTCATCAACGTCAGCGATCCGGACGGCAGTACGACTGCGTATTCCCTGCCGGGCAGCGACATCCGCACGACGATCAACGGCGTGAACATTTCCAATACCGGCGGTTATATGAGCAACAACAACCCCGGCGTTACCAGCATCCTCTATAACTTCAGCGACGCACAGAGCATGAAGCTCTCCAAGAACTTTCAGGGTACGATCTTTGCGCCGAAGGCATCGGTCAGAGACGGCGACAGCGGACGCGGACATCTCGCCGGCGCGCTGATCGCGAAGGATTTCGTCGGCAAGACGGAGTTCGGTTACAGACCGTATACCGGTCCGGCATCCGTGCTTGGTGTCAACATGAAATATGTTGTCAGAGCGCTCAAGACGGACACGACCGGCAATGAAAAGATCGAAGGTGCGACCTTTACGCTTTACCGCATCGAAAACGGAAACGAAGTCGCGGTTTCGACCGGCGTTTCCGATGCAGACGGTATCGCACTGCTGAATGTGCCGACCGAGGGCGAATATGTGCTCCGCGAGACCAGACCGGCTCCGGGCTACGCGCTCGGCGATACGGCATATCACTTCACTCTGGCAAAGGACGGCGAAAAGCAGATGGTCTGCTTCCCGCAGGGCGAGGTGCAGGTCGCAGGCGATGCGATCGTGATGAATCTCGATCAGGTCGCCGCAAGAGAAGAAGTCGATAAGGACAGCCTGACATTTGATGTGCTCGAAGACATGGGCTATCTGGTCATCGGCAATCCGGCAGCGGATTCCGACGTCGGCAAGGTGCTGACGCAGCTTGGCCCGAACAAGGATCAGAAGTTCGGCATGAGCGAGGACTTCACGGTTCCGGCGGGCACAAAGATCAATTCGGTCACCCTCTGGATGACGGATCCGGTCACGAAGAATGTCAAGGCAAAATCGCCGTCGATCAGCTTCATGACAGTGAAAAACGGCGATCAGTATGACCTCGCGGGCGAAAAATACCGCATCGGCAATCAGCCGGCATCGCAGCATGTCATCAAGATCACGGCGGATGTGACTGTGGCGAATGATGCGACCGGTACGATCTCCGTGACGGACGGCAGCCCGATCGGTGCAGCAGTCGATCACGGCAGCGGCACCTATACGCTCTTTGAGAGTGCAGAACCGCTCCCGAATTATAATGCATACAATATCTATTATAAGACGGACAGCGAAGACATCACGATCGACAGAGTGACCTTCACAACGGATCTTGCGGACGCATTTGAGATCGAAAGCTCGCAGGAATTTTCCAAGGTCACATTTGAAATGGACGGCACCAGACCGAAGAACACCGATACGTCCGGCGCGTTCTTCAACTATGAGTTCAGCAATGATGACAATCTGCTCCGGAATATCTACAAGATCACGCTGGATGTGACGGTGGAATCCGGTTCCGGCGGACAGATCGGTCAGGGCAACAGAATCAGCAAAGAGATCACGGAGAGCGATCCGGAATTTGTCCTGTTTGACAATTCTAAGGAGCCTTCTCCGGACGCATACAACTACCATTATAAGGTTCCGGCAGACAAGATCGGCGAGCCGGGCTATGACACGGATCTGAACGGCTGGCTCAGCGAGCCGGCGCATCCGGTCAGCATCTTCTCGCAGGGCATGTCCGTTTCCAAGGTCAAGGCGACCTATACGGACGGTCCGGACGAAGGGACCGAACAGATCTTTGATCCGCTCGCATCTGAGGAGAATATCTATCAGATCGGCGATGACCGCTATCAGTTCACGGCACAGAAGGTCGATGACGAGACAGCGGAGATTACAAAGATCCTGAAAAACGGCGAGGATGTGACGGAAGCCGAAAAGGATAACTTCCGCGCACAGCTGATCCTCGACAGCGCGACCAAGGAGCCGGTGACCAACAACGGCAAGGACTGCTACTGGATCACCAGCCCCGACAATCTGGCGTATGAGCCGCTGGTGGACATCACACCGGCACACGGCTACCCCGTGGCGAATGCAAAGGCGCTGCGCCTGATGAAAACGGATGCGGATGCAGACAATGCACCGCTTGCAAATGCAAAGCTCGTGATCGAAAAGGTCACGATCGAAAGCAGCGGCAAGGCTTCGGAGCCGGAGGAGACACGCGAATGGACGTCCGCGGCGGACGGTCTGACGCTGCCTGCGGTGCGAACCGGAGCATCGCTCGAAAAGCACACGATCGCAAACATGCTGCTCGATGACGGCGAGGCGCTCAATGTCTACCGCCTGCGCGAGACGCAAGCCCCTGCCGGCTATGATACGGCAGCGCACGACCTGTACTTCTTTGTCAGAGCCAATACGGTCTATTACAAGGAAGTCACGGCGGGCACCGATCCCGGCGCGGTGAATGCGGAGTATGCGGGCTGGACAGCGATCCCGCTGGAAAGCAGCACGCTGGATGCGAGAACATTGAAGCTCGGCAACGAGAAGCAGAGTCAGTTCGAGCTGCGCAAGCTGGATTCCTCGACCGGTTCGATCCTGACCGGCGCGGAGCTGCGGCTGATCGAAATTCTGACAGACAAGGCAACAGCCGGCGCGGAACCGGTGCAGCTGCGGACACTGACCGAAGGCACGGACTACAAGGCTGTGACGGATGCTTCCGGCGCACCTGCCGCGATCCGCACAGACGGCGTATTCAAGCTCAAGGAACTGCCCGCAGGCAAATATGCCGTTGTGGAGACCAGAGTTCCGATGGGCTATGCGGATACCGCACTGAACCGTGTGAACGTGTTCGAGTGGAAGGCAGACGGAACCGTTTCCGTCCTGAAAGCCGTCAGCGGTTTCAACGCACATGCCGACAGCGGCAAGCTGACCGTTGAACTCAGCAATGTGCAGCGCGGCGCGAAGTTCACCTTTGAAAAGGTCAACGAAAACGGCGAGCGGTTCAGCACAGATCCCGAAACCGGCAACATCGAAAGCCTGAACGGCTTGCAGATCAAGGTGTTCGAGTACGATGCGGCAGCCGGCGAATGGACAGAGCGTTCCAGCAGAGACAAGACACCGTTCTTTGAGTCGGCGCTGCAGAATGTGACGGCAAACCGGATCTACAAGATTCAGGAGACCGGTGCACCGGACGGCTATCAGATCGCAGAACCGATTTACTTCTACCGCACCGGCGCCGGTACGCCGTGGGATCCCGCGAAGTTCTATCAGCTTGACATGAATCAGGCGGAGAACGCCGGCAAGGATTTCACCGACACAAGCAATTATACCGAAGTAACAGGCGTCAACGAGGACCGCACAACTGTATTCAAGCTGCAAATGGCGGATCAGGTCAGCAGCAACAAGCTGTCGCTGAAGAAGATCGACGACAAGAAGTCGCTCACCGAAGCCGGTCTGACGGATAAGCCCGATGCAGTCGCCGGCGCAAAGCTGAAGCTGGAGCTGGTGAAGCCTTTTGCAAAGAGCAGCACCCTCACAGACGCAAAAGCCAATCAGGAGCTTGCCGCACAGACGGCAGACGCACTGGAATGGATCACGACGACCGAAGACATCGAGCTCGAAGGTCTTCCGGACGGCGAATATCTCCTCACGGAGACCGAAACGCCCGCCGGATACTACACCTTCAAGCCGTACAGCTTCAAGCTGGTCAACGGTGTTGTGACAGAACTTTCGACCGACAGCGTGACCGGTGCCGTCACGGAGATTCCGGCAGGCGATCCGCTTGCACGCACCGATATGCACGCTGCAAATCAGACCGGAACCGCAAATGCCCGCATCGACGCAGTGGATCAGATCTTCACGCTGCTGCTGCGCAAGATCACCGATACGCCGAACGGTCAGGAAGACGTGCATCTTCCGGGCGCAAGAATGCAGCTGACCGGTACGGATACGGCAGGCGATCCGGTTGACTTCACCGGCATTCCGCTCCGCAACAACCGGTATATGGATCAGCGCGGCGCGCTCATCATTGAAAATGATCTGAGAACCGTACCGGAGATCGCGTATACGCTTGCGGATGAAGGAAAGACTGTCGAGTGGACAACAATTGATCACGGCGTCCTCTTTGAAGGGCTGCCGGACGGTACCTATGTGCTGACCGAGCTGCATGCACCGCTCGGCTTCGTCAAGGCAGAGCCGATCACATTCGTTGTGGAAAATCAGGATGTGATCTCTGTGAACGGCGAACCGACTTCGTTCAAGAAGCAGGTGAATGTGGTCGATGCAACAGCACCGAAGTACCTCATCACGATCAACAAGAAGGACAAGGAGGACTATGCGATCGCCGGTGCGACATTCACCATGACAGGCACCGACGAAAACGGCAATCAGATCATCTTCGACGATGACTCCGTGCTGGTGGACGGCGGCGAGGTCATCAACGGCAGCGGCAGAGTCCTGATGTGGGAGAGCGGCATTACGCCGGCTGTCATTCAGGGGCTTTACAACGGCACTTATGTGCTGAAGGAAGTCACGCCGCCGAAGGGCTATGAGGCAAATCCGGAGCCGATCACGATCGTGCTCAAGGACGGAAAGATCGACAGCGTGACCGGAAAGAACGCATCGCGTTCCGAGGAGCATGCAATGCAGGTCGATGTCCTCAATCTGAAAACCGTGACAAAGGTTCAGATCAATAAGACAGATGCGGCAAATCAGGGACTCGCAGAAGCAGATCTTGTGCTTGTGCTGCTGACAACGGATCCGGAAACCGGTGAGATCACCGGCGAACAGGAGCTGACGGACGGCGCATGGAGCTCGAACGGTGACCTGACCGCCCCGAAGGTCTTTGAAGATCTGAAAGCAGGCAAATATGCAGTGAAGGAAGTCAAGGCGCCGGAAGGCTATGAAGCAGGCGGCACCCTGATCCTTGACAAGTATCTTGCAGTATTTGATATGTATGCAGACGGCTCGCTGGAAAACTTCGAGGCGGCTGACGGCAATATCAATGTGAACGGCAAGACCGTGACGATCACCCTGCGCAACAAGAAGTCCGGTCCGTCTGTGAGCGTCTTCAAGAAGGCGGCGGCAGCGGACGGCGAGGAGCTTGCAGGTGCACAGATCACGCTGACCGGCAAGGACAAGGACGGCAATGTCATCACGTTCAAGCCCGGACAGCTTGCGCTCGGCACCAAGGCGGCGCTCGTGAACGGCTCCGGCGATGCACTGAGCTGGATCTCCGGCACAGAGGAAACGATCATCAGCGATCTTGCGGACGGCACCTACACCCTGCACGAGGTCGCAGCGCCGGACGGCTATGCTGTGACAACCGATCTCACCTTTACGGTGCAGGACGGCAAGGCATCCAAGTCTGATCTGGTTCTGGTGGATCAGATGACGAAGGTGACGATCTCGAAGACGAACATCACCGGCGACAAGGAGATCGCGGGAGCAAAGCTTCAGGTGATCGAAAAGGCGACAGGCAAGGTCGTGGACGAATGGACATCGGTCGAGGGCGAATCGCATGAGATCGAAGGCATTCTGAAAGCGGATACAGCGTACATTCTCCATGAGGAAGGCGCTCCGGACGGCTATGCATATGCCGCAGATATCGAGTTCAAGGTCAATAAGGACGGCAAGGTCGTTGACGATGACGGCGCAGAAACCGTTGTTGTCATGAAGGACGAAGCCACGAAGGTGACAATCTCGAAGACGAACATCACCGGCGATAAGGAGATCGCGGGAGCAAAGCTTCAGGTGATCGAAAACGCGACAGGCAAGGTCGTGGACGAATGGACATCGGTCGAGGGCGAATCCCGCGAGATCGAGGGCATTCTGAAAGCGGATAC
>JAFWUX010000151.1 GCA_017523995.1 Oscillospiraceae bacterium | reverse complement strand
CTTTTTCAAAAGTTTGCAGGTTTCCAAAGGGCAGCGCCCTTTGGTCGCTCTCCGCAGAGAGCGAAACTCCCCGGCGTCAAGAGCTCCGCAGGGGTGAATCCGATAAAACGATCCGGTGGATCGTTTTTCGGAGAGGGGAGCCCTGCGATAGAGGGCGCCCCTAAGTGAATTGCAAAGCAATTCACAGATTGCTGCTGCGGCTTACGTTGTCAGCATTGGAATCCTGAACAAATCAATTTCGATTAACCCACCAAACGGGTGTAAAAATATGGAGGAACTTATGAAATATTACATTGGCATTGACCTCGGCGGCACGAACATTGTCGCCGGACTTGTGGACGAGAATTATCAGATTCTGAAGAAGGTCTCGCGCAAGACAAACCGTCCGCGTCCGGCAGAGGAAATCGCCGCTGACATGGCTGCCTGCGCACTCGATGCGATCAAGGAGGCGGGCCTGACGAAGGATCAGGTCGAGTGGATCGGCATCGGCACACCGGGCATCGCAAATGCTGCGACCGGTATCATCGAATATTCCAACAATCTGGATTTCCACAATGTCCCGATGGTCAAGTGGATTTCCGAGGCGACCGGACTTCCGGCATTCGTCGAGAATGACGCAAACGCAGCCGCATACGGTGAATATGTCGCGGGCGCGGCAAAGGGCGCAACGAATGCAGTCTGCATCACGCTCGGAACGGGCGTCGGCGGCGGCATCGTCATTGACGGCAAAATCTACGCAGGCTCGAACTTTGCAGGCGCAGAGATCGGTCATACCGTACTGAATATGGACGGCCCGCAATGTACCTGCGGCAGAAAGGGCTGCTTCGAGGTCTATTCCTCTGCGACGGGTCTCATCCGCATGACGAAAGAGGCAATCGAGGCACATCCGGACTGCGAAATGGCAAAGATGGCTGCCGAGCAGGGCAAGGTTTCCGCGCGCACCGCGTTTGACTGCATGCGCAAAGGCGACAAAGCCGCAAAGGAAGTCGTCGATTTCTACATCAAGGCACTGGCTGCCGGCATCACCAATACGATCAACATTTTCCAGCCGGATATCCTCTGCATCGGCGGCGGCGTCTGCAATGAGGGCGACGCACTGCTCCTGCCGATGAAGGAACTGGTTGCAAAGGAAATCTACACCAAGAATTCCGAGAAGAATACCGAGATCGTCATTGCAAAGCTCGGCAACGATGCCGGCATCATCGGCGCAGCATTCCTCGGCAAGGCAAAATAAGCGCGATGGATACGCAGAGAAACATCCCGCAGCCGGAGGACCGGCAGGAAACCGCAGAGGAAAAGCGTCTGCGCTATCTTTCCGAGGAGGAGCGGCGCGAATGGAGCGGCGTTTCCGAATGGCGTGACCCGCTGGAAAAGGATAAGCCGGAGTCTGTGCAGAATGACGGCAAATTCGCAATGGCATCGCTGCTGCTCGGAATTGTCTCGGTTCTGACGCTCTGCACCGGCTATATCTGCGGCGTATTCGGCGCGGCGGCGGTCATCTGCGGCATCATCGCCAAAAAGAAGCAGGAGAGCGCCGACACCATGGCAGCGGTCGGCATCATCCTCGGGATCATCGGTATCGGCGTCATGCTTGTGCTGATGGGCATCAGCCGCTTTAGCAAAACGGGGCTGCCGTTTTTGCCTTTCTGATGCCGGGATGACATCCCCTGCGGAATGCATACCCAATATCTATACTGAAAAGGAGAAATTTTCATGAGCAAAGCACCTGTGGCACTGTTGATTATGGACGGCTTCGGCATCAACCCGAGCGAATACGGCAACGCGATCAAAGCCGCCAACACCCCGAATCTTGACCGCTATTTCAAGGAGTATCCGAACAACATCATCGGCGCATCCGGTCTCGACGTCGGTCTGCCGGACGGTCAGATGGGCAACTCGGAGGTCGGTCATACGAACATCGGTGCCGGCAGAATCGTCTATCAGCAGCTCGTCAAGATCACAAAATCCATTCAGGACGGCGATTTCTTTGAGAACCCTGCGCTGACTGCCGCGATGCAGAACGCAAAGGACAAGGGCACTGCACTGCACCTGATGGGACTGCTCTCGCCGGGCGGCGTCCACAGCCACATGACGCATATGTACGGTCTTGTCGAGATGGCAAAGCGCTTCGGACTGGAAAAGGTCTATATCCACGCTTTCCTCGACGGCAGAGACGTTCCGCCTTCCTCGGCAGCGGAGTACATGGAGGAGGCAGTTGCTGAGCTCAAGAAGATCGGGCTGGGCAAGGTCGGCGTAATCTCCGGCAGATTCTACGCAATGGACAGAGACAATGCATGGGACCGTGTCGAAAAGGCATACGCAGCACTCGTTTACGGCGAGGGCGTGCAGGAGGATGATCCGGTTCAGGCGATTAAGAATTCCTATGCAAACGGCGTCACGGATGAGTTCATGATTCCGGCAGTTGTTGCAAAGGACGCGAAGATTCAGGAGAATGACAGCGTTGTGTTCTTCAACTTCCGCCCCGACCGCGCACGCCAGATCACCCGTGCATTTGTCGATCCGGAGTTCAAGGGCTTCGAGCGCAAGCAGGGATATTTCCCGGTACATTTTGTCTGCATGGCGCAGTATGATGCAACCATGCCGAATGTCTCGGTTGCATTCCCGCCTGAGGAGCTGACCATGACCTTCGGCGAGGTGCTTGCAAAGCAGGGCAAGACCCAGCTCCGTATTGCGGAGACGCAGAAATATGCACATGTGACGTTCTTCTTCAACGGCGGCGAGGAAAAGACCTTCGACGGTGAGGAGCGCATCCTGATCAAGTCGCCGGATGTTGAGACTTTTGATATGAAGCCGGAAATGAGCGCATATGAAGTCACCGAGGCAGTGCTCAAGGAGATCGCCGCAGATAAGTTCGATGCGATCATCCTGAACTATGCAAACTGCGATATGGTCGGTCACACGGGCATTTTCGATGCAGCAGTCAAGGCGGTTGAAGCGGTCGATGACTGCGTCGGACAGGTGACCGAGGCGATTCTTGCAAAGGGCGGCAAGGTCATCATCACCGCTGACCACGGCAACGCGGATAAGATGATGGAGGATGACGGCTCGCCGTTCACCGCACACACCACGAATCCGGTTCCGGCAATCGTGATCGGCAGCGATGCAAAGAAGATTCGTTCCGGCGGCGTGCTTGCTGATCTCGCTCCGACACTGCTCCAGCTCATGGGCATCGAGCAGCCGAAGGAAATGACCGGCAAGACCCTGATCGAGGAATGATAGAGGTATCTCCGATGGATTTGTAATGGGGCGCTGCCCCAAACCCCGCCAAAGGGTCACTGCCCCTTTGGAATCCCATTTTGATATGATTAGAACGAAGCCGCTCCTGTTTTCGTAAACGGGAGCGGTTATGCATTACGCTGCAGGAGCGTCAAAATAAAAGTTTTGGTCGAGCTTTTTTAAAAGCTCGCGGAGTCCAGAGGCAGCGCCTCTGGTCGCGCTCCGCAGAGCGCGAAACTCCCCGGCGTCAAGAGCTCCGCAGGGGTGAATCCGATAAAACGATCCGGTGGATCGTTTTTCGGAGAGGGGCGCCCTGCGATAGAGGGCGCCCCT
>JAFWUX010000150.1 GCA_017523995.1 Oscillospiraceae bacterium | reverse complement strand
TTCTCTCCGTTTTCAGCCCACAATGCAATATGGGATTTATACATTCCCGGCCATAGTCCATTCCGATTTTAAGAGGCTATACATACAGGCATCCACGATCCCTTTGTTGCTGAAATCTGCCTGTCGTAATGTCCCCTCATAAATTAAACCACATTTCTTCATTACATTTCCAGAATGTGGATTGTGCGGGTCATGCTGTGACTCAATTCGGTTTGCGCCTACTTCATTAAACAGATAGGGAATAATTGCAGAAAATGCCTCTGATGTAATTCCTTTGTGCCACCATTTACTGCCAATGCAATAACCAATATGCAGAATATTCAGATCATCGTTTTTATCAACAACACTGATGGTTCCTATCGGTTCATTTATACTTTTCAGAACAATTGCCCATTGATAGAAATCCGGTTTCTCACTTTCCTTGATCCAATCCCGGATAACCGTTTCTGTTATTTCCACGGAAGTATGTGTGCGCCATCTCAAAAATTCCGTTACCTTTTCATCCGATGTCCAATTCGCATAGGCGGCATTTATATCTTCAGCACAGAATTTTCTCAATATTAATCGATCGGTTTCTATTGTTTTCGTCCCTTTGTGTTCCATCCTATTCTTCCTTTCCTTGAAGTACATAATCTGTTTGTTCAATCAACATATCACCCCACGTACCATTATCTTCACCCTCAAATCTATCTTTATATGCAAAGGCAACTTTCCTTTTATTCATGAGCATGCCGTATGAGTCCTCGGAAATATCCTTTACTTCATATTCCCAGCCGATTACTCTCATCGCCTCTGCAAAAGCAGTCGTATCCTCATTTGCCGTTTTATCCATAACATCGCCTTCCTGATAAGCTACGAATAAAACACCGCCAGGCTTTAGCCAGTTTCTAATTTGTGAGACTCCTCCTTCATAAAACAAACCAACCCCTTATATCATCTTAAAAGCCTTCAAAGCCCAAATAATAGCTTCTTCCTTCTCCTTAGGACACTGTGGCTGTCTGGATTCCTCAGACTTAGGTAGATTAAAATTCTCTGCCAATTCAATACCACATTTTCTCTTTACCTGAGCAATATAGAGATTAGATACCTTCATCCCATCATTATGCTCTGCAACATACTTCTTTATCTTTTCATAGGTTGCCTTTGTTTCAGCCGAAGTGCCCTCTAATTCAGCTACATCCACATCTACATCAATATAATCATCCGGCTTCTGACGGAGTTGGGAAAGAAGGACAACCGTCTCAACGTGCGCCGTCATCGGGAACAGATCGACCGCCCGCACCTTTTCCGCGGTATAGCCCCGCTCGGCAAAGAGCGCGGCGTCTCTGGCGGCGGTAGCGGGATTGCAGGAGATCATGACCACGCGCTGCGGCTGCATCTGCACGACGGATTCGACCGTCAGCGTATCGCAGCCCTTGCGCGGCGGGTCTACGACGATGACGTCCGGCCGCTGACCCTCTGCGGCAAATTTTGCGGCAACGGTGCCCGCATCCCCGCAGAAGAACGCCGCGTTCTCGATGCCGTTCCGCTTTGCGTTTTCCTTTGCGTTTTCGACCGCCTGCGGGATGATCTCCACGCCGATCAGCTTTCCGCAGGCATCCGACATGGACAGCCCGACCGTTCCCGCGCCGCAGTAGAGATCGAGCAGCGCTTCCGAGCCGTGCAGGTCTGCGTAATCCTTCGCAATGCCGTAAAGCCGCTCCGCCTGCGCCGTATTGATCTGATAGAACGACTGCGGCGAAATGCGCACCGCTCTGCCGCACATCGTATCGGTGATCTCCGGCTGACCGGAAAGCAGCGTGACCGTCCTGCCGAGGATCACATTCGTGCGGTCGGGATTGACCGATTCCGTGATGCTTCTGATCGCCGGAAAGCGCGCCTGCAATTCGTCAAGGCAGGGCGCGACCTTTTTGCGGATCGAAACCCGCGTCACAAGGCAGAGCATGATCTCGCCGGAGTGATACCCCCGCCGCAGATAGATATGCCGCAGCATTCCCGTGTGCGCTTCCTCGTTATATGCCGTGATGCCGCAGCGTTCCAGCATCGGCAGGAGCGCTTCCAGAATTTCCGTAAAGACAGGCGGATGCAGCGCGCAGCCGGTATACGGAATGACGCGGTGACTGTGCTTCGCATAAAAGCCGCAGATCAGATGCCCGTCCTGCTCCGCGACCGGATACTGCGCCTTGTTGCGGTAGCCGCCGCGGGATTCGCAGCCCAGCGCCGGTTCAAATACCGGATGCAGTCCGCCGATGCGCTCGAAGGCATCGCGGACAAGCTGCTCCTTGTATGCAAGCTCGGTCTGTGCGTCCACATGCTGAAAGACGCAGCCGCCGCACTGACGGAACACCGGGCAGACCGGCTCGATGCGGCCGGTGGCGGGCTCCGTCAGCTGTTCGATGATGCCGAACGCATAGCTTTTCAGTACCTTGACGATGCGCACCTCTGCGGTATCCCCGACCGCGGTCATCGGTACAAATACTGCAAGACCGCAGAAGCGGCCTACGCCGTTGCCTTCTGCGGTCATTCCGGTAATATGCAGGGTGATGATCTGGTTCTTGCGGAGCACCGCATCGGATTTCTGCGGGCGGCTCATCTCAGCCTTGCGCCGCACGCCGGACAGAAAACGTCCTCGGCGGAATTGAGCTTGCCGCAGGTCGGGCAGGTCGTTGTGCCGCCGCGCTGCATCCCGCGCTCCATATCGAGCATCTGACGGCGCATTTCGGTGATCTTCTGGATCAGCATATTGATCTCCTCCATGCTGTTGACGCCGTTGACCGCCGCCTCATATTCCGCCTTGCCGAGTCTGCGGTAGGCATCATTCAGGGACGCACGGAGCTTGGCGCGCTCCACGACATTGCGGGAGCCCTCAAAGGCACCGGCAGTTTTCTGTGCGGCACTGTCCAGTACGGAGCGAAGTCCGCCCATCGTTTCATCAAAAAGCATGATCGTTCTCCTTTCGCGGTCGGGGCAGCAGCTTACTGTTCAAACTTCCACGGAGAGCCCTTGCGGTTGTGCTTGTTGTCGGAGGCCTCCGTCTTGCTCATCATAATGCTGAAAAGGAAGATGTTAAATGCGGAGATGACCAGAGTGATCACGACAATGACACCGAACTTTACTCTCAGTGCGATCAGCACGATGAACG
Source organism: Oscillospiraceae bacterium (assembly GCA_017523995.1). The sequence goes on along the minus strand of JAFWUX010000150.1, from coordinate 453 downwards.
CAATGATCTGCGCGATTGTCAGCAGCAGCAGGCCGAGCTTGATGCCCTTCCATGTTTTGTAGTCCTTGAGATACTTGGTGATATGCGGGGTCATGTAGTTCTGTGTGGCTCTTGCCCACGGCTCCGCTTCGGCCTTGAGCTTCAATGCGGATTTCTTCGACTTGTTGCCGAGCAGGATGCCCCACAGCATGTCTCGCACGATCGCGTAATCGACAAGGGTGAGAATAACCGGTATAAATGCAAATAAAATTGAACGTCCGTCCATTTGAGTTTTCCTCCAGAATCTTTTTTGTTTTTTATTTTCACCGCGTAAGCGGCAGAAATCGGGATTGCAGCATCAGCTGCGGTGCAGGATCTTCTTTGCCGTTGCGAGCATCGGCTCACAGTTCAGTGCGATCAGTCCCGCGAATACGATCCAGTCGATCGAGATCCAGAGATGCCAGCCTGTTCTCT
>JAFWUX010000149.1 GCA_017523995.1 Oscillospiraceae bacterium | reverse complement strand
GTATCGGAGATCGTGAAGTGCAGACCGTTCGGATCAGCGTTCTGCCAGTAGCGGGCGGTCACATAATGTCCCAGCGGATATTGATAGCTGTGCAGCACGAGCTTGGGGTTGCCCGATGTACCGGAGCTGAAGAAAATCAGCATCGGGTCGGTGCCACAGGGCGTTTCGGCAGTGCGCTCGAAATGTGTGCTGTATGCCGGGAGCTCTGCATTGAAATCGTGCCAGCCCTCGCGCTGACCGTTGACGAGCACTTTTGTTTTCAGCGAGGGGCAGTTTGCCTGTGCAAGATCGACTTCATTTGCGACCTCGCCGTCCGCCGTGCAGACGATTGCCGAGACCTCAGCTGAATTGAAGCGATACTCAAAGTCATGCTTTTTCAGCATATTCGATGCCGGAATGACAAGCGCGCCGATGCGGTGCAGCGCGATGATCGAGAACCAGAACTGGAAGTGCCGCTTGAGGACAAGCATGACGCGGTCGCCCTTTTTGATGCCGAGCGACTTGAAATAATTGGCAGTCTGGCAGGAATATTTTTTGATATCCTTGAATGTAAATCTGCGCTCGTTGTGGTCTCTGTCCACATAGATCATCGCGGTTTTATCCGGACATTTATCCGCCATTGCATCAACAATATCAAATGCAAAATTGAATTCATCCTGATGCGCAAAATGCACACCGGTGAGAACGCCCGCTTCATTGGTTTCACAGGTCACGAACTTCTCCGCGACCGGATGCAGCAGACCGGCCTTATCCACATTCGTTGCATGATGTTCAAATACTGTTTCCTTATACTCCGAAACGCCGCCGTGCGGTGCCATAACAAAAGCGTAAATCTCGCAGTCCTCGCCGCCGAGCGCGACCTCATCATGCGGCATGGAGCTGTCATAGTAGATGCAGTCACCCTCGTGCAGGATCTCGGTATGCGAGCCGACGATCATGCGGAGCGTGCCTTTCAGGACGATATCCATTTCCTGTCCCGCGTGGCTTGCGAGATGCAGCGGCTTGGAAAGTGCTTCTTCGGAATACGGAACCACAACATGAAACGGTTCAACGGTCTTGTTCTTGAATTTTGCGGCAAGGCGGTTATAGACAAAGCCCTCTCTGCGGGTGATCGGATCTCCCTCGCCTTTGCGCGTGACCGTATAGCCGCTCAGTGCAGGGCTGCTGCCCTCCATGAGATCAGAAATCTCCACATGAAAAGCATTTGCGCATTTATAGATAAACGTGAAGCTGAAATCCTTTTTGCCGGCTTCAAACTTTTTGTAGTCATCAACTGAGTAGTCTGTATGGGCTGCCATTTCCTCAACCGAGATGCCGAGGTCCTCGCGCAGACGCATAATGCGCTCTGCAACCTCCCTGATTCTGGTTTCGGCATCCATTTCCTGTGTCTGCTTGCTCATTACAATCGCTCCTTTATAAAAATTAATAAAATAAAAAGCTCGTCTCAAAGATAAACTTTGAGACGAGCATTCTAAACAAATACCCGCGGTACCACTCAAATTGTGCCGCTATTGCGTAACACCGCTTCAGGCTCCAGCAAGCCCTATTCCTTAACGCAGAATCACGGGAGCGCTTACTGCAATTTCTGCACTCCGGCTCAGAAGGGATACATCGAATTGCGTATCACCGGCTCACACCACCCGCCGGCTCTCTGCAAGACATTGGCAATCCGCTGCTTGTCTTCCTCACAGCTTATGTTCCGGATTATAGCACATTATTTTTCGTTTGTCAAGCCCATTTTAAAAATTTTTTCGGTAATATTCCGAAGCCGCATGCGGAAACGGACAGTTCACGATGTGAATAATATAGCAAATATGCATTTTCTATTCGCTTTGGCATCTCTTTCTGTTCTGCCGTAAAATCCGGGAATCCTACCGCTGCACAAACACCGCAGGATGCTCATATTTCATGCTTCTCCGATGTAGCCTCTCCCGGCAATTTCCTGACGGTGCAACGCCCTCCTGTGTCTTGAACTGATTTCAAAATGAGAATAAAATCCACTAATCTCGATTTATCAATATTTGAATGCCTAAGGAACCGCTGAATAAAAGCCCAATTTGAAAAGCAGCGGCATTGCAATCCACTGCAATGGACAATATTCTCTTAAATCTGCGCCATGATTTGAATGTTTCGGCGTATTTCAGCGCTGTTTTCGCTTGTTTTTGCCCTTTCTTTTCTCAAAAGGGCGCACTTATCCCGTTGCACGAGCCTTTCGCAATTTTGCGCCGTTGATCTCCCCCTGCTTTATCATCAGCAAATTGGCGCAGGCAAACAGAATATTCAGTCTATTGAGATTTTTTGCAATGCCCTTGTACCGTACCTTGCGAAAATGAAACTTGTTTTTTAAGATCTAAAACGGATGCTCTACCATACACCGTACCGCTGATTTCTGATGCTCGATTGCTCTTTCCCAATCAAACATCCCGTCCGGCAGTTTGGGCAGACTCTTCGGTCGCCGGTTGATTCTGAAATCTATATTTTTGAAATGCTCATTATTTTTGATCTCATCACGCTTCTCGATG
>JAFWUX010000148.1 GCA_017523995.1 Oscillospiraceae bacterium | reverse complement strand
TGATTATAATGGGGCGCTGCCCCATACCCCGCCAAAGGGATGCTATCCCTTTGGAATCCCACTATAAGAAAAGTAATGTAAATGCGTTGAAATTCTCAACTCACAAAATAAGGGATTCTTAAGGGCTAGTAGCCCTTAAGCGGGAGTTTGAGGGCGGCGCCCTCAATATAAATCCGTCGGAGACACTTTATCTACAGACTGAAATGCGCGCAGCGCATTTTCCGCATATCTTGCAATTTGCGGAATGATATGCTATAATGGTGACATCATCACAAAGAAAAGAGGCATTCTCATGAAAACCTGTCCGCACTGCCACCAGCCGCTCCCGAAGGGCGTCAGCACCTGTCCGGATTGCGGCGAACCGCTGAAACAGCCCAAAGCGGCGCAGCAGCATAAATCCGCCCCGCTGATTCTGCTCCTGATCGGCATTATGATCCTGACGGCAGCGATTATCGGCACCACCATTTTCAACATGTCAAAAAGGAATCACACCACGCCGAACATCCGGAGACCGATCCGCCCGTGCACATCATCACAACAGCACCGCCGAGCGTCAGCCCCGATGATCCGCCTGCAGCGGCGCCCGCAGAACCCGCTGCGCAGACGCCGCCCTGCACCGTCGAGTTCGACGAATATCTGCTGACAACCGATCTGTTCGGCGAGAACATCCTGCTTGTCGGAATCAACTTTACAAACGGCAAATCCGTCAACACGCGCTATATGTCAGAGTGCCGCGCACAGCTGTTCCAGAACGGCGTCTCCTGTCAGGAAACGATAGCCAACACGGATTATGCGATGAACACCTCCGCCGAGGTGCAGCCCGGTGCCACCGCGCCGATCGACCTTGCATTTGTTGTCAAGCCGGGGGAGGAGGTTCAGCTTGTTGTCACAAGCTTTGACGGCAAAACCACCTATCTCGACACCACCTTTACGCCCGAGGCATCGCAGTCCTGAGGCGGATATCGAACCACAGAAGCCCCGTTCCGAACAAACCGGAACGGGGCGATTCTTATAAAAGTGAATAGTGAAAAGAGAATAGCGAAAAGAGAAAAGTATTCTAAAAACGGATTCCAAAGGATAGTATCCTTTGGCGAGGGGTATGGGGGCGAGGAGCCCGCATTTTCAATCCATCGGAGACACCGCTGAACTAATCGCGTCCACGAGGATGTGCAGCCCCTCGATATAGCCGGGGAAGCCCTTGCCCTTGACGGTTGCGATGCACGCCTTGCGGATATACGAGATTTTGCGGAATTCATCGCGCGCATCCGGATCGGAGATATGCACCTCGACCGTCGGGAGCGAGACCGCCTTGACTGCATCGAGCAGCGCGACGCTGGTGTGCGTATACGCTGCCGGATTGATGAGAATGCCGTCTGCGGTGCCGTAGGCGGCCTGAATTTTATCCACCAGATCGCCCTCATGGTTCGACTGATAACACTCGATTGTAATGCCGAGCCGCTCCGCCTCTGCCTCGAGCATGGCAGTCAGGTCGGCGAGTGTCTGTGTGCCGTAATGCTCCGGCTCACGGATTCCCAGCATGTTCAAATTCGGCCCATTCAGCACGAGTATATGCACAATAATCCCTCCAGATTTCCGCCGCAGCCGCTTCGGGCGTGCGGTCATTTTCGATTGCGGCATCCGCAAATTTCTGATAGAGCGGCATGCGAACCGCCGCCATTGCCTCAAGATCCGCGCCGATCGAAAGCGGTCTGCCCTCGCGGCTGAGCTGTTCGATCGGGCGGCAGATCTGATAGATTCTTCCGTTGCTGCGGAGCGGCGCCTCATTCTCTGCACGGGTGACAACACCGCCGCCCGTCACAAGGATCACGCCGCGCTTTGCGCTCTGTTCCAGCACAACCTCAGATTCGATTTTGCGGAACGCATCCTCGCCGCCCTCCGCAAAGATTTCCGGAATCGGCTTGCCCGCTTTTTTGATAATCTCCGCATCAAGGTCGATCTGCGGACGTCCGCTCAGTGCCGCCAGCGCATCGCCGATTGTCGATTTGCCGCAGCCGGGCATGCCGATCAGCACGATATTTTCCGCATCACGCTGCATCACGGCACCGATCTCCGCGATTTTGCTGTCGTCGATCGGCTTACCGAAGAAGTGCTCCGCCGCCTGCTTTGCCTGCGCGACAAGCATCGTCAGGCCGCCCGCATAGGGGATGCCGCGCTCTGCCGCCTGCAAAAGCAAAGCCGTCCGCGCCGGATTGTAGATCACATCCGCGACGCCCTGCAGATGCGGAAACAGCGACAGATCAACAAGCGATTTGCCCGCATGCGGATACATCCCGACCGGTGTCGCATTGACAATCAGCGTTGTATCCTCGTAGAATTCCGGCAGATCGTCATAGGTGTATTCCGTGCCCTGCAGATCAAGGACAGTGAGCGTTTCGCAGCCGTCAAGCTTCGCAATTGCCTGAATTGTCTGCGAGACGCCGCCGTTTCCGAGCAGCAGCACATGTGCACCGTCAAAGGACAAACCGCCCGCCCGCATCATGCAGCGCAGACCGTAAGCATCGGTGTTGTAGCCTTTCCACGAGCCGTCCGGCTGCCGCACCAGCGTATTGACGCTGCCGATTGCCTCTGCCAGCGGATCGAGCTCCGCGCAGAGCGGAATGACGTCGATCTTATAGGGGATCGTGACATTGAGCGCTTTCAGACGCGTATCTGCGAGGAAAACCGGCAGTTCCTCCGGCTCCAGCTCATAGAGCAAATAATGCGGATTGCCGAGCGCCGCATGAATCTCCGGCGAAATGCTGTGTCCGAGCTTGCGCCCGATCAATCCGTATGGTGTTTGAAATTCGGCCATTGTAAACTCCTTTTTCATTTGGGATCATATAAAAATTCCAGTGTAACGGGAACGCCCGCCTGCAATTCAATCTTTTCGTATGCATAATCACCGACCGTTTCGATGGAATCTGCATGATAACGCGGCTCGCCGTCCCGCATGCTGCTCATCGCGATCTTGGTTTTGCTGTGCATATAGCCATCATAATCGAAGTTCTCGATTTTGCTGCACGGATAGTAGATATGAACAAACAGCGGCACATCCGCCGTGATCTCATATGCCTTTGAAGCAAGCACCGCATCCCTGACGCCGTATCCGTCGAAGCACAGCGCATCAACCGGCGTGACCTCCTGAAACTTCGGTGCTTCACGTTCCTTCTGCCGTTCGCTGTAGGAAACGGAATAATAAAACTCGCCGTATTGCTTCAGATCATAGGCGATGTATTCCGCCTTGCACAGACCGGCTTCCGGTGTTGTATAGGCAAGGTTCCGCTGCGCGGTGCAGTAAACGGCATGGGACGCAGTCCAATTCCGCTCCGCCCGCGTCTCCTGCGCAAAGACCGTCTCGCCGCGGCAGGAATAGAACACCGCACGCACGCCGCTTTCCATTCCGAGCAGCTGCTGCAGATGCATAAACTGTTTCCGTGTCGAGAAATCCGACTCCGGATAGTAGCAGTTCACCGAAAAAACGCTGCCCTGCAGCACCTCGGTCAGATTGCTCCCGTCAAAGCGCTTTTCATAGAGCGGGGTATCTGACTGCCCGCGGCGCTCGGACTTTCGCACGGCATAGATATCCATCTCTCGAAGCCCCGGCACATCGGCGTTGATCGTATCCCAGACAGCCTGCCGGATCTCCTCCGCCTGATAGGTATCCGCACCGTCAACGCTGTTTTCCTCTCCTGTGATAAAAACCGTAAAATCGCGGTTATCATGCCGCATTTCCACAAATACATCCGAGAGCGGCTGCGAGCTGATCCAGCCCTGCCGCCGGTCAACCGTTGCTTCGGTCACCTCGGCAGCAAAGCCGTATTTCTGTTTGATATACGCCTGTGCATTGAAGGACGCCTGTTCTTCCCACTTGGCGTTCTGTTCCTTCTGCTCCTTGGTATCGCAGGCAGTCAGCAGCAGATAGGGCGCGCACAGCACCATAAACACTGCGGAAAGTTTTTTCTTCATCTGCATGATATGTCACCTCCGGATTCGTATGGTGACATCATAACACAAACCGCCGCAGAATGCAACAACACAGCGGTTACAATCCTTTTACAGTTATACGATCTCCGTATAATTGCCGAGCAGCGTGAACGAATCGCAGGAGCGTTCGAGCTCACAGAGCAGCCCGAGAATGCCCTCCTGATGCACATTGCACTCGAGATCCATGTAGAAGCGGTAGGAGAAATTCGTGCCGGGAATCGGCATGCTCTCAAGCTTGCACATATTGATGCCGAGCGCCGAAATCTTCGCGATCATCTGATAGAGCGCGCCGGGGGAGTTTGCGCAGTTGACAAGGATGCTCATGCGGTCCGCGCCTGCATAGCACGAGGCGCCCTTTGTGATGCACAAAAAGCGCGTATCATTGTTGCTTTCGTTCTGGATATCATCCGTCAGGACGGAGAGCCCGTAGAGCTTTGCGCAGGCTTCACCGGCGATTGCCGCAACGGATTTATCCTGCGCCTCTGCAACGCGCTGCGCCGCATGCGCCGTGCTGACGCAGGGGACAACGTCCACGCCGAGCTTCTGGATGAAGCGGCTGCACTGTCCGGCTGCCTGCTCATGCGTATAGATCGTTTTGATATCGGAGAGCTTTGCCTCTTTCTGGGTCAGCAGAACGTGCCGGATCAGCTGCCGCACGCTGCGGACAATGCAGATATCCGGCTCGCGCAGGAGATCGTAAACCTGCCGCACAGAGCCGTGGACACTGTTCTCGACCGGCAGAATCCCGAACTTGCAGAGTCCCGCCTGCACCGCCTGCACAACCGCCGGAAAGCCCTCCATGAAGATGATATCGCCCTTGGGGAACAGTCTGTCCGCCGCCGCACCCGCATGGCTGCCCTCAACGCCCGAGACCGCGATGCGACCGGTCTGCGGAAAGACATTCTGCTCGTTCGCGCACATTGCGGCAACACGCGCCGCAACGCTTGTCGCAGGGATCAGCTGCGCCGCCTGCCGCGCGCGCGAAAGCTCAAGGATCATGCGAAACAGCTGGTGCGCCGCGTCGCCGTATTCGCTGCCCGCCTTCTCGCGGATCCGCATCAGAATCTCGCGCTCGCGCGCCGGATCGTAAAGCGGCTTCGAGGGATCGCGTCTTTTCGCATCCGCAACCTTGTCGATCAGCGCCATGCGCTTGAGGAAAAGGTCCAGCAGCTCATTATCCACCGCGTCAAGCTGCGGACGAATCTCCGATAACTCCATAAAAATACTCCTTTTTCAGTTTCAGTCATTTATCCCGCATCGCAGCGGTCGAAATAATCGTATATATCACGATCGCCGGAATGATCAGCGCGTTCAGCAGTGTCACCTTACTGTTATGAAACAAAATTGCGCATGTGTTAACAAGCATCATCGCACCTGCCATGAGAAAAACAATGCCGCTCTGCCTGAAATACGGCTTCGGATCAGGCTTGTTCTCCCGATCTGCCGGATACAGATTGTTGAGCAGCGGTCCGCGCTGCAAAAGCTGCATGACACCAAGCAACCAGAAAGCGCACGCAGACACGATCAAAATAACAAGCAAAACAATTTCAACAGCAGTCATACGCCCACCCTGCAATCCTGCTCAAACTGCATCACAGAGCAGCACATCGAGCACCGTCAGTGCCGCCGCCGCTTCGACAACAGGCACCGCACGCTGCGCAATACAGGGATCGTGCCGTCCCTTGATTTCGATGGTCGTATCGGTGCCCTCGGGCAGAGAGACCGTCTCCTGCTGCTGCGCAATCGAGGGCGTCGGCTTGATTCCGACGCGGAACCGCACCGGCATACCGGTTGTGATGCCGCCGAGGATGCCGCCGTTCCGGTTTGTTTTTGTGATGATATTGCCCTGCGCATCCGTGCCGAACGGATCATTCGCCGCCGAGCCGCGCATCTCCGAAAGCGCAAAGCCGTCGCCGAACTCCACGCCCTTGACTGCCGGGATCCCGAACAGCACCCGCGCCAGCCGGTTCTCGATGCCGTCAAACATCGGGTCGCCGAGCCCCGCAGGCAGCCCTGTCACCATGCATTCAATCGTGCCGCCGACCGAATCGAGCGCCTCACGCGCAGCAAGAATCTCCTGCTGCATCTGCGTACCCTTTTCATCGGAGATTACAGGGAACGCTTTTTCCGCGATCTGCGCAAACAGCGCCGCATCCGGCTGCATCGGGAATGCATCGTCCCGCACACTGCCGACAGACGAAAGATGCGCACCTACGTAAATTCCACGGCGTTCGAGAATCTGAAGCGCAATGCCGCCGGCAGCACAGATTGGTGCAGTCAGACGGCCGGAAAAATGTCCGCCGCCGCGCATATCCGCATGCCCGTGCCACTTCATATAGGCGCTGTAATCCGCATGAGAAGGGCGCGGTTTCAGCGCAAGATTGCTATAATCCCCCGAGCGCGTATTCGTGTTTGCAATGCGGATGCAGACGGGAAATCCGGTTGTTTTGTCCTCGAACACGCCGGAAACGAACTCCGGCACATCGGGCTCTTTGCGCGCGGTCGAGAGCGCATTTCTGCCGCCCTGCCGCCGCTCCATGAACCGCATCAGCCGTTCAAAGTCGATGTGCTCGCCCGCCGGCAGACCCTCAATCAGCGCACCGATGCCGTTGCCGTGCGACTCGCCGTAGATGGATACGCGCAGGCGTTCTCCGAATTGTGAAGCCATATCGAGCCTCCTGAATCAATGTATTTACGTATCTTTCGTGATTTTTCCGCCAAGTTTGCAGTAGTCCTCGAAGAATGCCGGATACGATTTGTTGACCGCCTCCGCACCGAGGATCGTGACAGGCTCCGTGCAGCGGATTGCCGCAATCGCCGCCGCCATCACAAGCCGGTGATCGTTCTCCGCATCGACCGTTCCGCCGGTGAGCTGTCCGCCGTGGACGCACAGCCCGTCCGGATATTCATCCACCTGACCGCCGAGCGCGCGGAGCATCGCCGAGGTCGAAGCCAGCCGGTCGGATTCCTTCAGCCGCAGCCGCTCCGCCTTTTCAAAGCGGCAGCCGCCGTCGCTGAGCGCCGCCCGCACGGCAAGAATCGGGAGCAGATCGGGGATTTTCTCCATATTTACGTCAAATTCCGAGATTGTTCCACATGAAACAATCGTCTCCGATGCGCTTTCCGTGACGTTCGCGCCGGCGCGCTGCAAAATCGGGACAATCTCCTTGTCGCCCTGCGTCGAATCCGCATGCAGCCCGCTGACCGCGACACTGCCCTCCAGCTGAATGGCGCCCGCCGTCAGCCAGAACGCCGCATTCGACCAATCTCCGTCAATGTCAGGATCATCCGGAAAATGCAGCACTTGCTTGCCTTTGATGTAATACCGCAGCAAACCGTATTCCGAAGCAGCTTGAATTTCCGCGCCGAACAGCCGGAGTGTTTCCAGCGTCATATCGACATACGCCGCAGATTGCAGCGGTGTTGTCAGCCGGATCTCGCTGTCCTGCCCGCAGAGCGGCAGCGCCATCAGCAGACCGCTCAGGAACTGCGAGCTGATGTTTCCGGGGATTTCGTACAGTCCGCCGTTGAGTGCGCCGGATGCCGTCAGCGGCAGAGATATCTGCGCAAACTGTACGCCGTGCGCGGACATTGCATCTGTCAGCGTCCCGATGGGTCGCTCCGGCAGTCTGCCCGCGCCTGTGACGGAAATCTCACTGCAGACGCACATCGCGACCGGCAGCAGAAAGCGCAGTGTCGAGCCGCTCTCGCCGCAGTCCAGATGCGCCTGTGCCTGCCTTTTGATCGGCGTGATGCGAAGTCCGGATTTCGTTTCCTCGAACGCCGCGCCGAGCGCTGTCAGGCAGCGGATTGTCGCTGCAATATCGTCACAAAACGGCGCACGCAGCGGCAGGATTCCGCCCTCCTGCGAGAGCGCCGCACAGATCAGCTTGCGGTGCGCATCGGATTTTGAGGGAATCGCTGCAACCGTTCCCGAAAGCCTTGCCGGATAGCAGGTGATGTTCATGCCATATCCTCCATGCCCGCTGCAAAGAGCTTTTCAAGCTCCGCAATCGGCATCTTCTCCATGCGGCACTGTCCGATTTTCTCCGGCAGAATCACCGTGATATCGGAGGCAGCCGCCTTCTTGTCAAGCGCTGCGATTGTTGCCATATCCGCCGCGGAATAAGGGCAGACAACCGGCAGATTGTTCCGCTTGATTGTGTTCAAAATGCGCGTACATTCGTCAGAATCGAGCAGCCCTCTGCGGACGGCAGCGCGCGCGACAATCGCCATGCCCATCGCAACGGCATGCCCGTGCGAGATTGCAAAATCGCTGAGCCGCTCGATTGCATGCGCCGGTGTGTGCCCGAGATTGAGCAGCTTCCGGACGCCGTGCTCCTCGGGGTCCTCCATGACGATCTTCGCCTTGTACGCCACCGCATGCGAGATCACGGACTCAAGCTGACGCAGCGGATTGCCGGATTCATAGATCGCAAACAGCTCCGGATCGCCGAGGATACCGGTTTTGATCGCCTCCGCAGCGCCGTCCGCCATTTCGTGCGGCGTCAATGTCTGCATGGTGTCCACATCGCAATATACACCAATCGGCTGGTGGAACAATCCCGCGAGATTCTTGCCGTGCGCTAAGTTGACCGCAGTCTTGCCGCCGACAGATGCATCCACCGCCGCAAGCAGCGTGGTCGGCATCTGGACAAAACGGATACCGCGCAGATAGCACCCCGCAGCAAAGCCGGTCAGGTCGCCGATGACGCCGCCGCCGAGCGCGACCGCGAGGTCTGTGCGCGTCAGATGCGCCTCGGCAAAGGATTCGAGCAGCGCGCCGAGCACGGCAACCGATTTGCTCTCCTCGCCCGCCGAGACCACATGCGTGCTGACCGCAAAGCCCGCCTCTGCGAGCGACTGCTTCACACGGTCAAGATAGAGCGGCGCGACGTTGCTGTCGCTGACGAGCATGACGCGGCAGGGCTTTGTGACCGCCGCAAGCTCCGTGCCGATCTGACCGAGCAGACCGCTGCCGGTCAGAATCGGATAGGTTTCGCCCGAGGGCGTTGTCAGAATTTGTTTGTTCATGGGTGTTCCTTTCGTTCAGGTTTCCGCAGCGATGCCCGCTGAATGGATCATCGCCTGCATGGTTTCTTCGTCATTCGCGCCGATCAAGATTTTTGCCCAGTGATCCGGATCGTTCACATCATAAACGCTGAGCATGCCGTAATACTTCAGTTCCGGATCCATAAGCTTCACATGTCCGGTTTCCAGAAATCCCCTGACCTGTGCCGTGTCAAACCGGCTGACACCGGTATCCTCGCCGCCGTCGTAGACCGAATCCTTGCATGCAAAGATATAATAGATATAGCGCCATACGCCGTGCTTTGTCAGGCGGATATCCTCCGGCTTGACATTCAGCACCAGATTGTGCAGATCATATTCCGTCTGCACCGGCTCTCCGCGGAATGCGCGCTGACCGCGTTCCAATTCCGCGGGCTTCAGCACCTCCGCCGCTTCATCCGTCAGCGAATTGTAGTCCGAAGCATAAAATAGCACAGCCGCATCCGGTGCAGAAGCATCCGAAGCATATTTATCCGGCAGCTCCGCATCCTGCGTGACCGATTCCGGCACGCGGAATGTAAAGCCGTTCAGCTCGATCTGATGATAGGATTCCGGCACAGGCTGATCCGGAAATGCGTCTGCTGCCGGCGCTGCCTGCGGATTCAGCATATAGATTTTGAGCCAGATATACACCGGCAGATTCGGGAAAATCAGCCAGATCAAAAGAGCGGTGCCGAGCAGTGCTGCGATGATAATGCCGAGACGTTTCAGAAACTTTTTCATGATAATACCTCATCAGAATTGTATGTCAGATTTTTTCATTTTCCTGCTCCTGCACAATCTGTGCAGAATTTGCGATTTGATACAATGTCTGCAGATCCTCCGAAAAGAGGAGCGCACCGCAGCTCCGGTTCAGATCATTCCGGTCATAAAGCCACAGATACAGCGCATATTTTTTCGGGGCGGTTTCCCGGGTTTCGCGCAGGATCAGAAACCCCTTTGCGGTCTCATTCTCAAACGAATAGATCTCCTTCGTCAGATAGTTCCCGTTTTCCGGCTCCGAACAGATTCTTGTTTTGCCGTGCCAAATATCCCGCTTGATGCCCATTGAAACGGTATACAGCGATGACGCACGCGCATCCTTCGGCCGGAATTTCGGCCATTTGCTGTCATAATCATCCTCTGTGAGATTCAGGATAAAATCCCAGAGCTCGTATTCCGTTTCCGGCGCACTGCGGTGATACGCCCAGATTCCTTCTTCCAGATATTCCGGCTTGATCCTCTGATGGTCAAAATTCGACGCCACATCCCGGAACATGACCTGCGTCTGCAATTTTTTGGAAGCGCTTTCGTTTTTGCCTGAAAAGATCACCGTACCCTGTATATGCCCTGTCTCGGTCATATCGTCCGGCAGATACAGCCGCAGACCGCGCTCCTCAACCGGCACGTAATTCTCCGGCAGCTTTGTGTCCGTATACGGAAACGGCACGGAAGTCAGGTTGTATTCGTCACCCGTCAGGCGGACAAGCGCCTTTGTCGGAACAAAGATCGCGAACAGCAGCATGCTCGCCAGAAGAAAAACCGGAATCAGCGGCAGACATCCGAACAGGGTGATCCATGTGATTTCCTTTTTGTCCATTTCGATGTCCTCCGTCAGAGTCTCAGAATGCAAGGAACTGCGCCAGCGGCTCTTTTGCATACATCTCCCTTACCGGCATCTGCATGCCCGGTCTGATGTATTCAAAATCCGCACCGCTTTGATGCAGCAGCGCAAAAATCCGCATCAGATCATCCGTCAGCTCCGGCGTGAGAATTCTGTCATCCGCGAGCGTCCCCGTCTGATGGTTATACGCGGGCAGGATCTGTCTTGCCTGCAGGCAGGCTCTCCAGATGCCGGTATTGCCGTAGGAATCGGCAGCGTTGACATCCGCGCCCATGCCGATCATCCGCTTCAGGATTGCGAATGCACGGTCGGCATCCGCCTGCGTGGAGCAGACCTCGACGCCGCCGAACGCCGCGCCGCGGTTGACATTCCACCGCGATTTCATGATCGCCGCATTGATCGCATCATGGAGCACAGGTGCGCGCCATTCATTGCAGCAATCCGGCGATTCGATAAAGTTGACATCGGCATTGCGGTCGAGCAGCAGTTCCGCTATCGCAAGCTGCCCGCATTTCAGCGCAACCTGCAAAGGGGACTGCCCGTCATCCTTTTTGGGCGGCTGCTTTGCGGTGCAGGCGATGAGTTCCGGCTTTTTCTCCAGCAGTGTCCCGACTGCCGCAAGGTCGCCCTGCCGGATCGCCTGAAACAGTTTCTTCATGCCGCGCGTCCCCGATCAGTTGCCGCCCGCAGATGCCTTTGCGATTCTGCCCTCTTTCAGGCATTCGCAGAGCGCCTCGGCATCGTTGTTTTCGAGCGCCTCGAGATAGGGCTTGAGATTGTCGATCAGAATGCGCAGCTCATCCGCGAGATATTCGCGGTTATCAAGCATCAGCTCCGTCCACATTTTCTCATCGAGGCGCGCAACTCTCGTCAGATCGCGGAAGCTGCCCGCCGAAAATCCGCGGCGCTTCTGCGCGGTCGGGGATTTGACATAAGCACCCGAGACAATATGCGCAAGCTGCGAGGTATAGGCGATAATGCGGTCATGCTCATCCGGCGTGGAAAATGTCAGATGCGCAAACCCGATATCGGTGAAGTAGTTTTTGAGCATTTCCAGCGTCGGCAGATCGGTCGCGGAATCCGGCGTCAGGATCATCGAAGCGCCGTCAAAGAGCGATTCGGTCGCATTGACAAAGCCGCCGGTCTCCTTGCCCGCCATCGGGTGTCCGCCGATGTATCTGTAGCCGTTTTCGGCGGCAAGCTGCGCCATTTCGCCGACAACCGCCCGCTTGACGCCGCAGATATCGACGAGCACGCATTTCGCCTCGCCGAGAATCGCGGCATGCTCTCTTGTCCATTGAATCGCCGCCGCCGGACGCAGCGCCGTGATGACAAGGTCACATTCGCGGAGCAGTTCATCCGTCAGTGCCTTGTCCATTGCGCCGGTCATGCGCGCGAACATCATGACCTCCTGATCGAGATCATAGCCGTAGACTGTGTGTAATGTGCGCGATTTCGTCGCTTTTGCATAGGAACCGCCGATCAGTCCCAGACCGATAATTGCAACATTCATGTTATGTCCTCCTCTATAACAACTGCTCTGCTTTCTCTTTTCCGTACCACAACGCCCAAGCATCTTGAAGCAGCGGTGAGATATGTGATTTTGTCATATAATACCAATCTGCACGAAACGGCTGCGCCATGACCGCATCAATATCCTGCTTATCGTAATAGAGATACGGGCTGCATTCCCCAAGCAGCAGCGTATCCGGATATTTTTTCATATATGCAGCAGTTATTTCCAGCAGCAGATCAGAATTCATGACCTCCTCATCATCATAAACCGCCTCAAAGAAAATCTCTCTGTAGTACATCCCAAACGGTTCCGGATATTCGTTTTCCTTCGCCGTATCAGCATATACGCGAATACCCTTGTGGACGCCGTCAATGTCTGTCCGCCGCCACAGATACAGCGATGCCGCCGATTCATATATGATCTTTATCCCGAGCGGTTCGACCATATCCGCCAATTCCCGAATAACTGTTTCACGCGGACGCCTGGGAATATATTTCCGATTCAGATGCATACTGCTTCCCATGCGATTCTCCTATTCTGCGGCATTCATCTCCGCAATATGCTCCAAAGAATCCGCCTGCATCTCCGTCCACGCCGGACGGAATCCGGATTTCACGGCATTGCGCGCCGAGGGCAGATTACACCACGCGCAGCAATAAAACGGCACCTTGTCCCGATTGAGAATCTCAACCGCAAGACGGCTTGTCAGTGCGGCAGCGATGCCTTTTCGGCGGTATTCCGGCAGCACGTCAATCCCGATCTGCCACATTTCTGCGCAGTCCGCAGAGCAGCCCGCAAGCCCGATGAGCTTCTCCCCGTCATAGGCACCGGCGCCGAGAACATCCAGTTCTGCGCGCTTTTCGCAGAGCGCATTCGACCATTCCGGCAGATAGAGCGGCGCAAAATCCTCATGTGTCAGCACGCGCATTTCATAATCGCAGGGGAGCGCCTCCAGCTTTCTGAGATCCGGCAGCCAGTATTCCGCGGTTGTCCCGATGCCGTATCCGAACGGCTTGAGCGCCTCATGCAGCACATGCAGATGCGGCGGCTCGAAGCAGTGCGCGAGGATATAAGTATCGAGATACCGCTTTGCGGCAGGCATCAGTTCCGGAATCGCCGATGCAACAATATTGCTCCCGTAACTGACCATATAACAGGCAGCGGGCAGTTTCAGATATTTCCTTGCATCCGGCGAATCCGCCGCCTGCACCACAACCGGATGCCGTTTTGTGAAGTCCTCCGGCGCGCAGCCGAGATCAATCGCAGACTGCCGCAGCGCCGTTTCAAGTATGTTTTGCTGTGTCATAGTTGTTCCTCTCAGCGCGGCTTGTATGTGCCTGCGCGGAGCATCCGCCGCATGCGCTGCGCCTCGTTTGCTTTGAAGCCGTGCTTTGCGTAGAACGGCATTTTATCCGGCATCGCGCAAAGCTCGACGGCAATCTCCGTGCCCGGCACGCCGTGTTCGTCGATAAACCGCAGCAGATGCGTCATCAGCAGATTTCCAATCCCGCGTCCCTGATAATCCGGATGCACGATCACATCTTTGATATAATAGCAGAGCCCGAAATCACCGATCATCCGCGCCATGCCGACAAGCCTGCCGCCGTCATAGATACCGACGCGGAAGATGCTGTGTTCCAGCGCCAGTGCAGTCTGTTCGCGGGACGGCGCACCGTCCCAGACTGCATTCCAGAGTGAGATGAACGCATCTGCGTCAAAATCATTGTATCGAATATCAAGATCAGATTTCATATCCCGTTCAGCAGGCACGTTCAGACCTCCTGCATGAAGCTGTGCAGACCGTGCAGCTTTTTCGCCAGCGCGTCAAACGCTTCCGGCTTGATCGACTGCGGACCGTCACAGACCGCGTGCTCCGGATCGTTGTGCACTTCGATAATCAGACCGTCTGCGCCTGCCGCGACTGCTGCCGGAGCAATCTTCGGCACCATCCACGCCTTGCCGCAGGCATGCGAGGGATCGACAATCACCGGCAGATGCGTCAGATGCTTGAGCACCGTCACCGCACCGATATCGAGGATATTGCGCGTATAGGTCTCAAAGGTGCGGATGCCGCGCTCACAGAGAATGACATTGTGATTGCCGCCCGCCATGATGTATTCGGCGCTCATCAGCCATTCCTCATAGGTCGCGGAAAGACCGCGCTTCAGCAGCACCGGCTTCTCCTGATGTCCGAGCTCTTTCAGCAGCGAGAAGTTCTGCATATTGCGCGCACCGACCTGAATGATATCCACATCCTTGAACGCCGGCAGATGCTCCGCGTCCATGATCTCGGTGACAATCGGCAGACCGGTCTCCTCGCGCGCGATTTTCAGCAGCTCCAGCCCCTCGAGCCCCATGCCCTGAAACGAATAAGGCGAGGTGCGCGGCTTGAAAGCACCGCCGCGGAGCACGGTCGCGCCGCTTTCCTTGACCTGCTTTGCAATCCCGACGATCTGCTCCTCGCTCTCGACCGAGCACGGTCCCGCCATGAGCGTCAGCGTGCCGCCGCCGATCTGCGTATCGCGGACACGGATGACTGTCGGCTCCGGATGGAATTTTTTGTTTGCATGCTTATAGGGCTCCTGCACGCGCTTGACATCCTCAACAATCTCAAGCGCCGAGATCAGATCAGGGTCGATTGCAGCGGTGTCGCCCACGAGTCCGAGGATTGTGTGCGAGGTACCGACACTCTTGTTGACGCTGATCTGCTTTTCCTCAAGCCATGAGATCAGGCTCTCGAGCTGCGCCTGATTGGGATTTTGTTTCAGTACAACGATCATAAAATGAACTTCCTTTCAAAAAATGCTGAAAATCGCGGTTTTCACTTGACGAAACCGAAAAAATCGGATATGATATAAGAGTATGCGCCTGATAGCGGCGCTCTCAAAATCAACATGATTGGACGTGTGAAAAATGGAAACGAATTCTTCAACGAAGGAAAAATCCGGATTCGGCTCAAAGGTCGGATTTATCCTTGCAGCAGCCGGCTCCGCAGTCGGACTCGGCAACATCTGGCGCTTTCCGTATCTTGCGGCAAAATACGGCGGCGGCATCTTCCTGCTGATTTACCTGATTCTCGCCGTGACCTTCGGCTTCTCGCTGATGATCACAGAGATCGCAATCGGCAGAAAAACCGGCAAGAGCGTCATCGGTGCCTATTCGAGCATCAACAAAAAGTTTTCGCCGCTCTGCTGGCTGGCAGCATTCGTGCCGGTCATCATCACCCCGTATTACTGTGTCATCGGCGGCTGGGTGCTGAAATATCTGGTGACCTTCGCTGTAGGACAGGGCGCCTCCGCAGGCGGTGACGGCTCCTTCTTCTCCGACTTCATCGGCAGCGCCGGTCAGCCTGCGGTTTTCTTCCTGATCTTCCTCTTTGCAACGGCTGCGGTTGTCATGCTCGGCGTAGAAAAGGGCATCGAGCGCATCAGCAAATTCATGATGCCCGTGCTCGTCCTGCTGACAATCGGCATCGCGATCTACACACTGACGCTGGACGGCGCCGCAGAGGGTCTGAAGTATTATCTGCTGCCGAACCTCAAGGGCTTCACCGGCGCAATGCTGCTCAAAACGATTGCCGCCGCAATGGGTCAGCTTTTCTATTCGATGTCCCTTGCAATGGGCATCATGGTAACCTATGGCTCCTACATGCGCAAGGAGG
This sequence comes from Oscillospiraceae bacterium, assembly GCA_017523995.1. The sequence goes on along the minus strand of JAFWUX010000148.1, from coordinate 3,284 downwards.
ATTCGCTGGAACAGTCCGTGCGCCAGATTGAGATTTTCGACACCGGCATTGCAATCCTCGCCGGTCTGATTATCGTTCCGGCAGTGTTTGTGTTCTCCGGCGGCGACGCAAGCGCACTGAACGCCGGTCCGAGCCTGATGTTCATCACCCTGCCGAATGTCTTTGATTCGATGGCAGGCGGTCAGATTGTCGGCGCCGTGTTCTTTATTCTGGTCGTGCTCGCCGCAATGACATCCTCGATCTCGCTGATGGAAACCGTTGTCTCGATCATCATGGAAAAGTTCCGGATGAAGCGCATTCCGGCATGCCTGATCACCGTTCTGGTCTGCCTGCTGCTCGGCATGCTCTCCGTCCTCGGATACAGCTCGTGGAGCGGTGTTGAGGTGCTCGGCATGCAGTTCCTCGATTTCTTCGATTTCATCAGCAACAACATCATGATGCCGATTGTTGCGCTGCTGACCTGCATCCTGATCGGATGGGTTGTCAAGCCGAAGTATGTCGAGGATGAAGTCCTCGTGAGCCAGAAAAACTTCCGCGCACGGACGCTGCTTTCGGTGATGCTGCGGTTCGTCTGCCCGGTCTGCATGATCATCATTCTGCTGACGCCGTTTGTCACGGACATCTGAACAATGAAAAAGCGCTTACAGCCATGACTTCGGGCTGTAAGCGCTTTGCGTTTGCAAATAGAAAGAACAGATGCGGCAAGCCGCGGTGATCCTTATGCTGCGCAAAAGTTTTCAGCCAAAGCCAACGAGACCTTATCAAAATAATAGATAAAGCCGTAAAATCGGTATTCAGCTGCAAACATTCTGGTGCTGCGCATAGCAATGCCGCTTCCTTTCTCATCTGATAGTATGATTATAGCACAAAGCGGCACGAATTGCAATAGGCAATTTGCACAAAGTTTTAATGCGTTAAAGTTTTTATGCGCTAAAGTATTATTTATAGGGCTTTTTGTTGTCGGTCAGGCCGAGGATATAATCGGTGCTGGTGCCGTAATACTGTGCAAGCTTGATGACGATCTCAACGGGCACGATCCGCAGCCCGCGTTCATATTTGGAGTAAAGCGACTGATCGCAGTAGAGATATTCACAGATTTCCTTCTGGGTTTTATCGTTGTCTTCTCGGAGATTCCGGATGCGCGGGAAGAACAGCATAATCATCGTCCTTTCATGAATAGATGGCTGTCATACATATTCCATTCTATCATTATTATAATAAGCGAAGCTTTAATTTCGCATAAAAAGGACAAAATGGCTTTGCATATCCGATATTTTATAAATATTTAAGATTTTGTTGGAACAATAAGCACAGGAAAATACAGCAGACATTCACTTTTTGCAGAAACTCGCAAATCTTTATGAAATGCATAATCTTCATCGGCGGCATGCAGGATCAAGTCCGATCCGTTTTTCACCTTTCAGCTTTTTCTGCATTCCCCATTGCGTTTTTTGCAAATATGTGGTATAATATGGGCATGCCCCGATAGCTCAGTAGGATAGAGCGGCTGCCTCCTAAGCGAATCCTATTTCGTGCAATCTTCTGTTTCATTTTGTTATAAGCCCCAATAGCTCAGATGGATAGAGCGAACGCCTCCTAAGCGTTAGGCCATCGGTTCGACTCCGGTTTGGGGCGTCCATTTCGACGGAAATGCGTGATTTTTGCATTTCCGTCGAATGCTAAATCGGCATAAATCCTGTTAGCGAATTGCTAACAACGGGTTCTGGAGCATACATATCTGGCGGAGCAACATTGTTATAGTTTATGTTGCCTGATTCGAGCGGATTCTGAGAATCTTCCCAAATCTTACCAAAGCTCCGTTTATTCCGTCTGTTTTTTCTGTTCCGGCTGATTGTTTCCTGCATCGGATTTTCCATCTTTTTGCGGGCGCTTGATCTTGGAGAACATGATTGTTTCGAGCTGTTCAGCCACTTTGCGGCGGGCTTTGTTCACGGTTGCAAGGTAAACATTCATGAGCATATCCGGCGTCGAATGTCCCATATCGCCTTGCACTGCTTTCAGATCGTTGCCTGACGCTGCCATCTTTGCGGTTGCACCGGAATGGCGCAGGCTGTAGAGATCAACTTTGCGCAGCGTTGCATTCTTGATGAAGCGCTTGAAACGCTTCGTAATCATCTCGTCGGAGATCGGTCTGCCATTCTTCTGGCAAAATACCAGTCCGAAGTCCTGATACACTTCTGCATATTCTTTTTTGTTGAGCTGCTGAATCTCTTTGTGATCCCGAAGCAGCTGCACCAGCGTATCCCGAATATAGACCTCGCGAATGCTGCGGTCCGTCTTTGGCAGCTTCAGAACCTGAACGGTCCGGTTCCCTGCCTGCATCGGCGGAAACTGGAAATTGATCTTGGTTCCGGTCAGTTTGATCATTTCGATGTTCAGCCGGGCAAGCTCATTCTTGATATACACGGTTGCACCGTTGCAGTCTTCGTCAAACTCGATGCAGTCCCATGTCAATCCCAACATCTCGCCTGTGCGGAGCGTGCAGCCGAACATCATACTCATCATCGTGAGCAGTTCCGGATCGTCCTCACACTTGTTGATTGCGTTCAGCACTTCCTCATCCGACCATTGTGCGCGCTCGTACTTCTCCATCTTGGGAAGTTCAAGTTCCGCAGCAGGATTGTGTGAAAGAAATCCCTGCTGTACCGCAAACCGGAAAGCCGGACGCAAAATCTTGTGGACCTCACGCACGGTGCGTGCGCTGATCTTTGCCGGCTCGCCGCCTTTGTGCGATCGAACCGCATCATGATTTGGAAGATCATTGTAGAATTGCTGCAGGAAGTACGGCGTTACCTTCTTGATTGGCACACTGCCAATGAACGGATATATATAGTGTGTCGTGATGTTGACTACGGTTCCGGCAGTGTGAGCTTCCCAGCCGCCGATGTGCATATGATGGACACGGTAGGCTTCGACTAATTCTCGTACTGTCATAACATCTTCCGGCGCAACTGCTGCATACGGCAGCGGTGTGTCCAGCGCCTGAGGCTTCTCATAAATGCGGTTTTCGCGCTCAGCTGCCCGGACATCATCCAGCAGTTCTTTGGCTTCTGCTTCATCCGCACACTGAATCCAGCTTTGATGTGTAATGCCGGCTTCGTCCTCGTAACTCTGGATGATGAAGACTTTCGGCGGACCTTTTTTCAGCTTTACCTTGCGAATCGAGGCCATGTTCACGCTCCTTGCTGCTCGCCAAGCACATAATCGAAGAATGATTGCTTGATGATGCGGTAGGATTTACCGAGTCGGAGCACCTTGAACGG
>JAFWUX010000147.1 GCA_017523995.1 Oscillospiraceae bacterium | reverse complement strand
TGGCATGCCGTATTCCAGCATTTCAACAAAATCTTTGTCTAGCATCTGCGCTTCTTTGTCTCCGGCATCGCGCGCAGCTTGCTGTTCTTCAAATCTAGCCAACTGATCTAACGGGTCGTTTAATTCCGAGAACCCATTCCCCATTTCCGTCCCAGCAATCACCGGATGGAATCTCTCCGTCACCAAAGGATTCTCAGCTGACTTCTTAGCTAGCGGCGAGAGGCTCAAAGGCTCCTCAACTACCCAATATGGCCCAGCCGAAGTTTTGCGAATTAGTTTCCATACATCATCAATCAAATGCGGTGTCGTGGTATTCTCTAGTTTCTTCACGAAGTCTTCGCGCTTCAAATCATCCGCGCCCCAATTTTCTAAGAGAATCTTAATCAACCGCTCTCTGTCCGGATTAAACACATTCACGCCATATTTCTCTTTCAGCAAATCCGCATATTTATACCTCGGCCATTCGCAATCTAAATCAATCTCGAATCCGCTCACGTTGAACTTTAAAGTACCCCAAGTTTCTTTGCAGACGTATTTTATCATTTCTTCGTAAAACTTCATGCCGTCTTCGTAGTTTTCGTACGCCGCATAGGCTTCAAAAGCGATGTGTTCTGGTAAATGCTCATCGTCTACGCCCTCATTTCTAAATCTCGGTCCAATGTCATAAACCTTCTCGAATCCACCACCTAGTAGCCTTTTCAAAGGTAGCTCGTGTGAAATGCGAAGATAAAAATCCTCGTCCAATGCATTCATATGTGTTACAAATGGCTGTGCATCGGCCCCTCCCGTCGTATGTTCCAAAACCGGTATATTAATCTCGATAAACCCATGCTTGTTCATAAAATCACGCGTCGCCTGCCAGAATTTCGAGCGTCTCACCAATCTCTCGCGCACCTCTGCATTTACATTCATATCAACATAACGTCGGCGGTACCGCTCCTCTTTATTTGTAAACTTTTCTGGCAGAGGCCGCAAGGACTTGGCGAGTAGTCTCACATAATCCGAAAACACTGAGATTTCACCAGTTTGTGACTTGTCGACTACACCTTTTGCTTCTATGAAATCACCAACATCGAGTAGGCGAATATCAGACACTCCGAAAGAATCCTGAGGTACACCTTCTTTAACGCCGCGCATGAATATCTGCACCTCACCAGAGTAATCTCGTACTTTCAAAAACACTAGCTTACCAAATGAGCGAATTGCAACAATTCGCCCAGCAATGCAAACTTCTTGCCCCTTTTTTTCATCGAAATGATTAACTATTTCAGCTATTTTGGTGTTTCGCTCCGTTTTTGATGGATACGGCTCAATTCCTTTAGTGCGTATCTCTTCGAGCGCCTCAAGTATCGCTATCTCGATCTGAGAAACCCGAAAATCCACGAGAACATCATTCTGCGTTCCCGCGTGATTACCTATCTGCGCCGGAAAATGGAGGAGCTTGGCTTCCTTGACATTCAGACGCCGATCCTGACGGCAAGCTCGCCGGAAGGCGCCCGCGATTTTCTCGTTCCGAGCAGAAAGCATAAGGGCAAATTCTATGCACTGCCGCAGGCACCGCAGCAGTTCAAGCAGCTGCTGATGGTTTCCGGCTTCAATAAGTATTATCAGATTGCACCCTGCTTCCGCGACGAGGATGCCCGTCAGGACAGATCACCGGGAGAATTCTATCAGCTTGATTATGAAATGGCATTCGCAACGCAGGATGATGTGCTCGCAATCTGCGAAAAGGTCATTTCCGAAACATTCAAGGAATTCCGTCCGGATTCCGTGATTTCGGACGCACCGTTCCGCCGTATCACATACAAAGAATCCATGCTGAAATACGGCACGGATAAGCCGGATCTCCGCAATCCGCTGGAAATTATCGACCTGACTGATTTCTTTGCAAATGTTGATTTCCCGATCTTCAAGGGCAAGCCGGTGCGCGGCATTGTCGCAGACTGCGCGGGCTGCTCCAAGAAATTCTTTGAGGATTCGCTGAAATTTGCGACTTCCATCGGTATGAAGGGCCTCGGCTATCTGACCGCCGTTGAGGGACAATCCAATTTCAAAGGCCCGATCGACAAATTCCTCTCCGATGCACAGCGCGATGAGATCCGTCAGCTTTCCGGCATCAAGGACGGCGAGACTGTATTCTTCATCTCCGATAAGAAGGGCACTGTTGATCTTTATGCCGGACAGATCCGTACATGGCTCGGTGAGCGCCTTGATCTCCTTGAGAAAAATGCATTCCGCTTCTGCTTTGTCGTTGATTTCCCGATGTACGAGATCAACGAGGAAACGCACAAGCTCGATTTCACACACAATCCGTTCTCAATGCCGCAGGGCGGTCTGGATGCACTGGAAAATCAGGATCCGCTGGAAATCCTTGCATATCAGTATGACCTTGTCTGCAACGGCATTGAGCTTGCATCCGGCGCAGTCCGCAACCACAGCGTTGATATCATGAAGAAGGCGTTGGCACTTGCAGGATATACCGAGGAGGAGCTTGCCGCAAGATTCTCCGCGCTTTACACCGCATTCCAGTACGGCGCACCGCCGCATGCAGGCATGGCGCCCGGCATCGACCGCATGATCATGCTGCTTGCCGATACCGAAACGATCCGCAACGTCATTGCGTTCCCGCTTAACGGCAACGCGCAGGATCTCCTGCTCGGCGCACCGTCTCAGGTCACCGAACAGCAGCTCCGCGAAGCCAACATCCAGATCCGCGAAGAAGCGTAAAGCGGTATCGCTGCGCGATGATTTATAATGGGGGCTGCTCGCCCCCAACCCCCTCGCTGGGGTCATTGACCCCAGACCCCATGTTTATACTGAAATAAAACAAAGCCGCCAAATCAACGCAATTAAGCGAATTTGGCGGCTTTCTTATTTACAAAGATATAAAATGGGATTCCAAAGGGTCAGTGACCCTTTGGCAGGGGTTTGGGGACGGAGTCCCCATTATCAATCCGTCGGAGACACATCTATCCGCAGATATGGGAAATCCCGCAGCCGGAAAATGCGAAACGGCTGCGGGATATGGGGGAGGAAATCACTGTTTATTGTAGGTGACCCACTGATAGTAAGCGGTCAGCGGCTTGTTGCCGTTGTAGGCCTTGAGCCAGTCATCTACAGTCTTTCCGGGCCATGCGTTCATCATGATCTTGCTCGGGGTAACCGGAACATCGCCGGACATGGAGTAGACTTCTTTGCCGTCCACATACCATGTGATCTTGCCGGGCTGCCAGTTGAAGCCGTATCTGTGGAACGCCTGCGAGGAATCAAAGCCGAGGTCGATCATCTTCTCGTGACCGCCCTGACCGTTGCGGTAGTAGTTAAGCTGAACCTTCGTGGTATCCTTGCCGAGGATCTCGATGTCGATCTCATCCCACGGATTGTTGTCGGAAGGACCGGTGTAGGTGAAGAACGAGGAAACAACGCCGTCATTCTTGATTGCCTTCATCGAGGTCTCGTAGTAACCGTAATGGTAGAAATTGTTGGTGCGGAACTCACCGCCGGAGTATCCCGGCTGCCAGTCGCTCGTGTTGCCGTCATTTCCGTTCCATTTCTGGTCGATGATCAGGCGGAGCGCGCCGTCCTGAATGTAAGCATTGCGCTTGTACCAGTAGCAGTCGAAGGGCTTGCCGTTCGTCCAGCCGTCAGAAGCGAAGAAGTCGCCTGCCTGACCTGCGGAGAAGTTCGAGACCATCGTCGCATTGGCGTTCATGCCGCTGCTGCTCTGCTGACCCTGCTGACCCTGCTGACCCTGCTGACCCTGCTGACCCTGAGAGCCCTGACCGCCCTTTGCGATCGCTTCGAGTTCATCCAGCGTATGCGGATCGTCGCCGTTTTCTGCCTTCTTATAGGTAACCCACTCATAGGATGCAGTCAGCGGCTTGTTGCCGTTGTAAGCCTTGAGCCAGTCATTCACATTGCGTCCGGGCCATGCGTTCATCATGATCTTGCTCGGTGTCTTCGGCATATCGCCGGTCATCTCGCCGACCTTTTTGCCGTCCACATACCATGTGATCTTGTCGGGCTGCCAGTCAAAGCCGTACTTGTGATAGGCTTGGGAGGAATCAAATCCGAGGTCGATCATCTTCTCATGACCGCCCTGACCGTTGCGGTAGTAGTTGATCTGCATCTTGGTGGTGTCCTTGCCGAGAATCTCAATGTCGATCTCGTCCCACGGATTCTTCTGTCCGTTGATGACATCGGAAGGACCGGTGTAGGTGAAGAACGAGGAGACAACGCCGTCGTTCTTGATTGCCTTCATCGAGGTCTCGTAGTAGCCGTAGTGATAGTATTTATCGGTGCGGAACTCGCCACCGGAATAGTTCGGTTTCCAGTCGGAGTTGCCCTTATTCTGGTAGTTGTCCGAGATCGTCAGTTCGAGGTGATCGCCCTTAATCTGCGCATTCTGCTTATACCACCAGCAGTCAAACGGTTCGCCGTTTGTCCAGCCGTCCGAGGAGAAGAAGTCGCCTGCTTCGCCTGCACGGAAGTTGGAATACATGGTTGCCGGAAGATCAGGCTCCTGACCGCCGGTTGAACCCTGCTGCCCCTGCTGACCCTGCTGTCCCTGTTGACCCTGCTGACCCTGACCCTGTGCCTCAAGCTGCTCGAGCGTGCTCGGATCAATTGCATTTGCATTGCTTGCCTTCTGGTAGGTGACCCATTCATAGCTTGCGGTCAGCGGCTTGTTGCCGTTGTAGGCCTTGAGCCAGTCATCGACGGTCTTTCCGGGCCATGCGTTCATCATGATCTTGCTCGGTGTCTTCGGGACATCGCCGGACATGGAGTAGACTTCCTTGCCGTCCACATACCATGTGATTTTATCGGGCTGCCAGTCGAAGCCGTAGGTGTGATATGCTTCGGAGGCATCAAAGCCGAGGTCGATCATCTTTTCGTGACCGCCCTGACCGTTGCGGTAGTAGTTGAGCTGAACCTTTGTGGTATCCTTGCCGAGAATTTCGATGTCGATCTCATCCCACGGATTCTTCTGTCCGTTGATGACATCGGAAGGACCTGTGTAGGTGAAGAACGAGGAGACAACGCCGTCATTCTTGATCGCCTTCATCGAGGTCTCGTAGTAGCCGTAGTGATAATACTTATTGGTGCGGAACTCGCCGCCGGAGTAGCTCGGCTGCCAGTCGGGGTTGCCCTTGTTCTGATAGTTGTCCGAAATGGTGAGCTCGAGGTGATCGCCCTTGATCTGCGCATTCTGTTTGTACCACCAGCAGTCGAAGGGCTTGCCGTTTGTCCAGCCGTCGGAGGCGAAGAAGTCGCCTGCGTCGCCGCTGCGGAAGTTGGAATACATGGTTGCAGGGAGCTTCGGCTCTCTGCCGGAAACCTGCTGCGGGAACAGGATGGCGTTCTTGAGCACGGAAAGGTCGCTTGCATCAATTCTGCCGTCGCTGTTCTGATCCATATCTTTTGTCATGCGCGCCGAGGATTTGCCGAGCAGCGCGTCCACGAGCATTGCGGCATCGCTGCGGTTTGCAGCGCCGTCGCCGTTTAAGTCAGTATTCATGCCTGCCTGCGCAGCGCCCGCCAGAACCCCGAAGGTCAGCAGCAGCGCACAGGATGCAGCCATGATCCGGAAACTTTTTTTCATCCCGAAATCCTCCTTGTTTTATCGCCAATCGCTTCTCTCTGATATCAAGCCGCCGAATCCCCCTTGGCGGCTTGATATCAGTATAGCATAATCAACCTCTGCCGGATATCATAAAAACAGCTTTTTTGTCAAATCGGTATTGCATTTTTTGTTTTTATCATGTATAATAGTAGACGGGGTGTTTACGTATGGACATCGAGCAAAAGCTGACGCATCAGGCGTTCCTGAACCGTGAGCTGAGCATCTCACATCTTGCATACGAACGGGAAAATGCGTTTTTCAAGAGCATACAGGACGGCGAAGTCGCAGAAATGCAGCGGCTCTATGCGCCGCTCGGCACATCGAATATGGGCAGGCTCAGCGACAATCCGCTGCGGAACCTGCAGTATCATCTGATTATCACGGTCGCGCTGATTACGCGCTCGTGCATTGAGGGCGGCATGGAGATGGAGGAGGCTTATAACCTGAGCGATATCTATATCCGTGCGATTGACAAATGCGCATCCGAGGATGAGATCAAAATGCTGCACAGCGAGCTTGTGCTGGATTATGCCCAGCGCATGCAGATCATCCGCAGGCGCAACCGCTATCCGAAGGCGATTGCGGTTGTCGTGGATTATATCTATGACAATCTGCACACCAAGCTGACGCTCGCGGAGCTTGCGAATGTTGCAGGGCTTTCGGTGCCGTATCTTTCCAAGCTGTTCCGCAAAGAGGTCGGCATCACGGTCTCGGAGTACATCACGCGCAAGCGGATTGAAACCGCAGAGAACATGCTGCGCTATTCGGATTTCTCCTGCCTTGCGATCTCAGATTACCTCTGCTTTTCCTCGGAGAGCCATTTTATACAGGTGTTCCGCAAGTACACAGGCTATACGCCCAAGCGCTACCGCGAAGCCTTCTTCCGCATCCGGAAATAATGTGTCTCCGTCGGAATGATATATCAGGCATCTGATTCCGAAGCAGTGCATTCCGATTTGTCCGCGTCAGCGGACACCGCAATTACTCATTTCTCATTTCATATTTCAAATTTTACAGTTGCGTATTTTACAGAAATGTGTTATAATAGCTTTATATTTTTACACGGCGGCGAATCAGCCGCACACCGCCACGATGTTACAAGGAGTATCATATGACAGAACAGCATGAAAATCCGACTGCAATGAAGCGGCGGATCTGTGAACGGCTCGCAGCACTGGGGCAGTCTCACATCGCCGAACATCTGGAACAGCTCAGCGAAGCAGAACAGCTTAGCATGCTCCGGCAGATTGATGCGCTGGATCTTTCCGTGCTCGATCCCGAATGCGCCGATGAACAGCGCGGTAAATTCGAGCCGCTCTATGCGACCACGCTTGCGGAGATCGACCGCAGCCGCGCGCGCTTTACCGAAATCGGTCTCGAAGCGATCCGTGCGGGCAAGGTCGGCGCGGTGCTGCTTGCCGGCGGACAGGGCACACGGCTCGGCTGCGATCATCCCAAGGGGATGTTCAACATGGGCGAAACGCGCGAGCTGTATATTTTCGAGTGCCTGATCAACAATCTCCTGCGCGTGACGAAGCAGGCAGGCGCCTATGTGCCGCTGTTCATCATGACGAGCGTGGAGAATCACGATGAGACCACTGCATTTTTCGCAGAACACAATTATTTCGGCTACAGCAAGGCGCATATCCGCTTTTTCCGGCAGGAGCAGCTCCCGACGGTCGATCCGGAAGGGAAGCTGATGCTGATGTCCCGCGGTGTTGTTGCAACGGCACCGAACGGCAACGGCGGCTGGTATGCCTCAATGGAAAACACCGGCATGCTGCACGAGCTGCGTGAGAGCAGCATCGAGTGGCTGAATGTCTTTGCGGTTGATAATGTCCTGCAGTCCATCGCCGATCCGTGCTTTATCGGCGCGGTGATCGAATCGGGCTCTGTTTCGGGCGCAAAGGTTGTCGCAAAGGCGGCGCCGGATGAAAAGGTCGGCGTGCTGTGCCTCGAGGACGGCAGACCGTCTATTGTGGAGTACTTCGAGATGACCGACGAAATGCGGACAAGACGCGAGCCGGACGGCACCCTGTCTTACCGCTTCGGCGTCATCCTGAATTATCTGTTCCGCACCGATCAGCTTGAGGAGACGCTTGCCTATAAGCTGCCGCTGCACAAGGCGTTCAAGAAAATCCGCTATATGGGCGCGGACGGCAATCCGGTCAAGCCCGAGGAGCCGAATGCCTATAAATTCGAGACTTTGGCGCTGGATCTTGTCAAGCTGCAGAAGAACTGCCTTGCCTACGAGGTCGAGCGCGAAAAGGAATTCGCACCCGTCAAGAACAAGACCGGCGTCGATTCCGTCGATACGGCGCGCGCACTGCTCCGCCGCAACGGCATTGAACTGTAACGCTCTGCACCGGAGATATCCGCCCGTACACCCGTTTGGATAACCGGATGATACAAACCGCAAATCAAAGCTGTTCCATATATTTCGCGTATTTACTGCATCTTTGCACAAAACGGGGTCCGGGGATCATATCCCCGGCGAGGGGGTTGGGGGCGAGCAGCCCCCATTACGAATCCGTCGGAGACACCTTAGAAAGCCGCACATTCCGGAGGTGAGTGTGCGGCTTTTGCTGTGTGCAAACTGCCGGAATCTTCCGCGGAAAATCCTGCTCTTGCCCGAAAAGACTTGACAAAACCCTGCATTTCGTGGTATACTAAACCATAAGAGTATCTGTCCGGAAACTGCCGCATGTTCCGCGCTGTTCCGGCGCAGTATGCTCGTTTCATTTTTATTCCAACATAACGGAGATTCAGATATGCTTGAAACAATCCAGAAGATCGGTGCGGCGTTCCGGCTGCCCGGCACGTTCGATGCCTTTGAAACGATCACAAACGGCAACATCAATGCGACGTTCAAGGTCACGTACCGCGATGCAGACGGCACCCCCAAGTCCTATATCTTCCAGCGGATCAATACGGTTGTGTTCAGCAATCCGGTTCAGATCATGCAGAACATCGACCTCGTCACAACACATATCCGAAACAAGAATCCGGAGGGCGTCACCCTGCACTTCCACCACACCGCAGACGGCAAGAACTATCTCTTTGACGATGCGGAGAATTTCTGGCGCGTCATGAACTATGTCGATTCGATCACGTTCAACACCTGTGAGGATCCGGCAGTCATCGAGGCGACGGGCAGAGCATTCGGCGAGTTCCAGAATCAGCTCAGCGATTTTGACGGCGCACAGCTCTTTGAGACCATTCCGGATTTCCACAACACCAAAAAACGTCTTGATACCCTCTTTGCAGATATCGCAGCCGATCCCTGCGGACGGGCTGCCTCTGTTGCAGAGGAAATCCGCTACCTGACCGAAGTGCGCGAGCAGGCAGGAGAACTGTCTCAGCGCTTTGCGAACGGGGAGTTCCCTGTCCGCGTCACACACAACGATACCAAATCGAACAATGTCCTCTTTGATAAAGAGACGAAAATGCCGCTGGTTGTCATCGACCTTGATACGGTCATGCCCGGCATGGCGATGTATGATTTCGCGGATGCCGTCCGCTTCATTGCAAACACCGCCGCCGAGGATGAGCCCGATGTCTCAAAGGTCAGCTTTGATACCGGCAAGTTTCGCGCATTCTGCAAGGGATTCCTCGGTGCAGTCGGCAAATCGCTGACGGCAGCAGAGCGTGACAGCCTTGTCCTCGCCGCATTTTCGATCACGATTGAACTCGCATCGCGGTTCCTGGATGACTATCTCACCGGCGATCAGTATTTCAAGATCAACTATCCGCTGCACAATCTGGACAGAACCAGATGCCAGCTCACGCTTGCAAAGGATATCATGAACAAGCGTGCAGAGCTGGAGCAGATCGTCGCAGAAACCGCCGCAGACTAATAGAATCACAGCTCCGGATCGGTCAGCCCTGCACTGCAGAAGGCTGACTGTTCCGGATGATTTCTCATGTCTGCCGAAAGACCTCACTCACTGCTTTGACACAACGGATCGTGCTCTGTGCCTCGATCCGCTGTGTGAGCGTAGTGAGATGAGGCCCCGGAAATTTGAAAATTACAAGAAAGGGTTTTCATGATGAAAACAAAGCTCAAAGAATATGCCGGTACGTTTACGCACCGGAAAATGCTGCTTGCAGTTGCAGATGCTTTTATTCTGGTAGCATCCTCACTGATTGTCAACTTTCTGCTCTCGCTGTTCGGATGCGGCATTCCCGCCTCTGATCTGATGGTTCCGATCGTGATCGGCACGATCTGCTGCTTTGCATTTCTTTTTATCTGCGGCGCCTACAGCAAAATGTGGCGCTACTTCCGCAGCAAGGATTATCTCTCCTGCGTGTTCGGCGTGGGCTGCGGTCTCGCAGTGACCTGCCTGTTTGCCGCGATCCTCGATAAGAAGATCCCGTTTGTGTTCACGGTCACGCATATGATCGCCGCGATTCTCGGCATCTGCCTGTTCCGCCTGATCTTCCGCACGGCGTTCATTGAAATGTCCGAATCCTCGAAGAAGCTCGGCAAATTCAAGCGCACGATGATCATCGGCGGCGGCACGGCATGCAAAATGCTGCTGACCGAGATCGAGAACGCGAGAAAATCGCCTTATGACGGCGACAAGGTTTCCGCACAGTTCCTGCCGGTCTGCATCATCGACGATGACCACAACAAGGTCGGTCAGGATGTCATGGGCGTCGAGATTGTCGGCACCACCGCGGATATCATCCGCTTTGCAAAGGAGATGGAGATCGAGCAGATCATCTTCGCAGTGCCCTCGGCAGTCGAGGATGAGCGCGCAAGAGTGCTGGATATCTGCTCCAAGACGAATCTCCCTGTCAAGACGGTTCCGTTCATCGGCAACCTGATCTTTGACGAGAACAATCAGACCTCGCTGCTCAAGCAGGTCCGTGATATCAAGGTCGAGGATCTGCTCGGCAGAGACCCGATCAAATTCGATAACGAGGACATCCGCAAGTTCATCGGCGGCAAGGTCTGTATGGTCACGGGCGGCGGCGGCTCGATCGGTTCGGAGCTGGTGCGCCAGATCGCAAAGTACAACCCGAAGCAGATCATCATTGTCGATATCTACGAGAACAACGCCTATGAGATCCAGCAGGAGCTCGTCATGGAGTACGGCGACAAGCTGAATCTCGTGACGCTGATCGCTTCCGTCCGCGATTACTACCGCATCAACCAGATTTTCGAGAAATACAAGCCGCAGGTGGTGTTCCACGCAGCCGCGCATAAGCATGTGCCGCTGATGGAGGTCTCCCCGATGGAGGCGATCAAGAACAACATCGTCGGTACATTCAATGTCGCATCGCTCGCGCAGTTCCACCTTGTCGAGAAGTTCGTCATGATTTCGACGGACAAGGCGGTCAACCCGACAAATGTCATGGGCGCATCCAAGCGCTGCTGCGAGATGATCGTGCAGTATCTTGCACAGCAGAAGGACGAGACCAACCGCACGGAATTCGTCACCACGCGATTCGGCAACGTGCTCGGCTCCAACGGTTCTGTCATTCCGCTGTTCAAAAAGCAGATCGAGCAGGGCAAGCCTGTCACGGTCACGCATCCGGATGTCATCCGTTACTTCATGACGATTCCGGAGGCAGTTTCGCTGGTCATGGAGGCGGCTGCGATCGCCCACGGCGGCGAAATCTTCGTGCTCGATATGGGCAAGCCGGTGCGCATCGTCACGCTTGCCGAGAACCTGATCCGCATGTACGGCAAGGTGCCTTATGAGGATGTCGAGATCAAGTTTGTCGGTCTGCGTCCGGGCGAGAAGATCAAAGAGGAGCTGCTGATGGATGAGGAGGGTCTCCAGAAGACCGCGAACAAGCTCATCTATATCGGCAAACAGATCGAGATCGACACCGATACCTTTGCAGAGCGTCTGCGCACGCTGCGTGACGCCGCAGAGAAGAACAACGAAGCACTTGCAGTTTCCTCGCTGCATGAGATGGTCCCGACCTTCATCACGCCGGAGGAATTCAATAAAATGGAGCTGGAAAAGCAGCTCAAAAAGGAGAAGGAGCAGGCAGAAAAGTCCGCATCCGAACCGGAAACCAATCCCGTATAATTCCAAGCCGCCGGAGTTCATTTCGATCTCCGGCGGCTTTTTGTATGAATGAGAAATTGGAAATAGTCTTGTCCGCTGTCGCAAACGGATTTGAAGATAGTTAGGAGAGAGGAGTGAGAAGATGCGGTGTCCGCTTCGCGGACTATTTAGATAGATCGCCGCAAGGCGATACCGCATCTTCTATCTGCTCTCTCCTCACTCCTAATTTTATCACTCTCACTTCTAATTATTTCAAACTGTGTAGGAATGTCAATGATAGGTGACAGATTCCTTCCAAAAAAATACGAAGCACCAGAATTGGAAAGCCCAGCCTATGGAGGGAGCCACAGGCGACCGGAACAGGCTGGGCTTTCCGGCGCTCACATGACCGCCAGATAAT
>JAFWUX010000146.1 GCA_017523995.1 Oscillospiraceae bacterium | reverse complement strand
ATTATCTGGCGGTCATGTGAGCGCCGGAAAGCCCAGCCTGTTCCGGTCGCCTGTGGCTCCCTCCATAGGCTGGGCTTTCCAATTCTGGTGCTTCGTATTTTTTTGGAAGGAATCTGTCACCTATCATTGACATTCCTACAGATCAACCGCTCCTTCCCGCCGTCACAGGGTTGACAGTGATTTACGATTCTGTTATAATGAATACATGTGCTGTCCTGCGGAGAATCCCCTCTTGCAATCTCCGGTTTCTCAGCAGAAGCGCCGAATCTTTGATTTTACTGTAAAGGAGACTCTGCCATGTTCCAAGCAATCGCCGATTTTCTGGGCACTGCTGACAACTTCATGTACTACCCCGTCCTGATCATTATTCTTGCAGCAGCCGGACTCTACTTCACCTTCCGTACAAAATTTGCCCAGCTTCGCCTGTTTCCCGAAGCCTGCCGCCTCATCATGGAAAAGCCCGCGGGCGAGCAGAAAGTCTCCTCGTTTCAGGCGCTGATTGTCTCGACGGCATCGCGTGTCGGCACGGGCAATATCGTCGGCGTCTCAACGGCGATCTGTCTGGGCGGACCGGGCGCCTGCTTCTGGATGTGGCTCATGTGCATCATCGGTGCGGCATCCGCATTTATCGAGAGTACCCTTGCGCAGATTTTCAAGCGCAAAGATGAAAACGGCAGCTGCTACGGCGGTCCCGCCTATTACATCGAGCACGCCCTGCACAAGCCGCTGATTGCCGCGCTGTTCTGCATCTTCCTGATTGCGACCTATGCATTCGGCTTCAACCTGCTCTGCTCCTACAATCTGCAATCGACCTTTGAGGTCTATTCGTTCTATCATCCGCAGTGGACGCCGGTCATCATCGGCATCATCCTTGCCGTGACGGTCGGATACTGCATTCTCGGCGGCGGCAGGCGCATCATCAGCATGACCGAGAAGATCGTGCCGGTCATGGGCATTCTCTATGTGATCATTTCACTCGTCATCATTATTGCGCACATCCCGAATATCCCGCAGATGTTCGTGCTGATCTTCAAAGATGCGTTCAACTTCCGCGCAATCTTCGGCGGACTTTCCGGCTCCTGTCTGGTCTACGGCATCAAGCGCGGTCTTTATTCCAATGAAGCCGGTGTCGGCTCTGCACCGAATGCCTCGGCATCCGCAGACGTCACGCATCCGGCAAAGCAGGGGCTCGTTCAGACGGTCTCCGTCTATATCGACACGATTCTGCTCTGCACCGCGACCGCGTTCATGTGCCTGAGCTCCGGCGTCGGATACAGCGCGGAGGTTTCCGGCGCTAAATATGTCCAGAACGCAATCTCGACTGTCTTCGGGCAGGCAGGTCCGGTGTTCATCACAATTGCGATGGTGCTGTTCGCCTTCACAACGCTGCTCGGCAACCTCTATTATGTCACAAATGCGCTGACCTATCTCAATAAAAAGCATACGCCCTCTGCAAAGTTCATGCTCGGATTCCACGCGGTCTGCATCGTGGTGATCTTCCTCGGTGCCCTGATGCCGATGGATTTTGCATGGACACTCGCGGACATCACAATGGGCGGCATGACGCTGATCAATATCCCCTGCTGCCTTCTCCTCTCGAAATATGCAATCGGTGCGCTCAGGGACTACGAAAAGCAGAAGAAGGCAGGTCAGAATCCGGTGTTCCGTGCCGCCGAGATCGGTCTGAATCCCGATGAACTGAGCTTCTGGAAATAATCCGTTCAGGCTGACGGCGCTTTCCCGTCAGCCTGATTTCGTACTGCGGCAATTCCGCCAAATGTCAGACACAGTTTTTTGTGTTATTTGCCGAAAGCAATAAAAATGCGGCGGATATCTTGTTTCCGCTCCGCCGCTGTAGTATAATGGACAGGCAATATCACAGCAAATCATCACAGAGGTTATCGAACATGGAATCTGAAACACTCAAACGAAAACGGCAGGGCACAGGCGGCTTTCAGCTCATCATCGGCGGATTTGCGCTGCTCATTCTGCTCGGTGCGCTGCTCCTGATGCTGCCCGTTGCCTCGCAGGACAGACAGGTCACGCCGTTCGCAGATACGCTCTTTACAGCGGTCTCCAGCACCTGCGTGACCGGACTGATCGTGCAGGACACCGCAACGCACTGGTCGCTGTTCGGGCAGATCATCATCCTGATGCTGATCCAGATCGGCGGCATGGGCGTCATCACAGTGGCGCTCGCGATCATCCGCCTGACGGGACGCCGGATCGGGCTCAAGCAGCGGAGCATCATGCAGGAATCCATCTCCGCGCCGCAGATCGGCAACATCCTGCATCTGACGGGCTTCATCCTCAAGACCTCGGCAATCATCGAGCTGACCGGCGCTGCGCTGCTCAGTCCGGTATTCATCCGGGATTTCGGCGTCGCAAAGGGGCTCTGGTATGCGCTGTTCCACTCGGTCTCGGCGTTCTGCAATGCGGGCTTCGATCTGCTCGGCGTCCGCGAAAAATTCTCCTCGCTGACCACCTACAGCGACAACGCATATGTCAACATCATCATTATGCTGCTCATCGTGATCGGCGGCATCAGCTTCATGACATGGAGCGATGTCCGGACATACAAGCACCGGCTGCGGCGCTATTCGCTGCAGAGCAAGATCATCCTTGTGACAACGGCGCTCCTGATCGTAATTCCGGCAGCCGGCTTCTTCATCTTCGAGTATGCGGACCGGCCGCTGAAGGAGCGGATTCTCTGCGCGTTCTTCCAGTCCGTGACGGCGCGCACCGCAGGCTTCAACACTGCAGATCTTGCTGCGATGCGGGAACCCGGCACGCTGATGATGATCGTGCTGATGCTGATCGGCGGCTCCTCCGGCTCGACGGCGGGCGGCATGAAGACGACAACCGTAGCGGTGCTGTTCCTCTCTGCGGTTGCGGTATTCCGCCGCAGGCACGATGTCACGGGCTTCAACCGCAGAATCCCCGAGGATGCGATCCGCAATGCAGGCGCAATTCTGTTCGTGTATTTCACCCTGTTCGTGACAGCGGGCATTGCAATCAGCCTGATTGAGGGGCTGCCGCTGCTGACCTGTCTCTTTGAGACGGGCTCTGCCGCCGGAACAGCCGGTCTGACGCTCGGCATCACCACCACATTGACGCATCCCTCACGCATCCTGCTTATGCTGCTGATGTTCTTCGGCAGAATGGGCGGTCTCACGATGATCTACGCTGCGGTGCCTTCCGGCGCAGGCGAAACCGCCCGCATGCCGCAGGAAAATATCAATGTCGGATAAAGGAGAAACACTATGAAAACGATTCTGATTATCGGTGTCGGCGAATTCGGCAGCCAGATCGCAAAACGCATGAGCGAGCTGCGCTGCGAGGTCATGGCGGTCGATCTCAATGAGGAGCGCATCAATGAGATTCTCCCCTATGTCACAAACGCACGCATCGGCGACAGCACAAACGAAGAATTCATGAAGTCCCTCGGCATCCGGAATTTCGATGTCTGCATCGTCTCGATCGGCGACAACTTCCAGAATTCGCTCGAGACAACCGCCCTGCTCAGCGAGCTCGGCGCACAGAAGGTTGTCTCGCGCGCCTCAAACGATGTCCAGATGAAATTCCTGCTCCGCAACGGCGCGGATGAGGTTGTTTATCCGGAAATGCAGATGGCAATGCGCATCGCCACAAAATACGCGTCGGACAGCATTCTCGATTTCATCCAGCTCGACAGCAGCTATTCGATCTATGAGATGAAAGTCCCGCGCGACTGGGACGGCAAAAACCTGATGCAGCTTGATCTGCGCAAAAAGTTCAAGCTGAACATCATTGCTTTCCGGCATAAGAATCAGGTTGATATCCCGATGCCGGACACCGTCTTTTCTGCAGATGATGTGGTCTTTGTTGTCGGCAGCATCCGCGATATCCAGAAGTGTTTCCGCGTATGATTTCCGGAACCCCTCCGCTCTGTGAGGGGTTCCTTTCTTTCTGCTGAATTAGTCCTTAATTTTTTCATAAGATTCCCGAAAATGACAATTCTGTTATTGACACCGGTTTTCCAAATATGGTAAAATGTTGCTTAGCAAGATTCACTGCAACCGCAGAAAATACGAAAGGACATACTTTAACTATGGCAAAAGAAAAAGCAAAAAAGAAAATCGGATGTCTGATCATTTTCCTGATCGTTCTGGCACTCATCATCGGACTTGTCATGTTCCTGATCAACATGGCAAATCAGGGAATCGCAATGAAGAACATTCCGCCCTACGGCGAAGTGGCTGTCAAGGATCTCTCCGAATATGTCAATGTCTCGGGCACGGTCTCGAGCAGCGATTCCGTCAATGTCACGGCGGATGTGCTGCAGAAGGTCACAAAGCTCAATGTCAAGGTCGGCGACAACGTCAAAAGGGCGATGTGGTCTGCGAGCTCGATTCGACCGATCTGCAGGAAAAGTTCAATAAGCTTGCTGCATCCGCAGGCAAGGCACAGGATGCCGAAACCTACAAGGACAGCATTCTGCGCCGCAATCTGGCAGAGGCGCGCAACAACAAAACCAATTCGCTCAACAAGGCACAGTCTGCAATTGACAACGCAATTGCAGCGCGCGATTCCGCCTATGACCGCTATAACCTCGCTGTCAATCAGTATAACGAGCTGATCGGCAAGATCAACGAAGCAGAGGACGAAACCGTCGCTGCGCAGCTGCAGGAGCAGGCAGATGCACTCAAGGAGATGATGGATGCACTCTATCCGAAGCTGCCGGAATTTGACGCAGCCATCGAGGAAGCACGCTCCGCATATAACGATGTTGTCCGCTCCGCAGATTCCCTGATCCAGTCCGCACAGGATGCAATCGACGCCGAGCAGTACACCACCGGCAACGATTCAATCGACGATGACCTCAAGGAGCTGCAGGAACAGATTGACGCCTGCACCATCCTTGCACCGGCAGACGGCGTTGTCACCCAGCTCAATATCAGCGAGGGTGCCATCCCGATGAACAGCAACCTCATGATGATCGAGAACACCGATTCCCTGATCATCCGCGGCAAGGTCAGCGAGGCGGATATCCTGCGCATCAGCGAGGGCCTGCCCTGCGAGATCAAGACAACCGCAACCGACGATGAGGAGATCAAGGGCAGCGTCAAGCGCATCGAGCGCATTCTCTCCTCCGGCTCGGATGCATCCGCAAGCGGCTACACCGTTGAAATCTCGATCGACGATCCCAAGAGCAGACTGCTCATCGGCATGAGCGCAAGCGCAAAGATCGTGCTCAACAAGGTCGAGAACGTCCTGAGCATCCCCTATGACGCAGTCCGCGGCGGCGAAAACGAAGGCTATTTTGTATATGCGCTCGAGGAGTGCGACAAGCCGAAAATGGTCAAAATCGTAAAGAAAGATATTGAAGTCGGCTTTGAAGGCGATTACTTCGTAGAGGTCACCAAGGGCGATCTCAAGGAGGGCGACATCGTATTCACCTCGTTCTTTAGTGAATCCTTCACCTTTGAGGACGGCAAGATCATCCCTGATCCGAGAATCTATGGCGAAATTCAGAAGACAGCCGATGCGAACTGATCAGATCGGAGGTCCAAGGAATGTTTATCTTTGAAAACATCCGGCTGGCATTCGGTGCGCTTGTCAACAATAAAATGCGTTCGCTTCTGACAATGCTCGGTATTATCATCGGTATCAGCTCGGTTATTACAATCACCACCATCGGCAATTCTCTGCGGGAAACGATGTCCAATATCATGAACATGAGCGGAGATAACGGCTTTTATCTCCGTTACTTCCAGAAGCTCGATGAAAACGGCAACTTCCCCGGCACCCTCACAAATGATGACTATCTCAGACCCGAGATGCTCGAAAAACTTGATGAAGAATTCGGCGGAAAATATCTGATCTGCAGACAACAGAACCTCGGCAACGGCAGCACGCGGAACAGCAAAGGTCAGATGCTCTATTTCAATATCGCAGGTTTCAGCGAAGGCGAAATCCTGAGACAGAAAGCCGTTTTCAAAATGGTGAAGGGCAGAGTGGTCAATGATACAGACAGCAAGCAGAACAAGCACGCCTGCGTGGTTTCCAATGTGTTTGTGCAGCAGTATTTTCAGAATGACACCGACCCGATCGGCAAAACGATCAGTGCCAATATTGACGGTCTCTGCAATGCGGAGTTCACAATCGTCGGCATATATCAGTTTCCGGCTTCATATGAGAAAACAATGGATCCCGGCACCAAACTGATGGATCGCTACACACAAATCATCATCCCCTATCATACTGCGGTTGACCTGCTCAGCAAGGAGCCCGAATTCAGCCGCTATGTACAGATCAATGTCCGTGACGAAAACTTCGACAACAAGGCATGCAAGGCAGAGCTTCAGGCGTTCTTCGATGAGCAGTTTGCAAATAACCGCCGTATTGAAGCAACTGTTTACAGCGATCAGGATGAAAAGGAAGAAAATGATATGGTCATGAATGTCATCACGATCATCATTACAGTCATCGCAGCAATCTCGCTGATCGTCGGCGGCATCGGCGTCATGAACATTATGCTCGTCAGCATCACCGAGCGCACAAGAGAGATCGGCGTGCGCAAGGCGATCGGTGCACAGAACAAGACAATCCGCAACCAGTTCCTGATTGAAGCAATCATCATGTGCATCACAGGCGGCGTCATCGGCATCATCCTCGGTATTTTCAACGGCATCATGGTCGGTATCATCGGCAACAAGCTGCTGCTGCATTTCTACCCGCTGATCGCCGATCTTGTGACAATCAACATCAAGCCTTCGATCCTTGCGATCATGCTTTCGCTGATCTTCTCGGTGATGATCGGTGTGTTCTTCGGAACCTATCCTGCATCCAAGGCGGCAAAGATGAACCCGATCGACGCACTGCGTTACGAATAACCATACATCTGCATACAAATCAGACGTCCTTCCGGCAGCGCGCCGGAGGGACGTTTGCTTTGTGTCTGTGCAATGTGATACAAAACCGCAAAAAATGGGAGGCGATTGTTATTGACTTTCCGCCAATAGTCTGCTATAATAAAAATGTATAGCAATAGAAAAAGCTGTACGTACATATCGGGAAAGGTTGGATTGGAATGAAACATCTGAAAAAGCACCTCTGCGCAGCCATGGCAGCGTGCATTGCCCTGACTGCGACCGGACTTTCGCCGCTTTCTGCGCAGGCAGCAAAGACGATCGTCCTCTCTCCGGAAGACACCTATGCGATCAACAACGGCGTTTTCGAGGGCTGGGGCACATCCCTCTGCTGGTGGGCAAACCGCGTCGGATACTCAGATTCCCTCGCACAGCAGTGTGCAGATACCTTCTTCGGCGAGAACGGTCTGCATCTGAATATCGCGCGCTTCAACATCGGCGGCGGCGACAACCCCTCGCACAACCACATCACCAGAACCGACTCGAACATGCCCGGATACACAAAATACCAGAACGGGCAGGTTACCTATGACTGGTCCGCGGATGCGAATCAGCGCAACGTGCTGCAGCGCTGCATCAAGGCGGCGGGCGATGATATGATCGTCGAGATGTTCTCGAATTCGCCCCCGTACTACATGTGCAAGAGTGGCTGCTCAACCGGCAACACCAATCCCGGTGCAAACAACCTCAAGGATGACTGCTATGACGATTTCGCCGAGTATCTCGCCGAAGTCTGCAAGCATTATCAGGAGGACTGGAACATCAAGGTGCAGTCCATCGACGCGATGAACGAGCCCTACACAAACTTCTGGGGTGCAAACAGCCCCAAGCAGGAGGGCTGCCATTTTGATATCGGCAACTCCGAGAGCAAGATCATCCTCGAGCTGCAGAAATCCATGGCAAAGCGCGGCATGAGCGATGTGATCATCAGCGCTTCTGATGAAACCTCAATCGACACACAGATCAACGCGTTCAATGCCCTCTCCGCAGATGCAAAGAGCGCCGTCGGCAGAATCGACACCCATACATACGGCGGCAGCAAGCGTTCACAGCTCAAGGATGTCGCGATCTCCGCGGGCAAGAACCTGTGGATGTCCGAAGTAGACGGCAAGGGCGAAGCCGGTCAGAATGCAGGCGCAATGGCACCGGGTCTCTGGCTCTCCGAGCGCATCACCACCGACTGCAACGGTCTGAATGCATCCGCATGGATTCTGTGGCAGGTCATTGACAGCCATGTTTGCGCGGCAGGCTACAACGGCAAAAAGGACGGCGGCATGCTGAACATGAACGCCGGCTTCTGGGGCACAGGAGTCGCGGATCATGATAAGGACACGATCTACCTCTCCAAGAAGTACCGCTGCTTCGGTCAGTACACCCGCTACATCCGCCCGGGCATGATCATGCTGAACTGCTCCGGCAACACGCTGGCGGCTTATGACAAGGAAAACGGCAAGCTCGTCATCGTGACATACAACACATCCGGCAGCACCGCCGAGCAGACCTATGATCTCTCCGCGTTCTCCGCAGTCGGCACCGCTGCACAGACCATCCGCACGAGCAACACCGAGGACTGGAAGGATGTCGGCGCAACCGCGCTGAACGGCAAGCAGCTGCCTGTCAAACTTCCGGGCAACTCCGTCACAACATTTATCATCGAGGGCGTCAAGGGCGCAATCGAGCGCGAGAACAAGATCGACCTTACAGGCAAAAAGATCACCGGTTCGGATTCGTGGCACAGCGATGCATCGACCTCCTGTGAAAAGGCGTTCGACGGCAACAAGTCCACATTCTTCGACGGTGTCGGCGACGGCTACACCCAGATCGACCTCGGCAAAACCTATGACTTCGAGGCATTCGGCTTCTGCCCGCGCAGCGGCTATGAGCCCAGAGTGATCGACGGCATGATTCAGGTCTCCGATGACGGCGAAAACTGGAAAACCGCCTACACGATCACCGGCGAACCGGGCTACGGCATGCATTATGTGGAACCCGCAGAGCCTGTCTCCGGCAGATATGTCCGCTATACGGTTCCCTCCGGCGCACCGAAAAACGGCATCAACAAGGATGATGTCTATTGCTGCAACATCGCAGAAATCGAGCTTTACGGCACAGTGCATACCACGGAACCGGTCAAGCTCAAGGGCGATGTCGATGCAAACGGCAAGGTGGAAGTCGCAGATGCAGTGATGCTGCTGAAATATCTGCTGACCTCCGGCGATGTCACGGATGCAGAAGCCGCCGATATGAATAAAGACGGCGTGCTCAATGTCACCGACCTCTCGCTCCTCAAGCAGGAAATCCTCAGATAAGAACCAAGCAGCCGGTATCCCCGCGATACCGGCTGCTCAATCTTTATTGATAAGGTGTCTCCGACGGATTTGTAATGGGGGCTGCGCGCCCCCAAACCCTGCGCTGGGGATATCATCCCCAGACCCCATTTTATAGATCAAAAGTCAGGCACATATATCAATGTACACGCACAGATGTACATACTGCGGATCATACTTTGTACAATAAATCCATCTGTCGCCGCTTGCTTTTTTTGAAAGAATGTGATATAATATATTATCCGATATGGAGTTAGCCTGAGTTTATAGGAGGTTATTATGGAAGACAGAATGCAAACAATTGAATCGAAGAAGAACAGCCGCATTTCGATCGGCATCATCCCCGGTCACTATGCGACGAACCACTCCCATGTCAATTACTATGTGGACATGACTTCTGTGAAGACCAGCATCAAATCCGCAAAGGCGTCTGCGGAGGAACTCGGCAAGGAGTTCAGCGGCACGTTTATTGACACGATCATCTGCCTTGAGGGCACCGAGATTCTCGGCGCATTCCTCGCTGAAACACTTGCAGCCGGCGGCATCAATCAGGGCAAGGATATCAATGTCGTGACACCGGAGATGAATGCAGGCAGCCAGATGATTTTCCGCGACAACACGCAGAAGAAGATCTGGGGCAAGCGCATCCTGCTGCTCATCAGCTCTGCTTCGACCGGCAAGAGCATCAACCGTTCGATCGAGTGCCTGCAGTATTACAGCGGCGAGCTGGTTGCAATCGGCGCGATCTTCTCCGCAATCGACGAGGTACAGGGCATCGAGGTCAAGTCTCTGTTCACCGATAAGGATCTCCCGCGCTACGATAACTACGCACCGAACGAGTGCCCGCTCTGCAAGAACGGCACCAAAGTCGATGCACTGATCAACAGCTACGGCTACTCCAAGCTGTAATTGCAAACAGAAAATCCCGAAAGCGGCGTGCTGCTGCTTTCGGGATTTTTTATGCTTCTGCCAGATATTGCGATGCCTGCTTCTGCCGCCGGACATCGACCATGACCTCGATCAGCGTGCCCTCCGCCGTATATTCCTCGCGGAAGATTTTGCCCTCGTTGCGGAGAATCTGCAGAAAGCTGCCCTCCGAATACGGAATACAGAGCGTCATACGCCTTGCAGTCTGCGGCAGGGCAAGCGAGATCGCATGCAGAAGTTCTGCAGTCCCCTCGCCTGTTTTCGCGCTCAGCCAGACGGTATCCGCATCATTCTGTTTCGGCAGATCGACAAGATCCGCTTTGTTCAGCACATGAATCTGCGGGATCTCCGCGCATCCGAGATCATTGAGCAGATCCTGCGTGATCTGCATGCGTTCGCGGATATCGGGCTCGGATGCATCCAGCACATGCAGAATCAGATCAGCCTGCGCGGTTTCCTCCAGCGTCGAGCGGAATGCCTCAACCAGATGATGCGGCAGGCGCCGGATCAGCCCGACCGTATCCGAGAGCAGAATGGTTCTGCCGTCGGGGAGCTCGAGCGCACGTGCGGTGACATCGAGCGTAGCAAAGAGCTTGTTCTCGGTCAGGACACCGGCATCCGTCAGCATATTGAACATTGTGGATTTCCCCGCATTCGTATAGCCGACAATCGCAGCCGTCAGGACGCCGTCCTTTTTGCGACGGCTGCCGAGAAATTTGCGGTGCTTCTCCATTTCGCGCAGGGCATGTTCCAGCGTCGCAATCCGTGTGCGGATATGTCTGCGGTCGGTTTCGAGCTTTGTCTCACCGGGGCCGCGTGTCCCGATGCCGCCGCCGAGCCGCGAAAGCGCCGTGCCGATGCCGGTCAGGCGCGTGAGCCGGTAGCGATACTGCGCAAGCGAGACCTGCACCTTGCCCTCCGCAGTCCGCGCCCTGCCCGCAAAGATATCAAGAATCAGCATGGTGCGGTCAATGACCTTGCAGTTTGTCAGGTCAGAGATATTGCGCATCTGCATGCCTGTCAGCTCGGTATCAAAAATCAGCATTTCGACTTCGAGCGGCTCAATCAGTTCCGCGATCTCCTGCAGTTTGCCGCTGCCGATGCAGGTGGCTGCCTCCGGTGCAGATCGCGCCTGAATCACCGAGCGGACAACCTCGCATTCTGCGGTATCCGCCAGCTCCGCGAGCTCATCAATGGAAATTTTCGCGTCATAGTCACCGGTGTCAATGCCGACCAGAATGACCTTGGTACGCGCTGTCTGCTGTTCGTTTTCGTGCATGTTGATTTTCTCCTGCCTGTGGATAGAGCAACGCCCTGCGATCCGGAATGCAGATCACAGGGCGGTTCCGAAACGGTCTGATTATGCCATACCGGCGGTGATGATCGCCATTGCGTAGACTTCCTCTGCGTTGCAGCCGCGGGAGAGATCGTTGATCGGGGCATTGAGTCCCTGCAGGATCGGGCCGTATGCTGCGTAGCCGCCGAGGCGCTGTGCGATCTTGTAGCCGATGTTGCCGGCTTCGATCAGCGGGAAGATGAAGGTATTTGCCTGACCGGCAACCTTGGAATCCGGGCACTTGGTCTTTGCAACTTCTGCGGAGACAGCTGCATCGAACTGGAATTCGCCGTCGATGACGAGCTCCGGATCAATCTTGCGCGCCCCAATGACAGCATCGTGGCTGAGCTGAACGGTTGCGCCCTTGCCGGAACCGTAGGTCGAGAAGCTGAGGACTGCAACCTTCGGATCAATGCCGAAGAAAGCAGCAGTGCGGGCGGTCTCAACAGCAACCTCACCGAGCTGCTGTGCAGCGGTCAGGACAACATTGCCGTCCTTGTCCAGTCTGTCGGAGTAGCCGATATTGATAGCGCAGTCGCCCATTGCGATCTTCTCCTCAACGCCGTCCTTCTCGCGGAACAGGATGAAGCTGGAGCTGACGAGGTTTGCGCCCTTCTTGGTCTTGATGATCTGGAGCGCCGGACGAACGGTATCCGCGGTGGAATAGGTTGCGCCGCCGAGCAGAGCGTCAGCCTTGCCCATCTTGACGAGCATAGTGCCGAAGTAGTTGGACTTCTTCAGCGCAGCACGGACCTCATCCTCAGTCATCTTGCCCTTGCGAAGCGCGACCATCTCAGCGACCATAGCGTCCATCTCCGGATAGGTCTCCGGATCGACAACGGTAGCTGCAGCGACATCAAAGCCGCCCTGTGCAGCCGCAGCCTTGACCTCGTCTGCCTTGCCGCAGAGGATGACGTCCATAAGGCCCTCCTGCATCAGGCGCGCTGCTGCAGAAAGAATACGGGGATCAGTACCCTCTGTGAAAACGATTGTTTTTCTGCTTGCCTTGAGGTTTGCAAGCAGCTTGTCAAACATACCCATTGTAATAGCCTCCAATTATAAAATTCGGATTGCCTGCTTTGACAGAGCTTCCATTTTTTATTATAGCATATTTTCATATAAAAAGCAAGCGCAGGCATCATATTTCATGCTGCAAATATCCCGCTTTTTCCAGCTCCGCGATGATTTATCATAGAGCTCCGTTCCAAACCTCGCCAAAGGATCAATGACCCTTTGGAATCCCATTTTGAAACCACGAACAGAAAAAAGCCGCCAACTGCGCATAAATGCGTTATTCGGCGGCTTTCATTATTTTTCTCGATCGGGATACAGTGCCTCATTTCTCAGCCTGAATCATGCAGGAACACCGGATCGCTTTATTTCTGATACTTTGCCTTGTCCATCTCGCGGATCGCAGCACGGCGGATCTTGCCGCTGCCGACGGTCTTCGGGAGCTCCTCAACGAACTCGACAACACGCGGATACTTATACGGCGCGGTGCCCTTCTTGACGTAATCCTGAATCTCCTTGACGAGCGCATCCGAGGGAACAGTGCCCTTTGTCAGGACAATGGTCGCCTTGACAACCTGACCGCGCACCTCATCCGGCACGCCGGTGACAGCGCATTCGAGCACATACGGCAGCTCCATGAGCACAGATTCGATCTCGAACGGTCCGATGCGGTAGCCCGAGGACTTGATGACATCATCGACACGGCCGACATACCAGAAATAGCCGTCTTCATCGACCCATGCGGTATCGCCGGTGTGATAGTACCCGTCGCGCCATGTCTCGGCGGTGGTTTCCTCATCGCCGTAGTAGCAGAGTGCGAGACCCGGAACGCCCTCCTCTTTCAGCTTGATGCAGATTTCGCCGGTCTCACCGACAGCCGCCGGTGTGCCGTCCGGCAGGAGCACCTGCACATCATACTGCGGATTCGGTCTGCCCATGCTGCCGGGCTTCGGCTCCATGCCGACAACATTTGCAATGGAAAGCGTAGTCTCCGTCTGACCGAAGCCCTCCATGAGCTT
>JAFWUX010000145.1 GCA_017523995.1 Oscillospiraceae bacterium | reverse complement strand
TCACGGAGGACGAAAAACAATGGGTTGCACTGACGGCGATGAACATTCAGCAATACCTGATTGCAGAACCAGAGGGAGGTACATGATGTTTGAGGGACACAAGAAACGAACCGAGAAAGTGCGCGGATATTTCACGCAGAAACGGGCAATTACGCTGTTTGCAATCCTCGCCGCGGTCGCGCTGCTGGTCAGTCTGGTGATGAATCATCGGGTCAGGGAAAGCGATACAGATACACAGGAATCCGCTGCTTCGGATACGGATGAAACATGGCGCTTTTATCCGGTTGATATGGTCGTGCTGGGAGCAGGCGGCGGATTGTGTACGGTTATGATGCTGCGGGAGAAACGGCGTGCGAAGGAGGAGTTGAATTGAAGTATTATAGTAAAATACGGCTGCTAGCCGGAAAGGATCATGAAACATTACTGTTCCTGATTCTGGATGCAGCTGACAGCGAAGATGTGCCGGGGCTGAGCAAAGAAAAAGTGATCGAGAGCCGCGAATACCGCCTGTTTACGCAGGGCGTTCACAGCAAAGTCGTCGTTGCCGAGTATTCTGTGTACCGGACGGAACAGGAAATAACAGCGAATCTGGAAAATGAACGCTTTGAGAGAATGATCGAAACCGGAGAGGCGGAGGTCGTCAGCAGCGGCGAGATGCAGATTCCGCGCAACGAAAAGCGCGACAGGAAAACCGGTGAGATCGTCCGGAAGCATAAGCGCTCGCCGTTTCTGATTCTTGCAATCGTGGGCGGTTCAGTGGCGTTTTCGATGGCTGCTTTTGCGGTCGGCAAAAGTTTCGGTCGCGGTACGGCATTGCCTGAAACATCAGTCGAATCCGCAAATGTTGCCGAAGACGGTCTGATTATTCCGAAACAGGAGCAGATTGCAGATAATGCCGAGCAGATCACCGTGACAATCGACCGAAGTTATTCTGCTGTACCGGTCGAGGATTTGCAGCTCAAGGGCGTGGTCTCAAAAGGCAAGGCAAATATCCTGCTGCCGGAGTTTGACAAGACCGACTTTTTCACCCACGTTCCCGGCTATTCGTGGGGTTTTACATCTGATCCGAATGGGAAGAAGATCGAGTATTACGGCGGACAGGCTTATGATTTCACAAAAGATACCAAGCTATATCGCGTGCTGGTAAAGTATGGCGGCGGCTCCGGCACAAAAGATGACCCATATCTGATTGACTATTTCGATCAGCTGGAACTCATGAGCGAGGAAAAGGCACGGGGTTATTTCAAGCAGACTGCTGACATTTCTTTCCCGGTATGGGCGACACATAAGCCGATTCGCACGGTCAATGAACTGAAAGCCGATCCCAATTCCGAGCATTTTGAGTATGACGGCGACGGCTATCTGATCGAAAACCTGGATGCGCCGTTGTTTGAGACAGTTTCCGGCGCAGTTATCAAGAATGTGAACATCCGCAATTCTGCTATCGTTTCCGACGAATACAAGGATTACGGGTTCCTGGTCTGTATGGCATATAACTATCACTATCTCGCTGAAGATGAGCAGATTTATGAAACCGGCGAAACCGTGATCGAGCATTGCTCGGTGTCACATTCCTCTATTACAGTGAAGCTGCCTGAATCTGATGCCGATGAAAACGAACCGGCAGTCACGACAATGGAAGTCGTACCGCCGGATGTGATCGAGTATGACGAGGATGGAAACATTATCGAGCCGGAAGAAGAACCGGCTGAACCAACAAAACACGCGGAGCATTGCATCGGTGCAATCACGGGCATCGGTGGTCAGATCGACGGATGCTATGTGACAGATTTCGGCATTTTCAATGAGCTGCCGAACTACTATCTCTATTGCGGCGGCATCTCCGGCAAGCCTGCAACAGTGTCGGATTCCGCGGTTTTCTATTACTCTGCACAAGGAAACATCTTCAATGCGGGCGGCGTGGTCGGCTCTG
>JAFWUX010000144.1 GCA_017523995.1 Oscillospiraceae bacterium | reverse complement strand
GTTTTGGTCGAGCTTTTTCAAAAGCTCGCGGGGTCGAGGGGCAGAGCCCTCGCCGCACTCCGCAGAGTGCGGAATGCCCCTGCTTTAGGAGCTCCGCAGGGGTGAATCCGATAAAACGATCCGGTGGATCGTTTTTCGGAGAGGGGAGCCCTGCGATAGAGGGCGCCCCTAAGTGAATTGCAAAGCAATTCACCGTCTGCCGCAACTGCTTAAGTTGTTGGCATTGCTGCCCCAAAACCCGCCAAAGGATCACTGAACCTTTGGAATCCCATTTTGAAGGAAACAGGCTTGGACGCCTGCGATCTCTCCGCAGATGCAGAAAAATTTGTGACACTGCAAAAAAATCTGCACAGACGCGGCAATGCAAAATCGACGTATTTACAATCAAATCATGACAACATTCGGCAGCCGGAAAAAGGCTGCCATTTTTTTGGAAAAAGTTGTGTAACCAAAATCGACCGGATTCTGTCTGAATAGATAGAGACGTCTTAAAGGAGTTTGAAAAGGAGGGCGGCGTACCGATGGAGGATGAGGAAATCATTGCATTGTACTTCGCGCGCGATGAAAAAGCAATCGCAGAGACTGATCGGAAATACGGTACCCGCTGCCGCAGGCTCGGGATCCGGATCCTCGGGAATCCGCAGGATGCAGAGGAATGCTGCAACGATGTGTGGCTCAAGGCGTGGAACACAATCCCGCCGCAGAAGCCCGCATTCTTCTCAGCGTATCTCGTAAAGCTGATGCGCAATGCAGCGCTGAATCTTTATGAGAAGCTGCATGCGGAAAAGCGCGGCGGCACACAGACGGCGGTCCTGCTCGATGAGCTGGAGGACTGTCTGGCGGCGCCGGACGATATCGAGGCACAGATCTCGGAGGCGGAAACAGGAGAACTGCTCCGGCGGTATCTGAAAAACGTCTCCGAGGAGGCGCGGAACATTTTTATCCTGCGCTATGTGTACATGATGCCGGTCAAGGACATTGCGGAAAAATATGAGATCGGCGTGAGCAAGGTGAAGGTCTCACTCCACCGCACGCGCAAGGGACTCAGAGAGTTTCTGGGAGGTGAACAGCTTTGAAATCCATGACATTACTGAAAGCGATGAGCGAGCTTGAGCCGCAGGATATTGATGCGGCGATGCAGGCAGGCGCCGGCGGCAAAGCTGTCGGGCAGAATTTGGAAGGGGAGGAAAGCACCGGACACGGCAGGGTGATCATGCGGACAATGCAGCCGCAGGCATCCGCAGGCAGACATCTGCGGATCGGCGGATGGGCTGCGGTTGCAGCGTGCATGACGCTGGCTGTCGGCGCGGCGGTGATCTTCCACCGTGATCAGGGCGATCTTGTTCTGATGCATTCGGCATCGGAGCAGATCGCGGAGGAGACTGTTCCGGCGGTGACCGGAACAACAGCCGCAGAAACCGCTACGCAGACAACTGCAAAGCCGGATGACAATCAGCCGGGCGGCGCGGTGACCGTCTACACAACAGTTGTGACGGAGACTGCAGATCAGAGCGGCATCAGCACGGATGCCGGACAGACCGAAGCTGTCGGGGAGCAGACAACAGCAGCGCAGCAGACAGCACCCGCCGAAACCACAACGGCTCCCGCTGTCACATATCCGGCAGAGGCTCCGGTGCTGATTGCAATGGCGGATGATGCCGGCACGCTGCCGCAGGATTACGCAGACGGCAGAGCAGAGTGGTCGCTGATCGAGGGCGCAGATGCAGTCAATGCTTATCTGAACAGCGCTTCGCCGGTTGTCACGCTCGGCGAGGGACAGAAACCCGCGGCGGTTTCCGCAGCGATTATGCAGAATCCGGCAATGTACCGCATCCGCTGGGCGAAGGAATCGCACAAGTGGAATTCCTACGGCATCCGCGCCGCAGAGCTGGATGCAGACGGCGTGCTGCATCTGGATATTGCGATGTATGCCGACGGCGGCACATATGAAGAAGCAGAGTGGATCTATGAAACGGCACTGCTCTTTGAAGCAGGCACAATGCCGCAGATCACCGACGTCAGAGTCAATCTGACATACTTTGAAGATACGGACGGAATCGCGCAGTGGATCGCATATCAGGATGCACTCGCCGAGGATGTCAATGTTCATATCAACAGCTAATGTAAAGGGAGGCTATTACAATGAAACACACGAATATGAAACGCACACTCGCAGGCCTGATGAGCCTTGCAATGATCGCACAGGCAGTTCCGGCAATCCAGTCCTTCACAGCTCTGACCGCAGCAGCGGCAGTCAGCGTTGATTCCATCCAGACGCGCGTATTTGAATATGATTTCGGCAGCTTCAAAGCACTCTACGATACCCGCACAAAGCGCTGGTTTGATGAAAAGGGCAAGACCCTGATCAAGCAGGAGAGCAAGACCCAGACCGCAGGCGCGCCGGACGGCGTGCTCGGCAAGGATGTCAGCGGACTCGTTCTGAACTCCGCGGAGCAGAGCCTGATGGTGCAGATGAGCGACGGCACCGTGACCTACACGAAAGATATCATCAGCGCAGAGGATGAAGCATCCATCATGCAGCTGCTCGCATATGTGCACGCAGTCAAGCCGGAATACAGCGCATCCTATTATGACCGCGCACAGCAGAAGAATGTGGAGGTGCCGGAGCCGGCATCCTTCCCGCTGATCTATCAGTGGGGCACTGCCGTCAAGGACGGCGAAAGCTTCCGCCTGAGCTGCCGCATCTACTTCGGCGAAGTGCTTTACGGCACCGCAACGCTGCAGGGCGGCAAGATCAGCTTCACCCGCGCAGGCGATGAGAACGATGCAGGCGAAGCGAATCCGTTTACCACTGCGGGCGACGCAACCGTTGACGGCAGAGTGGATGTCTCTGACGCAGTGCTCTCGAGCAGACTGCTCGCTGAGGATACCGCAGCGCCGGTCACATCGCTCGGCTCAGAGCTCGCGGATAAGAACGAGGACGGCGCCCTCACCGGCCGCGACGTCACCGAGATTCTCTTTGATATCGTCAAGACACCGACTGCAAACCGCGGTCCCGTCTCGCCTGCCGGCACTTCGGCAGTGGTCGGGCTGGAGCAGGTCAGCGGCGCACTCAGCGACGATACCGCAAAGCTGTTCGGCTTTGCAGATCTGAAAGCATTTACGGCAGATGCCGCAGCAGAAAACGGCGCAGGCTTCCGCGCATACACGCACTGTGAGCAGGTCGGGCTCAACGATGTCTGGGATATCGTCTACTTCGACCGCGGCGGCTGCAAGTGGAATCAGTTTGACGTCAAGGGCCTGTATCTGAGCGCAGACGGTGTTCTGACCGTCGCCGCAGATTTCTATGAGAACGAGACAACCGCAGCGGCAGCATCCGCGTGGACACATCTCAAGCTGACCGTTCCGCACGGCGAACTGCCGCAGAAGCTCACAACCGCATGGAACCTGACCGAGCTCCGTCAGCCGAAGCAGACTGCATCCGCAGTTTCGTATATCGTCCGCGACAGAAAAGCGGAGCACACGGTTCCGGTTCAGCGCCTTGTGCAGTCCCTCGATGATGAGGACGCAATGGCAAAGGCAATCGGCTACAAGGACGCCGCAGCGTTCAATGATGCCCTCACCGAAATGGATACCAATGTCCACCGGTTTGCAAAGTGCACCGAGGGCGCACAGTTCGATACATGGAATCTGGTTTACGCCGCAGATGATGAGGCTTCGTGGCAGAATGACGCTGTCCGCTCGCTCGAGCTGACACCGGGCGGCAAGCTGGTCCTCGGCATGGATCTGACCACTGACAGCGCCGTGAAGGGCGGAAAGCGCCGCTTTGCATGGATACAGCTCACAGTCCCGCACGGCACGCTCGCAGCGAACGGCAGCAGACTGTTCGTTGATTATCAGGTCAAGAGCTACGATGCACCGGTCGATACGGTGACCGTCCGCAGCCTCAGCGTCAGTGAGATGCCGCAGCGCGCAGTGCCGCTGCTCAATGTCAAGAAGACTGCAGTCAAGGCAATCGACATCCCCACTTATTTGATCAAATACGGACTTGATGCATATGTCAGCTATGATCGCGGAGAACCTTTTAGAAATGATTACCCCGGCGGTCGGATCCCGTGGCGCAAGACCGAGGTTGAAAGCGCATCCGGCGAGATCACCGATCAGTACAGCTTCCTGCTCGCAATAGATTCCGAATTTGGCGGCTACGATCAGATGAACCTGAAATCCCTTGTGCTGACAGCCGACCACAAGCTGCAGGTTGTGACCGAATACACCTTCGATAAGTATCACTTTTCATTCGGTCAGTCTGACAACCGGTTCGACACCGAGATCACGATCACCGTTCCGCACGGCGCGCTGCCGGAGGATCTGGAGATCAAGTGGACGAATGAAAAGTGCGCAGGCAGCATGCTGTTCACGCCGTATGATCCGGAGTATATCCCGCTTGCACCGCAGAAGCCCTATACCGAATCGGAAAGCACCTTCGCAGATGTGCAGATTGATTCGGATACCACCGGCGCGATCATTCCGGCAGCACTCCGCAGCCGCCTTGATGCAGGTCAGGTCGATATCAGCCTGATCAAAGAGGATCACGGCGTTTATCAGAGCGCTCACTGGGAAGTTTCCGACAACGCGGATTACGCATGGGAATATTTCACCGAGCCCGAGGATACCGACGTCGCAGCGATCAGAGCGCTGCTGGAGGATAACAGAGATGTTGCCGCCGTTTACTACAAGCGCGGCGCAGAAGACAAAGAACTGTGCGTCGATTACGCAAAGCTGATTGACGGCACCCTCTCGCTGAAACTGGACGGCAGCTATGATCAGGATGCAGCTGCGGTTCCGACCTATTACCGCGTTCTCATCAGCGCACCGGACGGCACCCTGCCGCAGGTTCAGGCGCTTGAGACGGAATTCAGCATCGGCGGTAATCCGGCTGATTACTACACCTCTGAGTCGTTTATCAGCAGTCATCAGAAGCGCTATGCGGAGATTCACTTCACCGAGCCGCAGGCATATGACGAGGACGATACACCGGCAGAAGATCCGTATGCACCGGTACCCTATTCCGATCAGTTTGTGATGCAGGTCATCGCAACAGAGCCGGTCGCAATGGAGCGTTCGTATTCGACTGACTGGTACAGCGCCCGGGTGGAGACTGATACGGAAAAGGCATGGTACAAGAACAAGTACGGCATCGAGGCAGATTGGAGCAGCAAGGATGTCTTTGTGCTGACCGCGCGCGGCTATTCCGATGAGCGTTTCGCAGTCGCAGGCGTTTCCGTTAACAAAAAGGCGGAGCTGACCATCGAAGGACTGAAGTATGCTTCGATCGCGCAGGAGGCTGATGATTATTATGAGACACACAGCAAGCAGCAGCAGACCTTCCTGATCGTTGTGGATCACGGTGTCCTTCCGGAAAAGATTGAGGATGTTCACGATAGCTGCGAGTTTTTCTCCAGCCACACATCCTGGGATGAGAATGATAACGAGTTTACCTATGAGGCACTTCCGGACTTTGAAGCAGCCGCCGCAAAGGCACCGGTGCTCTCCATCGCACCGCAGGAGAAGCGCGTTTATGCACGCGGCGAAGCAGGCAGCGGTGTCAAGCACACCACTGATCTGCTGACCGACAACAACGGCAATCTGCTCGAAGAAAAGGCACCGATCTATACTGTGGTTCCGGCAGGTACCGCAGAGAACTTCATGACAGTTGAAGGCGCAGTAAACAAACTGACCTACCGCAAAGCAGCCCCCGCTGATCTCAACGGAGCTGATCTGCTCCTGATCGGTTTCCGCATGGAGGGCAGAGTAACCGAGTGCGGTCTGAATCAGTACAACAACTATGTTGACACGAACGGCGTCCTGCACCTGAACGCTGCAGTCTTCCACGATACCACCAAGACGGAGCTTGCTGACAGCAATGCAGCCTGCGTGCTCGGCATCGCAGTCGATCACGATGCAGTTGCAGAGATCACCGGCGTTGTCTTCGATACGCTGTCGGAATTTGCAGGCGATCCGGCAGCACCGCTGGAGACACCGGAATGGCAGGCACTCGGCGGCAGCGGTTCCGCATATGCAGACTTTCTGGCATGCGTTGAAAACGAGGGCGTAAAGATCCGTTTCCAGAGCACTGACGATTGATTTTTCCTGAGACAGAAATCTCCATCCAATAAAGAAAGCCGCTCCGATTCAAAACCGGAGCGGCTTTCTTTTATCCACACATAAACATGGGAATCTTAAGGGCTAGTAGCCCTTAAGCGGGGTTTGGGGCACAGTTTGCGCAGCAATACTGTAAGCCCCCATTATCAATCCGTCGGAGACACCTTATTTAATTGCTTCAAAAGCCTGTGTGAGGTCTTCGATGATATCCTCGACATTCTCGAGACCGACCGAGAGACGGATCATGCCTGCATTGATGCCAGCTGCGATGAGCTGCTCATCAGTGAGCTGACGGTGCGTCTCAGAAGCCGGATGCAGCACGCAGGTACGGATATCCGCAACATGCACGACATTGGATGCGAGCTTGAGCGAATCCATCCAGTTCATAGCGGTGGTTCTGCCGCCCTTGATGACGAACGAGATTACGCCGCTGCAGCCGTCCTTGAGGTAGGTCTTTGCGCGCTCGTGATAGGGATTGTCCGCAAGACCCGGATAGTTGACGGATTCGACCTCCGGACGGGTGAGCAGATACTCAGCGACCTGCTGCGCATTGATGCAGTGCTGCTTCATGCGGATTGCGAGCGTCTCAAGACCGAGGTTGAGATAGAAAGCGTTTGTCGCGCTCGGATAGCATCCGAAATCGCGCATCAGCTGCATTCTCGCCTTGATGATATAAGCCATGTTGCCGAACTCGCGGACATAGCAGACGCCGTGATAGCTCTCATCGGGCTCGGTGAACTCGGGGAACTTGCCGTTATCCCACGGGAAGGTGCCGCAGTCCACGATGACGCCGCCGCCCTGCACTGCATGGCCGTCCATATATTTGGTGGTGGAGTGGATGACAACATCGGCGCCAAACTCCTTCGGACGGCAGAGAATCGGGGTCGGGAAGGTGTTGTCGATGATCAGCGGCAGACCGTTGTCATGTGCAAAATCCGCAAACTTCTTGATATCGAGCACGGAGAGCGCCGGATTTGCGAGCGTCTCGCCGAAAACGCAGCGGGTGTTCGGCTTGATCGCCTTCTGGAGCTCCTCGCGCGAAGCCTCCTGATCGACGAAGATGCACTCGATGCCGAAGCGCTTGAGCGTCACGGCAAAGAGGTTGACCGTGCCGCCGTAGATGGTGCCGGTGGAGATGAAGCTGTCGCCCGCACTGCAGACATTGAGGATTGAGAGCAGGCTTGCTGCCTGACCGCTTGTGGTACACATCGCAGCGACACCGCCTTCGAGCGCAGCGATTTTCTTTTCAACTGCATCGACGGTGGGGTTTGCGAAGCGGGAATAGATCGGTTCAGTCGGCATATCAAAGAGCGCGGCGATATGCGCGGTGGAATCAAACGTGTAGGTTGTGCTCTGCACGATCGGGACAACGCGCGGGTCGCCGTTGCCGGGGGTATAGCCTGCGTGCAGGCATTGTGTTTCGATTTTCATGGATAATCCTCCTGTATGCGCGATGATTTCTGCGAAAAAAGCAGATATCTTTATTATAGACAATTTGATGGCATCTGTCAAGAGAAAACGGTGAGATTATCGGTCTGCAGCGCGGCAGGGGATTAT
The DNA here is from genome assembly GCA_017523995.1 of Oscillospiraceae bacterium. The sequence continues at coordinate 14,378 of JAFWUX010000144.1, read as the reverse complement.
CATTCCGGATGTGCGCCTCAAAATGATTCAGCAGAATCGTGACCGCCGCCGCGGAGCGAATCACGATCTTTGTGCAAAATGCTGAAAATGCCATGATCTGACAAAAATCATTGTCGGAAGCGGAGTTTTGTGGTAAAATAGAGAGTGGAGAATTTCCGGCTCGTGCCGGCAGAAACACATAAGGAACAGAACAAAGGAGCAAACCATGTTTACCAGATATATCGGGATTGATCTGGGTACCGCCAATACCCTGATCTATGCGCGCGGCAAGGGCATCATCATGCGGGAGCCTTCGGTTGTCGCGGTCAATACCAAAACCGATCAGGCATGCTCTGTCGGCAAAGAGGCAAAGGATATCATCGGCAGAACGCCGGGCTCGATCATCGCGGTGCGTCCGCTCAAGGACGGCGTCATCGCAGATTTCGATATCGCCGCCACAATGCTGCAGGAGCTGATCAAAAAATCGCTCAAGGGCACGCTCTTTACCAAGGCGCGTGTGATCATCTGCATCCCCTCGGGCGTGACGGCGGTTGAGCGCAGAGCCGTCAAGGAGGCAGCCGAAAAAGCCGGCGCAAGACCGGTTCAGCTTGTCGCGGAGCCGATCGCCGCAGCACTCGGCGCGGGTCTGCCGATCATGGAGCCGACCGGCACAATGATCGTTGACATCGGCGGCGGCACGAGCGAGATCGCCGTGATTTCGATGGGCGGCATTGTCTCGGCAAAATCCGTCCGCACGGCAGGCGACGCCTTTGATATGGCGATCGTCAACTATATCCGCAAAAAGTACAGCCTGCTGATCGGCGAGCGCACCGCAGAGGATGTCAAAATCGGCATCGGCTCGGCGTTCCCGGAGGCAACTGTCACCGAGATGGAGGTCCGCGGCAGAAACCTGCTGAACGGCCTGCCGGAAAATATCATGATCACCTCGGAGGAGGTGCGCGATGCACTCTATGAGCCGCTCTGCGATGTCATGGATGCAATCCGCGAGACGCTTGCCCACACACCGCCGGAGCTTTCCGCGGATGTCATTGAGCAGGGCATCACCCTGACGGGCGGCGGCGCGCTCCTGCGCGGCATGGATAAGCTCATCAACCGCGAGACCGGCATGCCGGTTTATGTCGCGGAATATCCACTGGACTGCGTGGCAGAGGGCACGGGAAAGATCATCGAGAATCTCGAGGATTACGAGGAGCTGCTCGCAGAGGAGATCAAATACTACTGAGTTTACAGGGGATGCGTCCGCGCGGCGCATCCTTTTTCTGCGGAAAGTGACAGAATCGTTATTTGAATGAAACGGATTTGTCACTCTGGTTTTGTATAATAAAGCTGCTGAAGCGTGCAGAAATTGCGGAAAGTTGAAAACACGCTTAAATCTTTCTTAAAATTGGGTATGCCGCATTGACAGGCACTTCATCAGCGTATTATAATATGATTGCGGCTGAATGCATCAGGCAATGAACACAGCAAATGAACATCATAACGGAGGGAATATTATGTCTGCCAAAGGAATTGTCAAAGGAATTGTAACGGCAGCGGTCATCTGCGGACTCGGCGCAGGCGGCTGGGCACTCTACAAACACTACGGCGGCGCACAGACCGACCGCTCAGAGAAGGTCTATGTACAAAAGGTCGCGACCATGAACACGGTTGACGGTGCAAACCTGTTTGCAACGAATTTCGCCGGTGTCATCGTGGCGCAGAAGACCGTTGATGTCAAGTATGACACAACCAAACAGGTCGATGAGATCCTCGTCCATGAGGGCGATGCGGTCAAAAAAGGCGATAAGCTCCTGACCTACAATGTCGAGCAGATTCAGCTCGATATTGAATCGGCTGAGCTCGAGGTCGAGCGCCTGCAGAACCAGATCAAGACCAATGAGATGGAGATCGGCACGCTCGAGCAGGAGCGCCGCAATGCAAGCGGCGACGCACAGGTCAGCTACACAACCAAGATTCTCTCGCTGCAGAGCGACAACGCAAGAAATGAATACGATATCAAAACAAAAAACGTCGAAATCACCAAACTCAAAAACTCACTGAACAATGCATTCGTTACCGCACAGATCGACGGCACAGTCAAGGACCTCAAGGAGCCGACCGCATCCTCTGACAGCAGCATGGGCATGGGCGGCTTTGATGAAGAGGCCGATGTCATCATGAAGATTGCAGCGGAGGGAGACTTCCGCGTCAAGGGCACCTTCAATGAGCAGAACGCGGGCAGCATCCGCGAGGGCGGCAAGGTGTATCTCAAGAGCCGCATCGACGGCACCGAGCGCACCGGTGAGATCACAGAGATCGACACCAAGCCGCAGAAGGACGAAAACAGCATGTACTACGGCTACTCCGATGAGCAGACGCAGTCCTCGAAATACGCATTCTATGTCAAGCCGGATTCGCTCGAAGGCTTCATGCTCGGTCAGCATCTGATCATCGAGCTTGACAACGGTCAGAATGACAAGGACAAGAAGGAAGGTCTCTGGCTTTACAGCTCCTTCGTGCTCTGGGACGGCAACCAGAACTATGTCTGGGCAAAGAACAGCCGCGATCAGATCGAAAAGCGCATTGTCACCGTCGGCGACATTGATGACGCGCACGGCGACTGCCAGATTCTTTCCGGTCTGGAGATCGAAGATTACATCGCATATCCTGCCGATTACATCGAGGCAGGCATGAAGACCACAACCAACCAGTCCGATAAGGACATTCCTGAAAATGTCGGCGGCGATATGATGGACGGCGGCATGGGCATGGAAGGCATGGACGGTATGGAAGGCATGGAAGGCGAGGGCATGGAAATGCCGGAGAATGCCGAGCTTGACGAAGACGGCAACATGATCTATACCGATGAGGAAGGCAATGTCTTCAAGTTTGATCCGGAGGGCAACCTGATCGAAGGCGGCGAAGCGGTCTTCGGCGAGGAGGGCATGCCGGAAGGCGGTGAAATGCCCGAGGGCGCAATGCCTGCTGAGGGTGAAATGCCCGCAGAGGGCGCCGAACCCGTACCGGAGGAGCAGCCGCAGGACGCACAGCAGCCGGATGAGAACTGACAGGAGAAAAAGCTATGGTATTTGAACTGAAATCAATTTACAAAGATTATATGCAGGGCAAGGAGGCTGTTCCGGTTCTGAAGGATATCACCATGTCCGTGGATGACGGCGAATATGTCGCGATCATGGGACCTTCCGGCTCGGGCAAATCGACGCTGATGAACATCATCGGCTGCCTTGACAAACAGACCAAGGGATTCTTCATCTTCGATAAAACCGATATCATGGGCTGCTCGGATAAGGAGCTCTCCGAAATCCGCAACAATAAGATCGGATTTGTTTTCCAGAACTTCAACCTGCTGCCGCGTCAGTCCGCACTGGAAAATGTCGAGCTGCCGCTGCTCTATGCAGGTGTCTCGAAGAAGGAGCGCAGGGAGCGCGCAATCGAAGCGCTCAAGCGTGTCGGGCTCGAGGACAGAATGTACTTCAAACCGACGCAGCTCTCCGGCGGTCAGAAGCAGCGTGTCGCGATTGCAAGAGCGATCGTCAACAAGCCGCGTCTGCTGCTCGCCGATGAGCCGACCGGTGCGCTCGATACCAAGTCCGGCGATCAGGTCATGGAGCTGTTCAAGGAGCTCAATGACGAGGGCGTGACCGTTGTCATGATCACGCACGAGCCGGATATCGCCAAGTGTGCAAAGCGCGTCATGTATATCCGTGACGGTCAGCTGCACGACGGCGCATTCAACACCAGAACTGCGGAGCCTGAATCCGCAGCACCTGCGGCGGAGACTGTTCCGGAGGAGGCGGCTGAGGCATGAAAAAAGCGATTATTGCGCTGCTTTGCCTCGCGCTGCTCTGCGGCGGCGGATATTTCGGATACCGGCAGTATGAAAAGAGCCGTGACGAAAAGAAAATCGTTGATGTTGTGCCCGTCAGCATGATGGCACAGCCGGCAAACATGTACGAGTACAGCGATTCGAGCATGTGGGGCTACATCAGCGCCGCCAATGCGCAGAAGGTCTATGTCGATACAAAGAAGCTCGTCAAGGAGGTCTTTGTCGAGCAGGGGCAGCAGGTCAAAAAAGGCGATCCCATCCTCGAATATGACATGACGGTTGTGGAGCTTGAACTCGCACAGAAGGAAAATCAGGTGCATGTCATTGAGCAGGATATCAAAATGGCACAGAAGGAGCTTGCGGAGATCCGCGGCTACCGTCCCTCGGAGGAAATGCCCGTGCAGCCGGAGCCGGAGATTCCCGAGATTCCGGAAATTCCGGAGGAGCCGGAGACCCCCGTGCCTGAAATCATCATTGCGAACGAGCTGACGGGTGCGCTGCAGCCGGTATCCGGCACAGGTTCCGCAGCGGATCCGTTTGTGTTCAACTGCGGCACAAAGACGGTTGTCCGCAAGGCATTCATGGCAGCGCTCGCCGGTACAAAGCGTACAGCGGCACTGCGCGTCTATGATGAAGATTCGATGTTCCTCTATCAGTGGCTGATCGCCGGCGATCAGGTGAAGCTTGCCGAGGCGGATGACTGGAATGTCACCGACGGCATCAATATTGATCCGGAGAACGGCGGCATTTCGATCAATCCGGACGGCGTGCTGCACGGAAAGCTCTCCTTTACACCCCCGATGCAGGAGCAGCCGGAGGAGGAGCTGCCCGAGGAGGAGCCGATTGAGATTCCGGAGCCTGTCATTCCGGAGATTCCGGATTACGGCAATGACTACATGTACTCCCGCAAGGAGCTCCAGCGGATGATTTCGGAGAAGGAAAGCCAGATCAAGGATCTGGAGATCAGCCTGAAATCCGCACAGCTCGCGCTGGAAACCGCAAAGAAGCAGAAATCGGACGGCAAGGTTGTTGCAACGATCGACGGCGTTGTGAAGAAGATCGGCAAGACCGCCGAGGAGGCAAATGCGGAGATGGAAGCAGAAATGCCCGAGGAGGAGATGCAGGATCCGTTTGCAGAGCCCTCTGAGGATGACAATGCATTCGCGATCATTGAGGGCGCAGGCGGTGTTGAGGTTGTCTGCGAGGTGGCAGAGCTGGAACTTGCAAACCTGCCCGTGGGCACGGTGCTCAATGTGCAGTCCTATCAGAACGGCGCATTCACCGAAGCCGAGGTGACGTCCGTCGAGGATGAGCCTTCTTCCTACAGCGCCAATATGTGGCAGGCAAACCCGAACAGCTCGATGTATAAGCTGCACGCCAAGCTGCGCGATTCGTCAGAATTTGTCATCGGCAACGGCGTCGATGTCTCGCTCCCGAAGGACGGCGGCAGCGGCAAGGGCAGCGGTTCTGTTGTGCTCCCGATCCACTATGTCCGGCAGGAGGGCGGCGATTATTACATCATGAAAGCCGATGAGAATGACCGCCTTGTCAAGCAGTATATCAGCGTCGGAAAGAATTACTGGGGCTATTACATTGAGGTCACGGGCGGACTGGATGTGAAGAATGACCGCATCTGCTTCCCGTTCGGTACCGATGTCAAAGAGGGCGTCAAAACGCAGGAATCTTCCGAAGTGCTGTACCCGACGAATTACTGATAATATTTTGAATTTCGCTGATGCACAAAACGTGAAATAAGGATTTGGAGAGACAGTAATGTTTGAAAATATCAGGCTCTCTTTGCAGGGCATCTTATCGCACAAGATCCGGTCATTCCTGACAATGCTCGGTATCATCATCGGTATTGCGGCGATCATCGCGATCGTCTCGACGATTGAGGGTACCAACACGCAGATCAAGAACAACCTGATCGGTGCGGGCAACAATACGGTCAACGTGCAGTTGATGCAGGGCGAATGGCCCTATGATTTTACCTACAATCCGCCGCCGGAGAATGTCCGGATGATCTCGGAAAAGTATAAGCAGCGCATCCTCGATCAGAAGGAGATTTCCGCCTGCTCGCTTTACCGCACCCGCAACAATCCGGAAAACGTGTTCTTCGGCAGCACGCGCATGGAATCCTGTTCGATCATCGGTATTGATGAGGACTATCTCAGCACAATGGGCTATGAGATTTCGCAGGGCATTTCCTTCACCGAGTCGCAGTATACGGATTATTCCAAGGTTGCGCTGGTGGATGCGACAATCGTCCGCGGCATGTTTGAGGGCGAAAGCCCGATCGGGCAGTTCATTGACATCTGCGGTGAACCGTTTACGGTCATCGGCGTGGTTGAAAAGCGCTCCGGCTTTGAGCCGACGATCAACAGCGTGGATGACTACTATATGTATAACCAGAGCTCGAGCGGTCAGATCTTCATCCCGACGAATGACTGGGGCATCTGCTTCCGCTATGACGAGCCGCAGAACTGCATCGTGCAGGCGGTCGATACCGACAGCATGACGATGGCGGGCAAAAAGACTGCGGATATCCTCAACGAGAACGTGCGCAAGCAGAGCGCCGCGGAAGGCGAAGGCGAAGGCGAAAGCGAGGGCGAGGAGACCGGCAATCCGGAGATGGCGCTCGGCGGTGCTGTTGAATACAAGAGCGAAAGCCTGCTCGAACAGGCAAAGGCGCTGCAGGATCTCTCGAAGTCCACGAACAATATGCTGATCTGGATCGCGAGCATCTCGCTGCTGGTCGGCGGTATCGGTGTTATGAACATCATGCTGGTGTCCGTCACGGAGCGTACCAGAGAGATCGGTCTGAAGAAGGCACTCGGCGCACGCAAAAAGCGCATTCTCGGTCAGTTCCTGACAGAGGCGGTCGTGCTGACGAGCATCGGCGGACTGATCGGTGTTGTGTTCGGCATAGGATTGTCGAAGGTGATTGCAAATCTTGCGGAAGTGCCTGTCTCGATTTCGACCAAGGCGATTGTGGTTTCGGTTGTATTCTCGATGGCAGTCGGTATCATCTTCGGTCTGCTGCCCTCGATCAAGGCTGCAAGACTCAACCCGATCGACGCACTCCGCTACGAGTAAAAGAAAGAAGCTTCTGCCGCTGCGCGGCGAAGCATATGAGAACGGAGAAATTGTAATAACACAAAACGCCTGCGGTGCACAGTCGCCGCGGGCGCTTTTTATAGGTATCTCCGATGGATCAGAAATGGGGGCTGCTCGCCCCCAAAACCCATTTTGTTATTCACTTTTCACTTTTCTCTATTCATTATTCACTCGTACTCCCGCCCCATATTTATGCTGAAACAGAACGAAGTCGCCGGAGCGTCAATATCAAAGTTTGATCAAATCTTTCGATATGTTGTGCTCCGGCGCACAATACGTAACCGCACCCGCTTACGAACACAGGAGCAGCTTCATTCTATCCACACATAAACATGGGGTCTGGGGTCAATGACCCCAGCAGGGGTTTGGGGACAGCGTCCCCATTATGAATCATCGCAAAGCGATACCTTAATTTCTCATTTCTCATTTTTCATTTTTCATTCGTATAAATCCATCGGAGATACCGCTGATATATTGACAAGCGCGGGTATTTGTGTTATAATGTAGGATGCATAATTATGGCAGGAGTTAAAGAGAACAGCTCCCGTCAGGAAAAGGTGAGTGAAAAAATGAAGTATCAAGAGCTTGCAGGAAAGCCGAATATCACGGAAATTCAGGAGAACATCCTGAAGTTCTGGAAGGATGAATCGGTTTTCGAGAAATCCGTCAACAAGGAGAACGCAGAGGAAGTCGTCTTTTATGACGGTCCCCCGTTTCCGACCGGAAAGCCGCACCACGGCACGATCCTCGTTTCGTTTATCAAGGATCTGATCGCCCGTTACTGGACCATGCGCGGCTACAAGGTTCCCAGAGTATGGGGCTGGGACTGCCACGGTCTGCCGATTGAGAATCAGGCAGAGGTGCAGCTCGGCATCAATGATAAGAACATCATTGAGAACAGCCTCGGCATCGACAAATTCAACGAGAAGTGCTACGAGATCGTTTCCGGCAACAATGAGGCATGGAAAGAGTATGTCGAGCAGATGGCGCGCTGGGTTGATTATGACGGCGCATACAAGACCATGAATCCCACCTTTATGGAAAGTGTCATGTGGGCATTCAAGCAGTGCTATGACAAGGGTCTGATCTACCGCGATTACCGCGTCACCCCTTACTGCACACACTGCGAGACCTCGCTTTCCATCTCTGATACAAGAGAATCCGATTCCACCCGTCCGCGTCAGGACAGATGGATTATCACGAAGTTCCGCACGGAAGAAGTCATCGACGGCAAGCCGGTGTTCTTCCTCGCATGGACAACCACCCCGTGGACACTGCCCTCGAACCTCTGTCTGGCAGTCGGTGAGGCGCTGGATTATTCCTTCGTCGATGTCGGGGAGGAGATCTTCATCGCCTGCACAAACGTGCTCCCGAAGTATGAAAAGATCTTCGGCAAAAAGCCGGTGATTGTCAAATCCTGCAAGGGCGCAGAGCTTGTCGGCAGAACCTATGAGCCGCTGTTCCCGTATTTTGCAGAATTGAAGGAGCAGGGCGCATTCAGAGTTGTCACGGCAGATTATGTCGGCTCCGATGAGGGTGTCGGTATCGTTCACACCGCACCGGCATTCGGTGAAGATGACTACTGGACCTGCAAGAACAACAATATCCCGCTGGTCAATCCGGTTGACGCAAAGGGCCGCTTCACCGAGGAAATCACCGATTTCTACGAGAAGGATGCCGAAAAGAACGTCATCGAGATGAACCCGACTGTCATCCGCTTCCTCTATGATGCGGGCAAGGCAGTCGCAGACGGCACAATCGAGCATAACTATCCGCACTGCTGGCGCTGCAAGCGTCCGCTGATCTACAAGGCAATGGACGCATGGTACTTCAATGTCGGCAAGATCAAGGATAAGCTGATCGCCTACAATGAGGATATCAACTGGGTTCCGGAGACTGTCAAGCACGGCAGATTCGGCAAGTGGCTGGAGAATGCCCGCGACTGGAATATCTCCAGAAACCGCTACTGGTCCACCCCGATCCCGATCTGGGAGTGCGACAAGTGCGGAGACAGAACCGTCCTCGGCAGCATTGATGAGATCGAGCAGGCAAGCGGCATCCGCCTCGAGAACCTGCACCGTCAGTATATGGACAAGGTCACATTCAAGTGCACCTGCCCGGGCTGCACCGGTACAAAGGTTCGTGTGCCGGAGGTTCTGGACTGCTGGTTTGAGAGCGGCTCGGTTCCGTTCGCACAGAAGCACTATCCGTTCGAGAACAAGGAATGGTTCGATTCCCACTTCCCGAGCGATTTCATCGTCGAGTACACCGGTCAGATCCGCTGCTGGTTCTATTATCTGCACGTTCTCTCCGTTGCGCTGTTTGATAAGCCCTGCTTCTCGAACTGCGTTGTACACGGCACCATTCTTGCAAAGGACGGCAAGAAGCTCTCCAAGTCCTCGAAGAACTACACCGACCCGATGCTGCTGATGAAGCAGTACGGCACCGACGCATTCAGACTGTATCTCTATCAGACGAATGCCATGCTGATCGGCGACCTGCTCTTTGATGACAACGGCATTCAGGATGCATATCAGCAGATCATTCTGCCTTACTGGAACGCCTGCAACTTCTTTATCTCCTATGCAAACATTGATGACTTCAAGCCGGAGACGCTGACGCCGCCCAAGAGCGACAATCAGCTTGACCGCTGGATGCTCGCAAAGCTCTATGAGGTCACGAACACGATCCGGACGAATATGGATGCATATTTTGTCAACAAGTATGTTGACAGCCTGATCGAGCTGGTAGACGGCCTGACCAACTGGTTCATCCGCCGCTCCAGACGCCGCTTCTGGGATAAGGGCATGTCCGAGGACAAGCGCAATGCATATGAGACGCTGTACTATGTCCTCGTGAACACAACCAAGCTCTTCGCACCGGTCGCACCGATCATTTCCGAGAAGATTTATCAGACGCTGACCGACGGCTTCTCTGTCCATCTCGACAGCTTCCCGGAGATTCCGGAGAACTTCCGCGATGACGAGCTGCTCGAGCAGGTCAAGCTTGTCCGCAGCGTGATCTATCTTGCACGTTCGATCCGCAGCAAGAACAATGTCAAGAACCGTCAGCCGCTGACAAAGCTGGGCGTTGCAATCTCCGATCCGGCAGGCGTGCCTGTCATCGAAGCATTCCGCGATATCATCGCCGAGGAGCTGAATGTCAAGCAGGTTGAGGTGCTCGAGAGCGTTGACAGCGTGGCTGAGGTCAAGTATGCACCGAACTTCAACGAAATCCGCGACCGTTATCCGCAGCGTGTGCCGGAGATCATCAAGGCGATCAAGAGCAACAAGTTCGCGCTGACCGCAAACGGTGCAGAGCTCGAAATCAACGGCGCAAAGGAGACCTTCGATGCAGAGATCATCCTTGTGACCTACAATGCAAAGGCGGGTCAGCATGTGGCAAGCGAAAAGGGCATTGTTGTCGCGCTTGATCTGACAATCACGGATGAACTGCGCGATGAAGGCTTTGCGCGTGATATCGTCCGCAGCATTCAGGATGCGCGCCGCAAGATGAACTGCGCAATCACCGACCGCATCACGCTCTCCCTGACCGGCGATTATCCGCAGGCATGGGCAGAGTATATCTGCGGCGAGACGCTGAGCAGCATCGGCGAGATCACGGCTGCCGATACCGAATATGACATTGACTATGAGGACGGCAGAAAAGCCCACATCAGCCTGAAGAAATAAGGCATCACAATGTAAACGCCGGCGGCGAAGCCGAAATAAAAGTTTTGATCAAACTTTTTCAAAAGTTTGCGATGAGTCCAGAGGCGAGGAGCCTCTGGTCGCACTCCGCAGAGTGCGAAATCCCCCATCGAAGGAGCTCCGCAGGGGTGAATCCGGGAAAACGATCCGGCGGATCGTTTTCCGGAGAGGGGAGCCCTGCGATAGAGGGCTCCCCTAAGTGAATTGCAGCGCAATTCACAATCAGCCGCCGACCGGCATACATATCCGCTCAGCGGATTCCTCTTTACCTGAAAGGATAAGTTCGATGAACAGAGAATTACCAAAGACATATAACCCGGGAGAGGTCGAAAAGCGCACCTATGAGGCGTGGGAATCGAACGGCTGCTTCCGCGGTATCATTGATCCGAAAAAGAAGCCTTATTCGATCTCCATGCCGCCCCCGAATGTCACCGGACAGCTTCACATGGGACATGCGGTCGATAACACCATGCAGGATATCCTGATCCGTTTCAAGAGAATGCAGGGCTATGCAGCACTCTGGATTCCGGGCACCGACCACGCCGCCATCGCGACCGAGGCAAAGATCGTCGAGGCAATGCGCAAGGAGGGTCTGACCAAAGCCGATCTCGGCAGAGATCAGTTCATGGAGCGCGCATGGGCATGGAAGGAAAAGTTCGGCAACCGCATCGTGCAGCAGCTCCGTACCCTCGGCAGCTCCTGCGACTGGGAGCGCGAGCACTTCACAATGGATGAGCAGTGCTCCAAGGCGGTTCTGGAGGTTTTCGTCAAGCTTTACAACGAAAAGCTGATCTACCGCGGCAACCGTATGGTCAACTGGTGTCCCAAGTGTGACACCTCAATCTCGGATGCAGAGGTCGAATATGAGGAGAAGAACGGCCACTTCTGGCACATCCTCTACAAGGTCAAGGAGACCGGTGAGTTCCTCGAAATCGCGACCACCCGTCCGGAGACCATGCTCGGCGATACTGCTGTTGCAATCAACGAGGCGGACCCGCGCTATAAGCATCTGCACGGCTGCCATGTCATTCTGCCGCTGCTGGATAAGGAAATCCCGATCGTCTGCGATGAGCATGCCGATATGGAAAAGGGAACCGGTGTCGTGAAGATCACACCGGCACATGACCCCAATGACTTTGAGGTCGGCGGACGCCACAATCTGCCGATGGTCCGCTGCTTCACCTATGACGGCCACATGACCGGCAAGGAGGATGTCGCGGAATACAATGCACTCAAGGAGAGCAACCGCCTGACAGAGGGCGAGCCCGAGGTTCTGGACTGCGGCAAGTACGCAGGCATGACCACCGATGAGGCGCGCAAGGCGATCGTCGCCGATCTGGAGGCACTCGGCCTGCTGAAAGAGGTCGAGGACTTAAAGCACGATGTCGGCACCTGCTACCGCTGCCACTCGACCATCGAGCCGATGATCTCGAAGCAGTGGTTTGTCCGCATGAAGTCGCTCGCAGAGCCGGCTGTCAAGGCAGCAGAGGCAGGCGAGATTCAGTTCGTGCCGGAGCGTTTCACCAAGAGCTACCTCAACTGGATGAAGAACACCCGCGACTGGTGCATTTCCCGTCAGCTCTGGTGGGGACACCGCATTCCCGCGTGGTACTGCGATGACTGCGGCGAGACCAACGTCGCAAAAACCGCACCGTGCAAGTGTGCAAAGTGCGGCAGCACCAACCTGATACAGGATCCGGATACACTGGATACATGGTTCTCCTCGGCACTCTGGCCGTTCTCCATTCTCGGCTGGCCGGATACCGAAAATCCGGATTACAATTATTTCTACCCGACGAGCACGCTGGTCACCGGCTATGATATCATCGGCTTCTGGGTCAGCAGAATGATCTTCTCCGGACTTGCCTACACCGGCAAGGCACCGTTCTCGAAGGTTGTCATCCACGGCATCGTCCGTGATGCACAGGGCAGAAAGATGTCCAAGTCGCTCGGCAACGGCATTGATCCGCTCGAGGTCATCGAGCAGTACGGCGCCGATGCACTGCGCTTCATGCTCGTGCAGGGCAGCTCGCCCGGAAATGACATGCGCTACAGCGAGGAGAAGATTCTCGCAATGCGCAACTTCACCAACAAGATCTGGAATGCATCGCGCTTCCTGCTGATGAACATGTCGATTAACGAGATTCGTCTGCCGGAGGAGCTTGCACTCGAGGATAAGTGGTTTCTCACCCGCCTGAACAGCGTCATCCGCGAGGTGACCTATAATCTCGAGCACTTCGAGATGGGTGTTGCCGCGCAGAAGATTTATGACTTCATCTGGAGCAGCTTCTGCGACTGGTATATCGAGCTGGCGAAAAACCGCTTCAACGGTGATGATGCGGAAAAGAAGAAGAATGTCGAGAACGTGCTTGCATATGTTCTCCGCGATATCCTGAAGCTTCTGCATCCGTTCATGCCGTTCATCACCGAGGAGATTTATCAGGCACTGCCGCATGACAAGGGCTTCCTGATGCTGCAGAGCTGGCCGGAGGTTCGTCCGGAGCTGCAGTTCCCGGAGGAAGAAGCGCGAATGGAAAAGATCATGGAGGCTGTCAAGGCTGTCCGTGAGTGCCGCTCGGAGCACAAGGTTCCGAATTCCAAGAAGTCGCATATCACGATCATCACCGCAAATCCGGAGCAGTATGCCGAGGCAGGCGATTTCCTTGCAAGACTTGCAGGCGCATCGGGCGTGACGGCAGTCAGCAGCGAGCCGGAGGATCTTTCCGGCATGGTGACGGTTGCAACGGCAGATGCAAAGCTCTGCATGCCGCTCAAGGAACTGATTGACGTTGAGAGCGAGCGTGCAAGAATCACGAAGGATCTCGAGAAGGCGGAGAAGGAGCTGGAATTTGTCAAGGCAAAGCTTGCGAATGAGAGCTTTATCTCGAAGGCACCGGAAAAGGTTGTCAACGATATCCGTGACCGCGAGGCAAAGATCACAGCCCTGATCCAGAACCTCAAAGACATGCTCAGCGCCCTGTAAGAGGTGTCTTCGACGGATCAGTAATGGGGACTCTGTCCCCAAACCCCAGCTGGGAATAATTATCCCCAGACCCCATTTGATATATGGAAAGAACGAAGCCGCCAAATCAGCGTAAAAGCGTTGATTTGGCGGCAATTATTTTCCACTTTTCATTTTTCTCTATTCACTATTCACTTTGCAACTGATGAATTTTTGTTTGATCGTCCTTTATCTTTTGTCTAATGAAAAGATAAAAGTATAAGCCGCCCAGACTGCAAAACGCAAATCTGAGCGGCTTACTTATATTCCAATATAAAAAGCGGGATTCTTAAGGGCTAATAGCCCTTAAGCGGGGTTTGGGGCAGCGCCCCATTTTAAATCCGTCGGAGACACCGCTAAAAAGAAGTATCCGCTGCGCGGATGCTATTTTATAATGAGGGAAGATACCCCGCTGCGCTATAGTTTGCGCGGCAAACTACGGCTCTTTCCTCAAACTCCCATCTTCCCGAGCCCGAACGCTGGGGAGTTTCGCTCGTTGCGACGAGCGACAAGGGCTCTGCCCTTGACCCGCAAACTTTTGAAAAAGTTTGATCAAAACTTTTATATTGACGTTCCGGCAGCGCAATGCGTAACCAGAATGCTTTAGCAATACGGAGCCGCGCACGGCGCGGTGAAAAAGTTTGATCAAAACTTTTATATTGACGTTCCGGCAGTGCAATGCGTAACCAGAATGCTTTAGCAATACGGAGCCGCGCACGGCGCG
>JAFWUX010000143.1 GCA_017523995.1 Oscillospiraceae bacterium | reverse complement strand
GTTTTGGTCGAGCTTTTTCAAAAGCTCGCGGGGTCGAGGGGCAGAGCCCTCGCCGCACTCCGCAGAGTGCGGAATGCCCCTGCTTTAGGAGCTCCGCAGGGGTGAATCCGATAAAACGATCCGGTGGATCGTTTTTCGGAGGGCGGAGCCCTCAGTATAAATCTGCCGGAGGCACTTGTATTTCTCATTTCTGATTTACAGGATGATGTAGGCGAGGGCGAGGAGCAGCCTGCGGTCGGCGTGCTCCTGCCAGAGAATCCAGAGGAGCGCGAGCAGCAGCATGGTTTCAGGGTCGGTGTGCCGGATGCGGTCTGTCAGCGAGCTGATCGCATCGCGGAGCTGCGCATCTGCGCCGGCGGGAGGTTTCTGCGGCGGCTCCGGCGGAAGCTCCGGCAGCGGTTCCGGTTCGGGCTCCGGCTGTTTGGGCGGCGGGCAGCGGCTGCCGCACATCCACCACATCGGGACGCTCTGTGCCATGCGTGCCCTCCTTTCAGGATTCGCCGCCGAACAGATCGTTCAGCATGCCGTTTTCGCGCAGGATACCGGCAGCCGCATAGAGCCGGAGCATCCGCGCCGCCTTGTCTGCACGTTTGGCGCGTTCCGGCGAGAGATAAGGCTTCAGCGCACGGAGCAGATCGGCGGTTTCATCCTGCTGCACGGCGGAAAGCGCCTGCCCGACGGCGAGCAGCTTTGCAAAATCAAAAGGCGGTGCTTCGGATTCCGTTTGCGGCGTGCCGGTGCTTTCATCCGGAACCGGCGCGGCGGCATCCTCCGGCGGCGCATCTGCCTGCATCATGGCGGCAAGCTCGGAGAGATTCTTCATGCTTTCCGGATCGGAGAGCAGTGCCTGCAGCTTCTGCGTCAGATCATCCAAGGTTTGCCGCCTCCTTTGCAGTGCGGGATATCAGGATCCCTTTGTCAGCTTTTCATAGAGCGCTTTTGCCTGCTTGCTGCCGAGCATCTGATTGAGCTTTTGCGGATTGGTGAGTGCCTGTTTGAATTTTGCGGCGTCCTGCGGCTGCATGCCTGCAATCGCCTGATCAAATTTGCCGGATTCCAGCTGCTGCCGGAGCACTTCGGGCGGCATCCCGAGCTTTTCACCGACGACCTTGAGCATTGCCTGCAGCTGCGGACTGTTTTTCGGTCTCTCCATAGAAATCTCCTCTCAAAAAAATCATTGACGCTGTTTCATTTCTATGCTATAATGAAACAAAACAGAACGGAGGCACTGAGCATGCAGATACTTGTGATTTCGGATACCCACGGCAGATATGACATTCTGCGGAAGGTGGTGTACGAACATCTTGATGCAGATATGATCATCCACTGCGGCGACGGTCAGATCGAAACGGACCGCCTGCTTTCGGAGCATCCGGAGTTGAAGGAGAAGATGCTCCGCGTGCGCGGCAACTGCGATTACAGCCGCGAAATCCCGCTGCTGCTGGAGGTGCCGCTGCCGTTCGGACATAAGGCGGTCGCCGTACACGGGCATAAGTATACATACGGCGATTTTCAGCAGAATCTGATTGACCTTGCAAGAGAGCACGGCGCGGATATTGTCCTGTTCGGGCATCTGCATGTGCGGATTGACCGCAATGTCGAGGGCATCCGGCTGTTCAATCCGGGGAGTGCCGCACTGCCGCGCGATCAGTTTCCGCCGGGATTCGGTCTGCTGGATGTCATGGAAGGCGGCATCCTGACTTCACACGGCAATCTTTCCCGTTCCTCTCTGGATTCTATGCCGGAGTGGTGAAAAATGTGCATGACAGCAAAGAAAAGGAGGCGGCAGAATGCATCGCGGACTTCGCAGCCGGTTTTTTATAATCAGCTGGATTTTGCTGCTGGTGCTGCTCGGCGCGATCTGCGCGGGCGTCAGCTATTATATGTATCAGTCGGCGGCGGATGATACCATGAAAGCGCTGCGGCTTGCCGTCGAGACGCACAGTCTGCCGGACGGCACACGTGGCATGGCAAGTATCCGTCTGGATGAAAACGGCAGGATTCAGGAGGACGAGATCCGGCAGCGGCATCTCAGCCTGAGCAATGAGACGCTCAGCGCGCTTGCCGCGGAGATTGACTTTACCGGCGAGCAGAGTGCCGGCAAAATTGAACAGGGTGACATGCAGTATCGCTATCTGTCCGTCCTGCAGGAGGGCGGCGCATGGGCGGTGCTCGCGGAGTGCTCGCAGGAGCAGACGCTCGCAAAAACGCTGCGGCGCAACTCGATCCTGTTTACAGTGCTCGGCGCGTTTCTGCTGATACCGGTCTGCGCCGTGCTGACAAAATGGGTGAGCAAACCGATCGAGACCGCGTGGGAGCAGCAGAATGACTTTGTCTCCGACGCGACCCATGAACTCAAAACGCCGCTGACAGTCATTGCGACCAACACGGAGGCGGTCATGGCGAATCCGGATGCAACGATTGAAAGTCAGGAAAAATGGCTGGACAGCATTCAGGGCGAGACAACGCGCATGGCAGGGCTTGTTGCAGATCTGCTGTTTCTTGCGAAGATCGACGCAAACGAGATTCATCCCGATCCGGAGGAGCTGGAGATCACGGACATGCTTGAGGAAATGTGCATGGATCGCGAATCGCGGATTTTCGAGGAAGGCAGGATGTTCGATTACGAAATGACGCCGGGGCTGAAATACCGCGGTGACCGCAGACTGATCCGCAGGATGGTGGATGTGCTGCTGGACAATGCGGAGAAGTATACCCCCGAGGGCGGCAATATCCGGATGGTAGTCAACCGCGACCGGAAAATGCATCTGCGCATTGTGATTTCCAACACCGGAGACACAATCCCGCCGGAGGCACTGCAAAAGATTTTTGAGCGGTTCTATCGGGTGGATCCGGCTCGCTCGCGCGATACGGGCGGCTATGGGCTCGGACTTTGCGTGGCAAAGAGCATTGCAGAGCTCCACGGAGGAGCCATAACGGCAACCTCGGAGAACGGAATCAACGTATTTACGACGATTTTAGGAGATGCCAAAACAGAGGATGTCAAAAATTGACAAAAAACGCATGAAAATATGCGGTTTGTTTTACGCGAAAAGGGGTTGACTTTTCTGCCGGAATGTGGTATTATATACAAGTCGCCGCGAGAGAGCGACGACCGGCAAGAAAAAAAGTTCTGAAAAGGACTTGACAAAACCGAAAAGATGTGATATAATAAAGAGGTCGCCTCACGAGAGGATGGCACGAAAAAGTATCACAGCGGCACCTTGAAAATTGAACAATGCAACCAAAGAGAAACCCTTGAAGATTCCGTATTTACTGAGGAAACGAAGTAAATACAAAGTCGAGGCGAGACTATAAAGCGCGAAACAACAAGTAATTGCGAGTGACTCGTAATGACTAGGATTTAATGATTGGGGAAACC
>JAFWUX010000012.1 GCA_017523995.1 Oscillospiraceae bacterium | reverse complement strand
CCGAGCAAGACCGTGAAGCGGTTTCTTAGTGCGGTGAAAAAGAATTCAGGTGAGAAAAATGAATAAGGAATGGTCTGAACTAAACAAGAAAATGCAGGCAAGTATCAGGAAAAAGGATACATATGACCATGGAATAAGCACTTTGTTTGAACTACGTGATAAGCTGATGCAGACGATCGTTTCGTTCAAAAATGAACTTTCTTCAGACGATTTTTATGCCATTCCATTTGTCAATGCAGCCGGCTATCACAGCAAGACTATTGCTTACTCCTTATGGCATATTTTCAGAATAGAGGATATTGTGGCGCATACTCTGATAAACTGCGATGAGCAGATTTTTTTCTTAAAAAATTATCAGAAACGTATACATTCTCCGATCATAACAACAGGAAATGAACTTATTAAAAATGAGATAGAAGATTTCTCAAAGCAACTGGATATAGAAGAGCTATATTCGTATATTTCTGAGGTCAAGACAAGTACAGAAGCGTTGCTCAGAAAATTGCCATACGATGCGCTCAAACAAAAAGTGGCAGCAGAGCGCAGAGAGGATTTGCAGAAGCTGAACGTTGTAAGTAGTGACGAAAATGCTGTTTGGCTTATAGATTACTGGTGCAGCAAGAATATTCGCAGTTTGATACAAATGCCTTTTTCAAGGCACTGGATAATGCACGTTGAGGCGTGTCTGCGTATTATGAAACAATTAAAAAGAACGCAGTAATAGCCCAAAGGTTAATAGGCCATAACAAACGGAGACTTCTCATGAGGTCTCCGTTTTGTTATAATATAGGTAAAGAAAACCGAAACGGAGGTATTGCTTATGAAACATACAATGAAAATCATGATTCCATCTTCTCTCACCCCGTCCTCTCTGAGATCGGTGCAAAATACGGCAAGACTGCCGCACAGATCGCCCTCAAATGGAACACGCAGCGTGGTGTTTCCATTCTGCCGAAGTCTGTTCATGTGGAGCGTATGGAGCAGAATATCGGCATCTGGGACTTTGCACTTTCTGACGAGGATATGCAGAAGATCGCAGAGCTTGACCTTGGTCACAGCGAGATCGTTGACCATAATTCTCCGGAATTTGTTAAGAGTCTGAACAGTTGGAAAGTATGATTATAAGATATGCAGACCTCATGCCGCACCTATAATCCGTTCCACACGATTTCCTTTCCACATTATGATATATCCCATTTTCAACCAATACCCTAATGACATACATTATCAGTACAAACACACTTGATAACCTTTTAATATAATGAAAGATACCTCATTTTGATACAGAAACAGCGAAAAGGACAGTTCAGTTGAGCTGTCCTTTTCGTTACATAGATTATTTTTGAATAAACAATATCTGCGCCTTCTTACGATATATTCATCTGTCTGATTCTGATTTGGACAACGAATGGTCAACTGGATTACAAATAATTGCACCGGATTACGCTGGACATATTTGCTGTGATGTAGTGTATTGTGCGATTCTGCGCGGTTTTCTCTCGGATATGCAGCGTGGTAATATAGTCACTTTTTAATACCATATAATCGCCCGAATTTCAATGGGGCACATGAAAAAAGTTCGGAGTGAGGAGAGAGGAGTGAGAAGATTCGGTATGCGCTGCGCGCATGGATTGAAAAGAAAACCGTTTCGTATTCTATCATACACACAGGGTCCGGGGATGATATCCACGGCGGGGGATGGGAGCAGCGCCCCCGTTTCAAATCCGTCGGAGACACATTTATACAGATAAAAGCCGCATCAGCAGGAGCAGCAGCACACCCGGGATTCCGGCGACGGCGGAGACAAAGAGCGTATAGAGCGTGAGGGGCGGCACAAAACCGAATCTGCCGCCGAAGAAGTGCAGGAGCAGAAGCGCCGCGGTGCCGCTCAGTGTGCCGATGAGAAATGCCGCGAGCCGGTGCGTTTTGCGGTGCAGATATTCGATGCACATGCGCAGAACCGCAGCGCAGGCGGTCAGCAGCAGAAGATTGTGCGGCGTCAGCAGGTGCAGGACTGTTTCCATTCGGGATGCTCCTTTCGTCAGGCGAGAAAGACATGCAGCGTGTGCCCCTCCGCCATGATGCAGTGCAGCAGGATATGCGCGGCGGTTTTGCGCTGTTCGGGATCGCAGGTCTCCCACTCCGGCAGATGCAGCGCCTCCGCGGAGACCGCCGCTGTATTTGTCCGCAGGGATGCAATCTGTGCCGTGAGTTGTGCGGCGGCTTCGGTCAGCAGGGCGATGTCACCGCCCGCGGGATCGGTCATCTGCCGGAGCAGCTCGCCGCGCCGCAGAATCAGTGCCTGCAGTTCGGGGGATTCCTCCGGCGGATACTGTTCGGCAGGCAGCGCGAGCGACCGAATCTGCTCTGCAAGCAGCCTGCCGACCAGCATCTCGGCTGTATCCACGCGCCAGACCGCCCCCGCGCCGGAACAGATCCCGCGCTTTTTGCCGCCGCAGATCAGATAGTCTGCATTTCTGCCGCGGACGGCGGTCATCGCGCTGCCGCACCGCATGCAGAAGATTCTGCCGCTGAGCCATGTCTTCTGACCGGAGCCCGCTGTCCGCCTCTGACGGGATGCCGTCAGCTTCTTCTGACACCCGAGCCAGATCTCCGGCGCGACAATCCCCTGATGCGGCGCGCAGATCGCATATACGCCGTGCAGATCGGTAAAGCGGCTGCGGTTGATCCGGCGGTCGGCATAGAGATAGACGCCGTGCTTCTGCGGCAGCTGCTCCGGCATGCAGAGCGCGGCACCGTGCGCGGAAAGATACGCATAAACCTCGGCGTTTGCCTGCACATAAACCGGATTGCGCAGCACCCTGCAGACCGTATGCGGCAGCCATGCACCGCCGCGGCGCGTATGGAATCCGGCATCGTTCCACCTGCGGCTGACGGCGGTGAGCGAGCCTTCTGCTGCAAGATACAACGAGAATCCTTCCGCGACAAGCGGCGCGGTTTCATCGGGCGCGAGCATCTGTGTGTGCGTTCCGCCAAGCGTGACAGGGATGCGCCGGAATCCTGCGGGCGGCGGTCCGCCGGTATCGAAGCCCTGTTTTGCCCGCGCAAATGCCGCATCGCGCACTCTGCCGCTGATCGTTTCGCGCTCAAGCTGCGCAAAGACCATCAGCAGGCTTTGCATCGCCTGCCCGAGCGGTGACGCCGTCTCGAAGCGCTCTGTATGTGAACGGAACTCGACGCGGTGCGCCTCAAAGACGCGCAGGAGCTGTGTAAAATCCGCGAGGTTGCGGCTGATGCGGTCGAGCTTGTAGACGAGCACTGTCCCGATCTCATCCGCGCGGACAGCCTGCATCAGGGATTGCAGCGCGGGGCGTCCGGTATCCTTGCCGGAGTAGCCGCGGTCGCTGTAAACGGTGACGGGGATATCCGGCGGCAGCTCCGAGCGGCAGAGCGCCTCCTGCGTTTCAAGGCTGACGCTGTCCGGCCGCTCCACCGACTGCCGGACATAGATCGCCGTTGTGCGCATCCTCCGCCCCCTCCCTGCGCCTGTGCATCTGAATGAGAAATTAGAAATGAGAAATGAGAAATTGTTGTATCGCCTGCGGCGATGTATTTATAATATATATGTGTATGTTTTCGTCTTTATCCCTGCGCAGTGCGCGGCTCCGATTTTCTATAGCTGCCGATCTTCCAAAATCATGCGCGCAGCGCATACCGCAATTTCTACTTTCTAATTTCTCATTTCTAATTATTTCGGTTCTCACTATCGTCTTGCTTTTTAACGGAGAATGTGATATAATAGAGCGGAAGCCACCGCAAAAACAAGTGATAACAGAAAGGAACACAAAGCATGGCACAGAAAAAACAAAAAACAGTGATCTCGAATTCTCCGCTGCCGCTCGCGATCGTTGCTGTATTCGGTCTTGCAGCGGGCGTGACATTCATTGTCGCAGACCATTCGCCGCGGACACGCGCAGGAATTGAGAATTCAGTCCCCGTTCAGGAAGAGGTGCTTTCATCAGAATCCACAACGGAGGTGACTGCTACGACAGCAGACAGCACATCTATCATCACTTCTGCCGCGACAACCGTGACAGAAGCACAGTCTCTGCCGCCCGGATCGGTCACCGGTCTGACGCTCTCGTTCTACGATGCAGCGCTCAAGGTCGGCGATGATCCCGTGATGCCGCTTGTCAAGATGACACCGGATGAGGCGACGGATAAATCCGAGAAATGGGAATCGACCGATGAAAAGGTCGCAAAGGTTGACGGGCTCGGCAATATCACCGCAGTCGGTGCGGGCAGCTGCGTCATCCGCGTGACTTCGGTCAACAATCCGGCAGTCTTTGCAGAGGTCAAGGTCAGCGTTGCCGATCCGAATGCAGCGGCAAAGACAAAACCCGCCGAGGGTGCGGCGACAACCACCGCCGCAGCATCCGCGGCAACCACCACAGACCCGAACCGCACCGATATGGAAGTGATTGACGGCGTGACCTATATTCAGGGCGTCATGATCGTCAACAAGACCTATTCCCTGCCGCAGTCCTATAATCCGAACGGACTGACCGCGGAGACCAAGGCAGCCTTTGCAGAGCTGCAGGCAGCAGCCTCGGCAGACGGTCTCTCGATCTATTCGGTCTCGGATTTCCGCTCCTACGAGGCGCAGGATACGCTCTACAACAACTATGTTGCACGCGACGGCAAGGAGGCGGCGGATACCTACTCTGCACGTCCGGGACATTCCGAGCACCAGACCGGTCTGACGATCGACTGCAACTACGCAGGTGACGCTTTCCACGATACGCCCGAGGCAAAGTGGCTCGAGAACAATGCGTGGAAATACGGCTTTATCATCCGATTCCCGAAGGGCAAGGAGGATAAAACCGGCTTCAAGTATGAATCGTGGCATATCCGCTATGTCGGCAAGGACATGGCAAAGAAAATCTATGACAGCGGTCTCTGCCTTGAGGAATACTTCGGCATCGAATCCAAATACGCTGAATAAAAAGAATCCGCGTATCCCGTTCAAAGGGGTACGCGGATTTTATTCCGGAGACAACTGCTTTACCGTTTGATGTTCTTTGTAAAGTTCCCGTCCTCATCATACCCGGTGTGCCTGACCGCGAAACCGCCTTCCAAATCCGCAGTCTGTTTCGCAAGAAACTATGCGGCACCGCAGCTCATCACTGCTCACTCCTAACGCCTCACTAAAATGATTCAATTTCGTCGCCGCAGGCGGCACCGCAATTTCTCATTTCTAATTTCTCATTTCTAATTCTCTATTGTTCCTGTTGCGCTTTTGAGAGGAATGTGGTATAATAAAGCAGCCCGTGCGAACGCGGCACAGGCTGCTGAAAAATCATAAAAATCAGATGCAGTAATCGTTTCCGGCTTCGGCGGCATGGTCGATGATATCCTGAACGGTGACGCTGTTGAGGTAATCATTCACCGCTTTTTCAAGCCCCTGCCAGACATAGAGCGTCGCGCAGATCTCCGCACGCGGGCAGTCATTCTGCTCATATTCGAGGCAGGAGACCGGGGCAAGGCTGCCTTCCGTCGCGCGCAGCACCTCGCCGACTGAGCATTCATTCGCAGGCTTTGCGAGCATATAGCCGCCCTTGTTGCCGCGGTTTGTCCGCAGGATGCCGCTCTTGTTGAGCATCGGGACAATCTGCTCGAGATATTTTTTGGAGATGCCCTGCCGCTCAGAGATATCCTTTAAGGAGACAAAGCCGTCTTCCTGATGGGTGGCAAGTTCGATCAGCATGCGCAGCGCATATCTGCCTTTGGTTGAGATTTTCATGTGCAGCTCCTTTCACATACAATACGTATCTGTATACTATTATATCATAACTGATTTTGGATTTCAAGCGCTTTTTGCATGGCAATCTCACGTTTTTTCGGCAAAAAAAGCAGACGGCTTCTTGCAAAACATACAAAATCGCTATGCAAACAGGTTAAATCCGCAAAAACCGCTTGACTTTTTCAGCCGGATATGCTAAGATAAACATACTATACCTACGCATGATATAGGATATAATACAGAGGAGGGGCATTTATGCCGACACTTTCATCCAGAACCGCCGGATTTACAGATTCGGTCATCCGCCGCATGACGCGGATTTCCAATCAGTTCGGGGCGGTGAATCTTTCGCAGGGCTTTCCGGATTTCGACCCGCCGAAAGCAATCCTCGACCGCCTCGCAGCGGTGACAAGAGAGGATTTCCACCAGTATTCGATCACATGGGGCGCACAGAATTTCCGCGAGGCGCTCGCTGCAAAATATGAACACTTCGCCGGCAGAGCGATTGATCCGAACGGCGAGATCGTCGTAACCTGCGGCAGCACCGAAGCCATGATGGCGGCGATGATGAGCGTGACCAATCCCGGAGACAAGGTCATTGTGTTCTCGCCGTTCTATGAGAATTACGGCGCAGATACGATTCTTTCCGGCGCAGAGCCGATCTATGTGCCGCTGATTCCGCCCGCATTCAATTTTGATGCAGATGTGCTGGAGGCTGCATTCAAGCAGCATCCGAAGGCGCTGATTCTCTGCAATCCCTCGAACCCCTGCGGCAAGGTCTTCACGCGGCAGGAGCTTGAAATCATTGCAAACCTTGCGAAGAAATACGATACATTCGTCATCACCGATGAGGTCTATGAACACATTCTCTACAAGCCGCATGTGCACACCTATCTTGCGACGCTGCCGGGCATGTGGGAGCGCACAATTCAGTGCAGCTCGCTCAGCAAGACCTATTCGATCACGGGCTGGCGTCTGGGATATGTCATTGCGGCGCCGGAGATCATTGATACCGTCAAAAAGGTGCATGACTTCCTGACCGTCGGTGCGGCGGCGCCTTTGCAGGAGGCAGCCGTGACCGGTCTGCGCTTCGGCGATGATTACTACGCAGATTTGCAGCAGGAGTATACCGAAAAGCGCGATCTGTTCCTGCGCGGTCTGGATGAAATCGGCATTGCGCATACCGTGCCGGAGGGCGCATATTACATCCTGCTGGATGTTTCTGAATACGGCTATGAAAGCGATCTGGAATTCTGCGAGGTGCTTGCGGAAAAGGTCGGCGTCGGCGCGGTGCCGGGCTCGAGCTTTTTCAAGGAGCCGGAAAACCGCTTCATCCGGCTGCATTTTGCAAAGAAGCAGGCAACGCTTGAGGAAGCGCTCACACGTCTCTCCGAAATCCGCACCAAAATGCCGGTACGAAGAAAGTGAGAAGATAGGAGATCGGAGTGAGAAGATGCGGTGTCCCACATTTCATGCGAAGCCGCGGGCGGTTTTGACATGCTGCATGCACCGGAAATCACTTCATCTCCTGCCTATTATTTCTCTTGATTTCTGAAAATATACTTTCCCTATTGACAAAGTAGGTAAAACGTGTTATAATGTGCTTACTGAAGGAGTATCCCGCAGGATCCGGCGGCGTATTCCGGCAGAAATCACACAGAATCAGGAGGCTTCGTCTATGATATATGCAGATAACGCTGCAACAACCAAAGTCAGCAAAACGGCGCTTGCAGCGATGCTCCCCTGCTTTGAGCAGGTCTACGGCAACCCCTCGAGCCTTTACGCCTTCGGGCAGGAGGCAAAGGAAAAACTTGAGGATGCCCGCGCGCGCATTGCAAAATGCCTGAATGCCGATCCGAAAGAGATCACCTTTACATCGGGCGGCAGCGAGGCGGATAATCAGGCGCTGCGCACCGCCGCAGCCCTCGGCGCGAAAAAGGGCAAAAAACATATCATTTCGACTGCGTTCGAGCACCATGCAATTCTGCACACGCTCGACGCACTGAAAAAAGAGGGCTTCGAGGTCACACTGCTCGATGTCCACGAAAACGGTCTTGTGACGGCGCAGCAGGTCGCGGAGGCAATCCGTGAGGATACCGCGCTTGTCACGGTGATGTTCGCGAACAATGAGATCGGCACGGTGCAGCCGGTTGCAGAGATCGGCGCAGTCTGCCGCGAAAAGGGCGTGCTGTTCCATACGGATGCCGTACAGGCGGCAGGTCATCTCCCGATTGACGTCAAGGCGCAGAACATCGACATGCTCTCAATCTCCGGACACAAATTCCACGGCCCGAAGGGCATCGGCGTGCTCTATGCGAAAAAGGGCATCCGGCTCGAGAACCTGATCTACGGCGGCGCACAGGAGCGCAATAAGCGCGCAGGCACCGAGAATCTCCCTGCAATCGTCGGCATGGCGGCTGCACTGGAGGAAAGCCTTGCGCATCTTGATGAGACCACCGCGAAGCTCATCCGGCAGCGCGATATGCTCATCAAGGGGCTCTCGGAGATTTCGCACAGCGTTCTCAACGGCGATGCGGAACACCGCCTGCCCTCAAATGTCAACTTCTGCTTTGAGGCGATCGAAGGCGAATCGCTGCTGCTCCTGCTCGATGACAAGGGCATCTGTGCCTCCTCGGGCAGTGCGTGTACATCCGGTTCGCTCGATCCGAGCCATGTGCTGCTCGCAATCGGCAGACCGCATGAGGTCGCGCACGGTTCGCTGCGGCTTTCGCTCGGTGAGGATATCACGGACGATGAGATCCGCTATATCATTGATGCAGTCAAAGAGGTTGTGGACTATCTGCGGAATATGTCGCCGGTCTGGCGCAGCCTGAACGAAGGCAGACAGCAGTTTGTCCTGCCGTAACCGTGAACAGCAGTCGAGAGGAGATGTGTTGATATGGCACTTTACAGTGAAAAAGTTATGGATCACTTCCGCAATCCGCGGAATGTCGGCATCATTGAGGACGCAGACGGCGTCGGCGAGGTCGGCAATGCAAAATGCGGCGATATCATGAAGATTTATCTGAAGATCGCCGGTGAAAAGGGCAGCGAGGTCATCGAGGATGTCAAGTTCGAGACCTTCGGATGCGGCAGCGCGATCGCTTCGAGCTCAATGGCAACCGAGCTGATCGCAGGCAAGCCGCTCTCTGAGGCGCTTGAGCTGACAAACAAGGCTGTCACCGAGGCGCTGGACGGGCTGCCGGCACACAAGCTGCACTGCTCGGTGCTCGCCGAGGAGGCAATCAAGGCGGCAGTCAAGGATTACTACGATAAGAACGGCATCGCCTATGATCCGGAGAAATTCCGTGAGGGCGACGAGCCGCACTGCTGCAGTACGTAACCGATAAGAACGAACGGGGAATAAGCAAATGGCAAAGGCTTTGATCGCAATGAGCGGCGGCGTGGATTCAAGCGTCGCCGCCCATTTGACACTGAATGCAGGATATGAATGTCTGGGCTGCACCATGCGGCTCTATGACAATGAGGACGCGGCGCTCTCCGGCGAGAGCACATGCTGCTCGCTCGACGATGTCGAGGATGCAAGAGCGGTCGCGTTCCGGCTCGGCATGCCGCATTATGTTTTCAATTTCACGGCGGAGTTCCGCGAGCAGGTCATCGAAAAGTTTATCCGCTGCTATCAGTGCGGCAAAACGCCGAATCCCTGCATCGAGTGCAACCGGCATCTGAAGTTTGAGAAGCTGCTGGAACGCGCAGAGGTGCTCGGCTGCGAGAAGATCGTGACGGGGCATTATGCGCAGGTCATCGAGACCGAAAACGGCTTTCAGCTCCGCCGCGGCGCCGATGCTTCAAAAGATCAGAGCTATGTGCTTTATATGCTGACACAGGCGCAGCTGGCGCATATCCTGCTGCCGCTCGGCGGACTGACAAAAGCGGAGGTGCGCCGGATTGCCGAGGAGCAGGGCTTTGTCAATGCACATAAATCCGATTCGCAGGATATCTGCTTTGTGCCGGACGGCGACTATGCGCGCGTGATTCAGGCACACACCGGCGAGACACCCGAACCCGGCGATTTTGTCGATCTGCAGGGGAATGTGATCGGGCAGCATCAGGGATTGATTCATTATACTGTCGGGCAGCGGCGCGGACTTGGCATTGCACTCGGCAAACCGGCGTATGTCTGCGGACTGGATGTGCCGCATAACCGCGTGATCATCGGCACAAATGACGATCTCTTTACGGATACCTGCACGGTGGATGCGGTCAACTGGATTTCCGGCACACCGCCGCAGGAGCCTGTGCGGTGTCAGGCAAAGATCCGCTACCGGCATCCGGCACAGCCCGCAACGGTCACGTTCACGGATGAGCACACCGCCGTCCTGAAATTTGATGCGCCGCAGCGCGCAATCACCGCCGGACAGGCAGCCGTTTTCTATGACGGCGAAATCGTCCTCGGCGGCGGGGAGATAGCGGTATCTCCGATGGATTTGTAATGGAGACGCCGTCCCCGAACCCCTGCTGGGGTCATTGACCCCAGACCCCATGTTCATGTATAGAAAGCCGCTCCGATTGGCGTTCATCGGAGCGGCTTCATGCTATTCAGATGCCTTTTGCCATTGCCGGAGAATTTCCAGCGCTTCTGCTTCTTCAAGCAGATCAAGATCCTCCCAGCAGCCCTCGCCGAAGATCAGTGCGCGTGCATAGGAATCATCCCGCTGCGGATCGAACGGGCGCCATGTTCCTGCGCTTTTTTCCAGCACGCTCCGCCTGTGATCCGGTGCGAGCCGGATCAGAACATCCCGTCTGGTATCCAGATAATAGGTCATGCTCATACGCCGGATTCCCCTTCCTTTGCATCCGGATTCTGCGCGATATCCTCGAGCAGAATCAAATGCTGCAGATAAGGGCTGTCAGATTCGTCATCGCGGAACAGACCGGAATCCTCAATATTGCCGGAGACGCCGAGCGTTTCACTGAGAAATTCCGGTGTCAGCTCGCCGTCATTCGCGCGTTCATCAAGCCGCTCCAGAACAAGCTGGCGCACCAGCGTATACACAACCGCAACCATCGGCACACCGATGATCAGACCGATGATGCCGAACAATCCGCCGCCGAGCAGACACGCGAACAGCTCCCAGAACGCCGGCAGTCCGATGGATTTTCCGACAATCTTCGGATCAAGGATGTTCGCATCAAACTGCTGCAGCGCGATGATGAAAATCAGGAAGTACAGCGCCTTGAGCGGGTTCTCCATCAGGATCAGCAGCACGCAGGGAATTGCGCCGAAGATCGGGCCGAAATACGGGATCATGTTTGTGACGCCGATGATCACCGCAATCAGTGTGGTATAGGGCGCGCCGATGATCGTGACGCCGATGAAGCACAGCATGCCGATCAGGAGCGAATCGAGCAGCTTGCCGATTGCCGCGGTGCCGAAGGTCTGGTTTGCGGCGGTCATCTGCTTGTCGATCCAGTCGGCGGTTTTCGGCTTGCAGACGGCGTAAAGAATCTGCTTCCACTGCCGGACAAACCGCTTCCGGCTGATCAGCAGATAGACCGCGATCACAAAGCCGACGATGACATCATAGAGAAAGCCGAGCGTGCTCGTTGCGCCGGATGCGACCGCAGAGAGAATCTTCTGCGTGATATCCACCGGATCGACATTGCCCATGCCGAGCTCGGTTGCGGAAAAGCGCTCCTGCAGCTCCCGCAGATAGCCTGCGAGGGTATTATCCGCATGGAGCAGCTTTTCGATGTGCTCCATGATGAGATCGAAATAATGCGGGAGCTGGTCGATTGCTGTCGAAAGACCTGTCACAACCTGCGAAAAGGTCGCGATGACAAGCAGCACAATCGAGCCGATGAACAGCGCCACAACCAGAAACGAACTGATGCCGCGCGGCAGAATCGCTAGCTTGGGATGCTTTTCAATCGGGTGCGCGAGCCACTTTGCAAAGCGCTTTTCCAGCATCGTTGCCGCCGGTGCCAGCAGATACGCGAAGACAAAGCCTGCAAACACCGGTCCCAGCGCGGATGTGATCCGGCGGAAGAAGCTTGCAACATCGCTGAAGTGGATGAAGGCAAAGGTCAGCGTGATGCATCCTGCGAGCACGAGAAACAATGTGATCGGGCGCATCTGTGAAAGCACAATCGGTTCACGGCGCTGCCGCTTCATAGCAATCCCTCCTGATTTGGTATTTTGATTGCATTATATCACATTCTCCCGAAAAATGCAAGAACCGGGAACGGATATCCGGAGAAAATCGCATCTTTTGGCAGCGCCTGCTTTCCTTTCACATTTCTGCTTTTTTCTGTTGAAAAAATAAGCGTATTGTGTTATAATAGAAAAAGCCTTTCCGGATCATTTCTGCATCCGTCCGCATCCGATCAGAAAGGAGCATCAACATGTCCATTCAGGATTATACAAAAGCACAGAAGCTCGCAGAGAAATATCAGCGGCAGGCAGCCTCCGAAAAGGAGATGTATCTGCCGGTGCTCGAGGATATTCTGCGCGAGAATGAAATCGAAGGGCAGCTCCCGCTCGGGCAGATCGAGATTCCGCTTTCGATGGTTGTCGGCACGGCACAGGCTGAGCGGACTTCCGCATTCGCCCGCAACTTTATGCCGCTGCTCGATTATGATACCGAATTCGGCAGCAAATGGTCGCTGCTCTGCGATTCCGTCCGTGAGATCGGCGTCAATGAACCGATCACGGTCATGGAATATATGCAGCGCTTTTATGTCTGCGAGGGCAACAAGCGCGTCAGCGTCTCAAAGTATAACGGCGCTGTTGCAATCGAAGCGAAGGTGACGCGCATCATCCCGAAGCCGAATGACTCAGAGGAATATCAGGTCTACACGGAGTTCATGGATTTCTACCGCATCTCCGGCATCTATGAAATCGAGATGAACCACCCCGGCGAATTTATGCGGCTGATTCAGGCGATTACGCCGACTGAAATGCCGGATACCCCCGGCGCAAAGCTGCCGCTGCCGCCGCCCTGGAGCGATGCACTCCGCAAGGATGTCAAGTTCCTCTACACAATCTTCGCAAGCTATTATCTGGGAAAAGTGGAGCAGAGTCAGCTGACGCCCGGTGCCGCATTCCTGCATTTTCTGGAAATCTACGGCTTTGAAAAAATCCGCGGGCTTTCCTCGCTGGAACTGCGCCGCCGCATCAACCGGATCCGCAAGGAATTCCGCGTGCTCGGCAGCGAGAACCCGACCTCCCATATTCTCGATCCGACCGACGCCTCAAAAAAGGTCGCGCTGGCAAAGAAAATCCCGCTGACCGGAACGCAGGTGCTGCATATCGCATTCCTGTTCCCGCGTGATCCGCGCGGCTCCGGCTGGAGCTATAACCACGAGATCGGGCGGCGCTATCTTGAGGATTCGTTCGGCAGCGCAATCACCACATCTTCCTATACCTGCGAAGTGGATGAAGCCGAAACCGTGATCGAACAGGCGATTGCAGACGGCTGCCGCATGATCTTCACGACCTCACCGGTCTATCACACCGCAAGTATGCGCATGGCAGTGGCACATCCGGAAGTGATCATTCTCAACTGCTCGATGAACACCGCCTATAAGCAGCTCCGCACCTATTATCTGCGCATTTACGAGGCAAAGTTCATCACCGGACTGATTGCCGGTGCCATGACCGAAACAGAGCGCATCGGCTATATCGCGGATTATCCGGTGCTCGGCACGCCCGCCTCTGTCACCGCGTTTGCGCTCGGCGTCAAGATGGTCAATCCGCGTGCGATGGTCTATCTGGACTGGTCCACGCTCAGAGATCACGATCCGCATGAGTTCTTCCGC
The DNA here is from genome assembly GCA_017523995.1 of Oscillospiraceae bacterium. Next base: position 3,440 of record JAFWUX010000012.1, on the reverse strand, counting down.
AGCAAGCAGATCGACCTGATCTCCAGCAGAGATATCAAGGCGCCGGGGCTCGATGATACGGATTTCGGTCTCTATGCGCTCTACGGCGATGTCTCGTTCCGTCTGGCGATGCCGGTCTGGAACTGGGGCAGCCTCTATGAGGATCTGGTGCATTCGGTGCTGATCGGTGCATGGAAAAACGACGGCAATCAGAATGAACTGCAGGCGCTTAATTATTACTGGGGCATGTCCTCGGGCGCGATTGATGTGTTTGTTTCCGATAAGCTGCCTGCCGGAATCCGGCGGCTTGTGAATCTGGTGCAGAATGAGATCGCGAAAAACGAGTTCAAGCCCATCACCGGCCCCATCTACGGACAGGACGGAACATGCAAGCTTCCGGCGGAGCAATCCATGACGCCGGATGAGATCATTCGCGAGGACTGGCTGCCGGATAATGTCTTCGGCAGGCTGCCGAAGGTCTCTGAGCTGGATTGGAAGTTCCGTGATTTTGCCAAGTGGCACACTGTATATGATACCAACAGAGACATCATGTCTGATATCGACCGCGACGCTGCAGGTGAAAACGCTGCAGCCGATCCCGAAACATCTTCAACACAGTAACAGATAGAATTATAGATATACTTTTCGTTTTTGCATTGATTTGGATAATAGATTCGGGGAAATTCCAATATGGGGAGAAGTGCAAATATGAAGATCCTGGCGATTGCGGACAAGGAAGATCCGATGATCTGGGACAGATACAAGCCGGAGAAGCTGCGCGAGGCTGATCTGATCTTGTCCGCCGGTGACCTCAATCCGGATTATCTGCAATATTGTGTGACATATTCCAGTGCGCCGGTATTCTATATTCACGGCAACCATGATGAGCGGTATCAGGTGCGGCCGCCTGAGGGCTGCATCTGCATCGAGGACGATATCGCGGTCTATCAGGGCATCCGGATTCTCGGGCTCGGCGGCTGCATGCGCTACCGGCCCGGCGCGCATCAGTATACCGAGCGGCAGATGCGGTTCCGGATCATGCGGCTCTGGTTCAAGCTCCGTTCCTTCGGCGGGTTTGATATCCTGCTGACGCATGCACCGGCTGCCGGTTTCCATGACAGTCAGGACCCGAATGATATCTGTCATCACGGGTTTGAAGTGTTCAATGAGCTGATCGAAAAGTATCAGCCGAAGTATCACATCCACGGACATATCCACATGAACTATAACATTCCCGCACCGGAGCTTTCGCTGCGCGCGCAGACAACGGTTGTCAACGCGGCGGGCGGCACCGTCAGGTTTACCTATGAGAACGATGCTGTTGCCGCGCAGGTGACAGCTGCGTCTTCGCGGGGATGAGCTGCTCCGCTGCAAACAGATCAAGCCGCTCCGGTCAGGTGTGATCGGAGCGGCTTGATTTTTGTGATTCAGGAAAGACATATGCAGCGTTCAGGTGCCGGTCAGGACATAGCCCTGCTTCCGGACAGTCCGCAGCAGCTTGACAGAAAATCCGTCATCCACCTTTTTGCGCAGATAGTGGATGTAAACCGGAATGACGGCGCTGTCCGCACCTTCCGGAGAGACATGCTGCTCGATCTCCTCGCGCGAGAGCGTATCCCCTGCGTGCTGCGCAAACAGCTCAAGGATCGCGCACTCCTTTGCAGAGAGCGGGAGCTTTTTTCCGCCTCTGGTGGCGACATGACGGTTTGTATCGACGGTCAGGTCTGCGATACAGTGCATGCCGCTGCCGGATGAGGGCGGCGTTCTCCGCCGGTAAGTACGTACCATGCGTCTGACGCGCGCCATGCACTCATCCATATGAAACGGCTTCAGGAGATAGTCATCGGCACCGCTGTCCAGCGCAAGGACACGGTCTGCAACGGAACCGCGGCTGCTCAGGATCATAACCGGGGTATCGAGCGCACGGGTGCGCATTTCACGCAGTACCGATACGCCTGCCATATCGGGGAGCTGCCAATCCAGCAGCACGGATTCAAAGCGGGGCGAATCCAGAAGCCGCAGCGCATCGGTTCCGGTTTCAACGGCAATGGGGGTAAAGCCGTCTGCGGTGAGCCTTGCCGAAACTGCTGCCCGCAGCGCTTCATTCGATTCAATCAACAGGATTTCCATATTGTTCACGCTTTCTCATCGTTCCGTTTTTGGGCGGGCGTTCCTAATCTTTGATCTGATTATACCGCAAAAACCTAAAATGAACCTGAATTTTTTTATAAGGCTCCGGCGGCGCAGATATCTGCTCTGAAAAACATGCGATATTGCTGACTTTGTGATAAATTGTGACAAGAATCTGAATTTTTCTAAAAACCCGAAAAATCACTTGACAAATTTTGTGCAGATATGCTATAATATAACCATGAACCGGCAGATATATACGTGCCGGACAAAAGGAGGAACTGAACATATGAAGCTGAACATTATGGCAAAGAAGATCCAGATCGGTCCGAGCTTTTCGGAATATGCAGAAAAGAAACTGAATCAGAAGCTCGACAAATTTTTTGAGGATGAAGCAGAGGCGAAGATCACTCTGAACGAACTCCGCGGTCAGATCGTCTGCGAACTGACCGTCCGCGCAGGCAGCATGATCTATCGTGCAGAGCAGAGTGCTGCTGATAAAAACGATGCGCTGGATTCCGCGATCGACAAGATCATTCGCAAGATTCGCCGCAACAAGACCAAGCTCGGCAAGCGCATCAAGGCAAGCGCGCTCTCTCCCGAGGCATTCACCGATACCATCGAGGAGCAGACCGAGTACAACCTCATCCGCAAGAAGAGCTTCCGCGTCCAGCCGATGAGCGTCGAAGAAGCAATCCTCCAGATGAACATGCTGGGACACTCCTTCTTCGTCTTCCAGAATGCCGATAACGGTTCCATCAATATCGTCTATCGCCGTGTTGATGACAACTATGCGCTTCTGGAGCCCTCCACCGACTGAACCGCTGATTAGAATATAACAGCAAGGGGACATCGCTGAGATGTCCCCTTTTGTTTTTTAGTGAATAGAGAATGAAAAGTGAAACGTGTCACTCAGCTTCTTCAAAAGTAATATGTTCCTTCTCAAGTGCGGAAGTCAAGTTGTCAAAGGCTTTTTTAGATGCGTTTTCATCTGTAATGCGAACAACAAAACTGTCAATATACAAAAGCCGCTGAAACAAGCACTCACGCGCATTTCAGCGGCTTCATTCTTTCACACATCAAAACGGGGTCTGGGGATGATATCCCCAGCGAGGGGTTTGGGGACGACAATGCCAACAACTTAAGCAGTTGCGGCAGACGGTGAATTGCTTTGCAATTCACTTAGGGGAGCCCTCTATCGCAGGGCTCCCCTCTCCGAAAAACGATCCACCGGATCGTTTTATCGGATTCACCCCCGCGGAGCTCCTTCGCCGGGGAATTCCGCACTCTGCGGAGTGCGGCGAGGGCTCTGCCCCTCGACCCCGCAAACT
>JAFWUX010000142.1 GCA_017523995.1 Oscillospiraceae bacterium | reverse complement strand
TTAGGGATATGCTTCTTCACCTTTTCGCCGATCTGCACGCCGTCCTCACCGGCACCGCCGGTACAGACTGCAATGAGCGGATTGATGAAGTTCTCGGTCAGCGAGGTAACGATGTTCTGGAATGCGCCGCCGATGATAACACCGATTGCCATGTCCATGACATTGCCCTTGAGTGCAAATTCCTTAAATTCTTTCAGAAAACCCATGATGTATACTTCCTTTCTTTTCTGCGGTATCACTCCGCATTGGTATATCTCTATTATAACATATCAGCGTAAAAAATGCATTTGTGAGTATTTACGAAATTAAGCATCTTTTTTCACCTATTTTTCACAATGATTTCCATGTGCCGGAGAATGCCGCGGGATGGACGGCAATTTTCATTAGCATTCACGATCCGGATGCCGTGTTTTTTGGCATTCCTGACAAAGTTTGAAACGACTGTTTCCATTTTCAAATATCCTATGGTATAATATTGATGTCCCAACTATCTCTTGAAGATATCTGCTTGTCTTTTTGCCGTGATACTGCGTTAGAAATCCTTGCCTTGCGCATGTTTCGCGGGCGCGAAACTGCGCAGTTTGCCCGCAAACGTGCGTCAGCAAGGCGGCGGCTTTCTGCCTTGTCTCACGACAAAAATCCTGCGCATCTATTCTTCAAGATTTAATTGGTACATCAATAGTATATAAATATCCGACGTCAAAAACACGGGAAGGAGATGCGGCGCTGCCGCCGCTGAAAATGCATATGGCTCAGTATCGTTCATCCGGAAAGGAACTGCGCAAATCACCAAAGGGTGTGATCGCTGCGCTGATCCTGATCGTTTTGCTTGCTGCCGGTGCCTTTGGCATTCGCATGGTTCTGAACGGCATGGAATCGCTCGTGCCGGAACCGGTCAGTGAGGCCGAGATCAGTGTGCCGGATTCCGTGGCGGAAAGCTCTGAGGATCCCAATGCGCTGAAGCTCACGACATTCCTCTATGAGACCGAAAAGCTCCACCACGGCCCGCTCGTCATGATCAATTCCGATTTCCCGACGACCGAGATCGAAACGGGACTTGTCTCGGTGTTCGAGCAGAAAAACGAATATATCACGACACGCGATATGCAGGTCTATCTCATGGATGAGGCAACGCTTGCGCTGAATCAGCTTGCAGCGAAATATTTCGAGGCGACCGGCCGCAGAGATATTCTCGTCCGCAATGCCTATGTTTCCTACGATGAGCAGAAGCAGCGCTATGAAACCGAGCTGGCAGCCGCCGGTACGACAAGCGGCGTCACGGCAGCGATCCCCGGCGGCAATGAGCTGGAATCCGGCTATTCCTTTGAGCTGGGGCTCTATGTGAACGGAATGTTCATGGAGTATTCGCCGGAGGGCGATGCCGGCTGGATCCTTGAGCACTGCGCAGAATACGGCTTTGTCCAGCGCTATCCGGAGGACAAATCCGACTATACGCACGTTGACGATCAGCCGTGGATCTTCCGCTATGTCGGCGTGCCGCATTCGTGGTATATGTATAAGAACGGGCTCTGTCTGGAGGAGTATCTCGATCTGCTGGAATCGAATCCCGCAGACGGCCAGCATCTGACGGTCAAGGATCAGCTCGGCCGCTCCTATGAGCTTTACTATGTTTCTGTTGACCCGAACAATCCCGCGATCGAAACGGATGTCCCCTGCCCCGCCGAATGCAAATACAAGATCTCCGGCAACAACAAGCACGGCTTCTTCATCACGGCGGAGCTTGGCTGGGATAATCAGGACACATGGACAAGCGGTCTCAGCTAACCGTAAGCAAACCGCAAATCAAGCAGGCAGATCCCCGCTTTCCGGTGGATCTGCCTGCTGTTTTTTATAGAATGCAAATCGCTCTGATTCCCAATGTCAAAAAATTTTCCGAAGCTATTGACAAATGCAATCCGATGTGGTATAATAGCACTGTAAACCGATGAAGCGGAGAGAAAGGGTGTTTATGCCCCACAGAGAGTCCGGTACTGCTGAGAGCCGGACGGATCACAGAGCACCTAATGGCCCGCTGAGGGCGCA
>JAFWUX010000011.1 GCA_017523995.1 Oscillospiraceae bacterium | reverse complement strand
GACCGATTCAAAGAACTGTGCTTCAATTCGCAGCGGTGCTTCCACAAGCGAAGAACAGAGTGAGAGCGCCTGTTTCAGCAGCAGCGATTCTTTGAGGAAATCCTCTTTATCCGACTGCTTGGTTTTGTCATTGGGATCAGGTTGCTTTTCGGGCATCAGCATGAAGTTCACACCGCCGGTGATCGCCCGTGCTCGTTCTAATTCTGTGCCATCCATGAAGCGATGGTAATCGTAGCCATAGAACAGATCACGGCAGATCTCCAGCTTTTCAAGGAACTTCGGATAGGCGACTTTTGTAATATCGGTATCACCGAATCGTTTGCGGTCACGGACTGTGTAATCATTCATTGCCTGTTTCAGCGCTGAGGCAATGCCGACATAATCCACAACAAGACCGCCTTCTTTATCCTTATAAACGCGGTTGACACGTGCGATCGCCTGCATCAGATTGTGACCGCTCATCGGCTTATACACATACATTGTCGCAAGGGACGGCACATCAAATCCGGTCAGCCACATATCCACAACAATCGCGATTTTCAGCGGACTGGTGTTATCCTTAAATTTGACAGCCAGCTCATTCTTATGGGCTTTATTGCCGATGATCTCGCGCCAGTCTTCGGGATCTTTGTTGCCGGAGGTCATCACAACAGCAATTTTCTCTGTCCAGTCCTTGTGAATCTCCAAAATCTTGCGGTAAATCTTGATTGCAATTTCGCGGGAATATGCAACGATCATTGCTTTTCCGGTCAGCAGATTGGCACGGTTGTCCTCGTAATGTTCCAGAATATCGCGCACCAGCGTATCAATCGTGTTATCATTGCCGAGGATTGCTTCCATGCGGCTCAGATCATGCTTGCTGCGCTCAATGACACCGGCATCTGCATTCTGCGCCATAATGTCATATTCCTGATCAATCAGCTTCAGCGTTGCTGCATCGAGTTTCAACTTGACAACACGGCTCTCATAGTAAACCGGGCGCGTGGCACCGTCCTCAACCGCCTGTGTCATATCATAAATATCAATGTAATCGCCGAAGACTTCCCGTGTACTGCGATCCTTTGCAGAGATCGGCGTTCCTGTAAAACCGATATATGTTGCATTGGGCAGGCTGTTGCGGATAATGCGCGCCGTGCCGACAACAATTTTCGCAATTTCTTCGCCGGATTCATTGGTTGTCATCTTGACCTTTTCCGTCAGACCATACTGCCCTCTGTGCGCTTCGTCTGCCATAACAACAATGTTGCGGCGGTCAGAGAGACACTCGAAGGATTCCTCGAATTTCTGCATGGTCGTGAAGATGATGCCGTTTGCCTTGCGTCCTGCAAGCAGAGAGCGCAAATGCTCCCGGCTCTCGGCATGAACTGGATCCTGCCGCAGAAAATCGCGGCATTTTACAAACTGCGAATAAAGCTGATCGTCAAGATCATTGCGGTCGGTCAGTACAACAATCGTAGGCGACTGCAGCGCGGATTGCAGCAAATGGGCATAGAATACCATAGACAGCGACTTGCCGCTGCCCTGCGTATGCCAGAAAACGCCGCCCTTGCCGTCGGTTTCGGAGGCGTGCTGTGTGGACGCAGCGGCCTTGCGCACTGCAAAATACTGATGATAACCGGCAAGAATCTTGATCAGCTTTGTGCCGTCATTCGAGAAGCAAATGAAATTGCGCAGAATATCGAGCAGGCGTTTTTTCTCAAAGATGCCCTCGAAAAATGTATCGAACTGCGCAAATTGCGTATTCTCATAGTCGCCGTCAACGGTTTTCCATTCCATGAAGCGATCTTCGCCGGAAGTGATCGTGCCAGCTCTGGTTGTGAGCTGATCGCTGATAACCAGGATCGCGTTATATACGAACATCGACGGAATCTCGTGCATATAATTGCGGAGCTGCAAATACGCCTCGGATGCGTCGGTTTCCTCACGCGAAGGCGATTTCAGCTCCATCATGACGACCGGCAGACCGTTCAGGAACAGGATCACATCGGGGCGCTTTTCGCTGTTCTCG
>JAFWUX010000141.1 GCA_017523995.1 Oscillospiraceae bacterium | reverse complement strand
GGTACGCTGAACATCACTTCCGCATACGGCAACGGCGTCACCTGCAAGGATGATCTGAAGATCACCGGCGGCACCTACAATGTCACGACCGCACTGGACAGCTTTGAAGCAAACGACAGCATCTCCGTATACGACGGCACATTCAATATCAAGACCGACAAAGACGGTTTCCGCTGCGAAAACGATGCGGCGGAGGGAACGATCACGGTTCTCGGCGGCGCCTATACGATCACGGCAAGCAGCGACGGTATGCAGGCCTGCGCGCTCCTGCAGATCGACGGCGGAACAATGGACATCACCGCTTCGGAGGGTCTGGAAGCGACCTTTGTACGCATCAACGGCGGCGATATCACGATCAGCGCAAGCGATGACGGCATCAACGCCTCTGCATCGACCAATGCGTATGAGACCGCGGTCGAGATCAACGGCGGCAATCTGAATGTTTCGGTCGGACAGGGCGACACCGATGCGATCGACGCAAACGGCTCGATCTATGTCAACGGCGGCACGATCAATATCACCGCGCAGATGTCCTCGTTCGACTATGACGTCAAAGCCGAGTTCAACGGCGGCACGATCATCATCAACGGCGAGGAGGTCTCTGAGATCCCGCTGAGCATGATGGGCGGCGGAATGCACGGCGGCATGGGCGGAATGCGCGGCGGCATGTCCGGCGGCATGAACGGTGAATCCGATCCGATGCAGGACGGCATGAAAGGCGGCTTCGGCGGCCGCGGCGGCAGACGCGGGATGCAGGAAAGCACCGGCGGCGGAACCGAAGATATGACGGGCGGCATGAACGGAATGTTCGGCGGCACAGAGAATCACACAGCGATCTGACGGGTCAATACGGAAAACGCTCCTGCGTGCTTTACAAAGGAGCGTTTTTCGTGTATAATAATTGTATGATAACCGATGCGGAGGTGCATTATGCCGAAGATATTGATTGCAGACGACGAACCGAATATTGTGACGCTGATTTCCCGCTACGCGGAACGCGAGGGCTATGAGGTAACAGCCGTATCCGACGGCCGGCAGGCGATCGAAGCCTGCAAAGCGGATGACTTCGACGTCATCATTCTGGATGTGATGATGCCCGACACGGACGGCTTTACTGCGTGCCGGAAGATCCGGGCGTTCTCGGATACGCCGGTCATCATGCTTTCCGCGCGCGGCACGGAATACGACAAGCTGCACGGCTTTGAGGTCGGGATCGACGACTATGTCACGAAGCCGTTTTCGCCGATGGAACTGATGGCGCGGATCAAGGTCGCACTCAAGCGCGCACAGCCAAAGGAGCCCGCAAAAAAAGCCGAAATCCTTACGGTCGGCGGCATTGTGATCGACATTCCCGGCATGACGGTCACGGCGGACGGCGAAACGCTCGAGCTGACCGCAAAGGAATATGCGCTGCTGCAGTATCTTGCGGAAAATCAGGGCATTGTGCTGTCCCGCGAGCAGATCCTGCATACGGTCTGGGGATATGACGATTCTGTTGCGGACCGTACCGTAGACTGGCAGATCAAGCTGCTGCGGAACAAGCTCGGCGCTTACCGCGAATGCATCCGGACGATCCGAGGGGTGGGATATAAATTTGAAGCGTAACACATCCACATTTCAAAAGAAGCTCCTCCGCTATTTCATGTTTTTTACGGCGGTGATCTTCACCGTGCTCTGGCTGCTGCAGACCGTCTTTCTGCAGCGGTTCTATGACGGCATGATCATCAGAAATACGGTTTCCGCCGCAGACAGCATCGTCTCGCAATTCGGCAGCAGCCGGATCGCAGACTATATAGATGAGATCTCCAGAGAAAACTCCATTGTCGTATATCTGACCGATACGGACGGCAATTTGCTGTACAGCTCCGATGAATTCCGGAAAATGCATGGAATGCGCGAAGAACGCGGCGGCAGGTTCTTCCGGGACGATTATCCGCATTACAGGGAGCTGCCGGAAAACTACGGCACGTTTCTGCAGACGCTCCGCGCATCGGCGGACGGAACTGCCGAACTGCGCTCGGATGACCTGTATGTTTACGGCAGATATATCACATTCAGCGGCGAGGATGCCGTGCTGTACCTCGGCACGACGCTCGGCGCAGTCGGTTCTGCCGCGCGCATCATCCGGACACAGCTGCTCTGGGTGACGCTTCTTTCGGTCGCAGTCGGATTTGTTCTGGCATGGTTCCTGTCCCGCAGCTTTGCAAAGCCGATCGCGCAGCTGAACGAAAAAGCGCATCAGCTCGGCGGTCATCAGCAGGATATGCCTTTTGAGGAGGGCTTCTGCACCGAGCTGGACGACCTGAACGGCACACTGGACAGAACCGCCGAAAAGCTGCAGCAGAACAGGGAATTTCAGAACGAATTTCTCGCAAATGTCTCTCACGATCTGCGCACGCCGCTGACCATGATCAAGGGCTATGCGGAGATGATCCGCGATATCTCGCGCGAGGACGAGCAGCAGTGTGCCGCGGATGTTGCGGTCATCGTTGAGGAATCCGACCGTCTGACCGCGCTGGTCAATGAGATCCTGGAATACTCCGAGCTGCAGATGAGCGACAAAGAGCCGTTCACGGAAACGGTCAGCCTCAGCGAGATCGCCGCCTCTGTGACAGACAGCTTTGAGAATCTCTATGCAAAGGACGGATTCACCTTTGAACGCAGCATTGCAGCGGACGTTCAGATCAGCGGCAATGCGTCCCGGCTGCAGAGAGCCGTCTATAATCTGCTGGACAATGCCGTGCGTCATGCCGGTGCGGACAAATGGATCGGCGTGACACTCAGCTCCGACGAAAACAATGCTGCAATTGAGATTTCCGATCACGGCAGCGGCATCGCGCCGGACGAGCTGGAACGCATCTGGGAAAAATACTATACCAACCGTCAGCGCCGCGGCAAGGGCGTTTCCGGTCTGGGGCTTGCGATCGTGAAGCAGACCGTCACGATGCATAACGGAAAATGCGAGGTCAGCTCCGAGCCGGGAAACGGCAGCACCTTCCGGATCATACTCCCGGTCACACACGGATCATAAGGCAGACTCCCCCGCTGCAAGCCGGGGGAGTTTCTGTTTCATCATATTCTTATCACAGAATGCACGCGTTCTCCCGGCAGATTCCTCATGATTCTGACCTTGTTTCCAAACTGCCGTCATACTGTTTTCAAATTCAGCCGGTATAATCATACTTGTAAGAACGAAACACCGCCGGAAACGGCACAAACTGAAAGGACGGTCTGTTATGATGAATCAGAACAACAATCAGCACAAGGGTCACACGATCATGAAGGTATCCGCAGCACTGGCAGCGATGCTGCTCGTATCCGGCACATCCGTCGGAATGTATAAGCTGACTGAGAAGCTCGGAGCAGAAGCACCGGAATACAGCATATCCGAAAACCTCACGGATACCGGAAGTGATACGGCCGCACAGGAGAAAAGCACGGCAGGCAGCACCGCGGCAAAGGCGGTCAATATGAGCTGGATCGAAATGGCATCCCCCGCAGATGCGCTCACCGTTCCGGAGATCGTCGAAAAAGCAATGCCCTCTGCCGTCGGCATCAGATCGACCTTCACATACACAAGCCGGACTGCGGATAATACGGGCTTTGCGTTCGGCGGGATGCGCGGCAATGCGCAGCCGATGACACAGGAAACGACCGCATCGGGCAGCGGCATCGTCATGAGCAGCGACGGTTATATCATCACGAATGCGCATGTCATTTATGATACCGAAAGCGAATATCAAATGGGCAAGGCGTCATCCGTTCAGGTTGTCATGGGCGAGAATCACGATGTTGAATATGAAGCGGAGATCGTCGGCTATGACATTCAGACCGACCTTGCCGTACTGAAGATCGACGCGGAAGGGCTGACACCCGCCGAGTTCGGAAACAGCGATGAACTGACGGTCGGCGAGCTGGTCGTCGCGATCGGCAATCCGCTCGGCTTCGAGCTTTACGGCACGACGACCTGCGGCATCGTATCCGCGAAGAACCGCACAATCCAGCTTGAGGACAGAACGATGACGCTGATCCAGACAGATGCAGCGATCAATGCAGGCAATTCCGGCGGTATGCTGCTCAATTCCAGCGGTCAGGTCATCGGCATCAATTCGATGAAAATGAGTTCGTCTTACGGTGAGGCAAGCGTGGAAGGGCTCGGATTCGCCATTCCGATCAACGATGCAGCCGAAATCATCGGGTCACTGATCCGTGACGGCTATGTGACCGGAAGGCCGCAGTTCGGCATCTGCGGCACAACGATCACCGAGGACATGGCCGCGCTTTATCATCTCCCGCAGGGCGTGTATGTTTACAGCGTGTCTGAAAACAGCGGAAAAGGATTGCAGCAGGGCGATGTGATCACTGCGGTTGACGGCACGGAGATCACGACAATGGAGGAACTGAACCAGCAGAAGAACCTGCACAAAGCCGGTGAAACCGTGACACTTCGGATCAGCCGGAACGGCGAGAGCAAAGATGTGCAGATCACCCTGCAGGAAAGCCGACAGGAATGACCCTGCATAAAAACGCAGACGATCTTTGCGATCGTCTGCGTTGTTTTTTATTCGCTTTATTCGATTGAGAGTCCCAGCCGGTACGCTTCATCCAGCGCCGGATGCCCGATGATATCTCCCCTGTCCTTCACGCCGCGGACCAGCACTTTGCCGCAGTCCTGCAAGTGAAAAAAATCCAGAATCATCTGATACTGCAGCAGAATCGGGTCAAACAGATTCGGCAGGCTTGCCGCGCCGACAAGCAGCAGCGCCGTTTTCCGGATCGCAAAGCTGCTCCGCATCGGCGTATGCAGCCGGTCGATGATCGCTTTCAGCTCGGCGCTGATGCCGTAGAAGTAAACCGGCGACGCAATGACAAGCACATCCGCACGCCGCAGCTTTTCGTAGATCATGTCCATGTCATCGTGATTGAAACACGCATGGTCCTCGCGTGTGAAGCAGGTATTGCAGCCGATACACGGGCTGACCCTGCAGTCAGCAGCCGAAATGATCCCGACATGATTGTGCTCCGCAGCACCCTCGGCAAACCGCCGCGCCAGCAGATCGGTATTGCCGCCCTTTCTCATGCTTCCGACCAGAATCACAATATTGCGCACTGTCTGTCCCTCCGCATCATTCTTCGTCCGAGCCGCAGGCATATCCCTCTTTGTGGATCACTTCCCTGCCGTGCGTGAACCACCCGTGATAGGCATAAAACAGACGGCGGCTCTCCCACATCACGGGTTCATATTCAACAACGCAGCGCATACCTTTATAATCGGTATTGCTTGATATCTCATGACGGTATGACAGTATAAACATCAGCCCGCCCCAGATGCAGAATGCGATCAGTGCTGCTGCCCAAAGTACGATCGCGGCGATCCTGACATGCTTGCCGGGAATTTTCAGCAGCAGCTGCAAAATACCTGCTGCCGTACCGAATGCGATCAGCAGCGTGACCGGTTCACGGATCCATGTCCGGAACTGCAGACCGCGGTGATCCAGAAGCCGGCGTGCAGCGAGAAACAGTACGCACACGATCACTGTCCAGAACAAAATACTCTTTTTCATAAGATATGTCCTCCGTCTTTCGGCGCAGATTCATTCCTGTGATGCATTCAGTATACCATGTTTTGCCGGGAATTGCAAGTACCGGCTCCTTGTTCGTCCGGAGCTGCCGCCCGTCCGCCTCATTGAACAGAGCGTATTTGCCGCTGCGGATTGACTTTTTCTTCCTGCTGTGTTATAATTCTGATAAAGGCGAAGGCTTGGGATTCCGACAGATTGACAAACCCTGCGAAATCTGTGCAGGCACATGTATCCACAGGGCTGTACCGATTTCGCGCATTCACAAATTTGAGAAAGGAAAAGAATACATCATGATGAACATGAATCACGGATTCTGCCCGTTATGCGGGGCAGTCATTCCTGTTGACCTCTCAAAAGAAGCGATGATCTGCCCCGCCTGCGGCAGACCGTTTATCAACGCACAGGCAATTACAGCCGATCCGACACCGGCACCGCAAACCCTTGCCTTTACGAAAAAGGAATTTTCGACCACGCCCCTGAGCGATCTGGAAATCGAACACGGCGTACTGCTGCGCTATAAGGGCAAAAACAGCTATGTCATTCTGCCGGACTGTATCAAAGAGATCGGCAGCAACGCATTTCTCGCTGCCCGCAACCTTCGCAATGTCATAATGCCGGACAGCATCACGAAAATCGGTGCGCAGGCATTCTCGGAGTGCCGGCAGCTTGTCAAGCTGCGTATGCCGGAAACGGTCACTCTGATCGGAAAGGGCGCATTTTCCGGCTGCAAATCGCTGACAGCGTTCACGCTCCCGTTCGGTATTCAGACCGTTGCAAGCGACACCTTCTGGGGCTGCACTGCACTGAAATCCATCCAATTCCCGCCCACACTCCGCCGCATCGAAACAAATGCCTTCCACGGCTGCACCGCATTATTATCTGTTGAGGTACCGGCAGGTACTGTGATTGCAGACGGCGCCTTCCCGGCTCAGACAAGCATTACCCAAATCTGATTTCCGCAAGGGAAATACCGGCGCAGCGGGACTTTTCTTTCCTCTGCCCCGCGGCTGCAGCATTGATTTTTACGGATTGATGATTTGAAAAAAGCTGAGTCGGTTCAGTTGACCGATTCAGCTTTTTCTATTGCAATCGTCTGAAATCATGTTATAATATTGTATTATTTCTTTATCCGGAATCAGAATCATCAAATTGTCGTTTGCCAAACGACCACTCCCCTCTCAAAAAGTGGTATCATAACAGCAGACAGACCGAACGGCGGCTGTTCATGGATCGTTTATATGGAGAAAGCGAGGATCAGATATGAGAGACAGAAGTCAGGATATCCGCATATTTGAAGATACCATGCAGATTTTGAAGCAGGACTGGTACGAGAAAAACGGGAAGCGTATTCAGTTAAAGCTCACGGCAGAGCAGATGCAGGAGATCCAAGTGTATCTGCCGGAGGATGTGCGGAATTACAGCAGCCGCAGGGACTTTCAGCCGCCGATTGTCCTCGGGCGCTGCGGATACGGCTGCGAAAACACGGATTCCTTTGCGCTTGCCAGAAAGCGGCTCGGCGCCGCGCACCTTTTTACGAAAGAGGATAAAGGCATTCTGGTGCTGAATTTAGCCAGCGCGGTGCATCCCGGCGGCGGTGTCCGGCGCGGTGCCAGAGCGCAGGAGGAGGATCTTTGCCGGAAAAGTTCCCTGCTGCTGTCGCTGGAAAGTGATGCGGCAAAAGCATATTACGATTATAACAGAAGCCTGAACACGCTGATGGGCTCGGATGCGCTGATGATCACGCCGCAGGTCGAGATCATCAAGGACGAAAACGGCGAACTGCTTGACGATACGGTCATTGTCTCCGTTCTGACCTGTGCCGCGCCGAATCTGGCACACGGCATGGAAGGCATGAGCGAAAAAGCGTATCAGGATATGGTTTACAACCGCATCATAGGGATGCTGAAATGTGCGGCGTTCTTCGGCTATCGGCATCTGGTGCTCGGTGCATGGGGCTGCGGCGCGTTCGGCAACGATGCGCACCTGATCTCCGATCTGTTTTATCAGGCGCTGAAGGAGATCGACTACAACGGACACGGCGAGAAAGATTTGTTCCGCAGGATCGACTTTGCTGTGCTTGACCGCACGCCGGATCAGTATAACTATAAGGAGTTTTACCGGAACTTCTCATTCGACAACTTCTACCGGGAAGAAAATCAGCAGGAAATTGATGAAGCGCTCCGCTGCATCAAAGAAACAGAAGTGCATCTCGATCAGATCCGCGGCTGCATGGTCGGCGGCGCTGTCGGTGACGCACTCGGTTACGCCGTTGAATTTTCGGACGAGGACAAAATCTTCTCGAAATACGGCGCATCCGGCATTACCGAATACGAAACCGATCAACGAACCGGAAAAGCACTGATCTCCGATGATACCCAGATGTCGCTGTTCACCGCAAACGGGCTGCTGTTCGGGCATACCCGCGAATGCATGAGGGGCATTGCTGCATGGCCGAGATTCTATGTGCAGTCGGCTTATCAGGACTGGCTCAGAACGCAGGAGATCTCTTATGCAGAAAGCAGAAAGCGCCGGGAAGATACACAGCACCGCGTTTCGTGGCTGTTGGATCTTCCGGAGCTTTACAGCCGCAGAGCCCCCGGAAACACCTGCCTTTCTGCGCTGCAGAAGCAGAAAAACGGGAACAACGATACAGAGGACTTTATCCGCGAACCGCAGAATGACAGCAAGGGATGCGGCGGCATCATGAGAATTGCGCCGCTCGCGCTCAGATATCCCCGTGCGGATATCGAGGAGCTTGACAAGGAAGGTGCGCAGATCGCCGCGATCACGCACGGTCATTCGCTGGGGTTTATGCCGGCTGCCGTTCTGACGCATATCATTCACCGGATCGTTTTTTCTGAGGAGAAGATGCCGCTCAAAGCGATCGTGACCGAAGCAAAAGAAACGGCGGAAAAGCTGTTCCGCGGCGACAGGCATCTGAAAGAACTGACGGATATCATCGAACTGGCGGTCGCTCTCTCCGAAAACGATGCCCCTGATCCTGCGAATATTCACCGCATCGGGGAAGGCTGGGTCGCAGAGGAAACGCTCGGCATTGCAATTTACTGTGCGCTTCGCTATCAGAATGATTTTTCTGCCGGCGTAATCGCCGCGGTCAATCATAAGGGCGACAGCGATTCAACAGGTGCCGTGACCGGCAATATTCTCGGTGCGCTGCTTGGCTATGATGCCATTGACGCGAAGTGGAAAACGGCTCTCGAGCTGCTTGACGTCATCCTTGAGATCTCGGATGATCTCTGTCACGGCTGCCAGATGGACGAATACAGCCATTATGAAGACCCCGACTGGACGAGAAAATATATTTATATCCAGTGGAAAGATGCGAAGCCGGAGCCCGCTGCAAAAACGCAGTTTCTTGCCGTGCGCGGGGACATTACGGAAGATCACGGCGTGCAGGCGATCGTGAATGCCGCGAATACCAGTCTGCTCGGCGGCGGCGGTGTGGACGGCGCGATCCACAGAGCGGCCGGGCCGGAACTGCTTGCGGAATGCAGGCTGTTGAACGGCTGCAAAACCGGTAAAGCAAAGATCACAAAGGCGTACCGGCTCCCCTGCAGCTATGTCATCCACACGCCAGGACCGCACTGGAACGGCGGCAAATCCAATGAACGCGAGCTGCTTGCTTCCTGCTATCGCTCCTGTCTGGAACTTGCTGTTGAAAACGGGATCCGGAGCATTGCGTTCCCGTCGATCGCAACCGGCATCTATCAGTTTCCGCTGGATGAAGCGGCACAGATCGCAGTAAGAACGGCAAAGGCGTTTACGGCAGAGCATCCGGGCGCACTGGATGTGATCAAGTGGGTGCTGTATGACATGACCACATGCAAGGCTTATACGGATGCGCTTGAACATTGGGAAGCATCGGAATTTGTGCAGTCGCCGGACTTTTACGCGATCAACCGGATGCTCCGCGATGGCGGCGTGTAATATATTTCTGATAGAACAGCTGAGCCGGTCATTCACCGACTCAGCTGTTTCATGTTTTACCTGAACCGCCCCGCTGCAAATCGCCGCATACAGCTTCTCCGGATCATCGGGGAACAAATCTCGGCGGGCAGATCAGCACCGGCTGCGGAACCGTAACCTCTGCCGCAGGCGGCGCATGGAACACGGAAGATCGGAATAATCCGCCGCTTGATGAAAACAGCCGCGATTCGCAAGAGAGATTGCACAGTTTACCATAATTTCCAGCAAGTGCGTTTGTACATGATGACGGTTTTGCATCAAATGATAGCGGTTGCCTTGTCTAACTGCCGAAAAAATGTTATAATTAAATAGGTACCCCATGGTTTTTAGATTCACAATGAGAAAAAGGAATTCGTCCGGATCAGTCCGGATCAGGCGAACAGAGACACAGCCGGACTGATGCGCTGACACAGTGATTGGTGCATTATAAAATGCGCAAATCGAATTATTTTTTGGAGGGACAAACTTTATGAAAATTCAAAAAGCGTTCAGTGCAGTCTGCGCATTTGTGATGTCAGCTGCACTCCTTCCGCGGGTCCTGCCTGCACCTGAACTTTCGGAGGTTTCAGCGGCAGAGAGCGGACCTGTCAGTTATTACGGTCAGCTTCAGACCAGCGGAAACAAGATCATCGGTTCATCATACAATGAACCGGTGCAGGTCAAGGGAATGAGCTTTTTCTGGAGCAACTGGCAGGGGCAGTACTGGAACAGCGGAACCGTTGACCGCATGGTTGAGGAATTCAAGTGTGAGATCCTGCGCTGCTCGCTCGGTGTAGACGATCAGGGTTCGATCTACAGCGGCGGAGACGTCGGCGCGCTGCGCTCCGTCATGGATGCGGCGATCGCAAAGGATATCTACGTGATCGTGGACTGGCATTCGCACGGTGCACATAATAACACGAATGCAGCGAAAAGTTTTTTCTCCGAGATTGCGCGTGATTACGGAAAATATGACAATGTGATCTTTGAGCTTTACAATGAACCGACACAGGTCTCCTGGTCTACCGTGAAGGGCTATGCCGAGCAGGTGATCCCGGAGATCCGCAAGTACTCGGACAATCTGATCATCGTCGGCACTCCGACATGGTCTCAGGATGTCGATGCAGCCGCAAATGATCCGATCAATGACAGCAATGTTGCGTATGTTCTGCATTTTTATGCCGGCACGCACGGCGGCGAACTGCGCGGAAAGGGCGATGCGGCACTCAGCAAAAATGCAGCAGTCTTCGTATCCGAATGGGGAACGGTCAATGCAGACGGTGACGGTGCCGTCAATGTCGGATCGACAGAAGAGTGGCTTTCATGGATGGATTCCAACAAACTCTCCTGGTGTAACTGGGCGATCAGCAGCAAGGCAGAGGGTTCCAGTATTTTCGGCGGAGACGGCAGCTCGCTGACAGACGCTGGCAACTACCTCAAAAAGATCCTGAATGCACATGCTGAGAATGCAGTATGGCGCACGGTTCCGAAGAGCGGCACCGATCCCGACCCGCAGACAACAACGTCCACTCCGCAGACGCAGAACAATGAACGGCTTTCTCTGTCCGGCTCCGGCTCTGCGGTACTGGAAGCTGAAAACTATAGTTCCATGAGCGGCGTGGAGCTGGAGGACTGCACACAGGGCGGAAAAAATGTCGGATATATTGAAGCGGGAGACTGGATGAGCTATTCGATCTCCGTGCCGCAGACGATGAAATATGAGCTGACGCTGGATGCTGCATCAGAAAGCGGCGGAGGACAGATCGCATTTTCCTGCGGCGGCAATACGCTCGGTACGCTCGATATTCCTTCGACCGGCGGCTGGCAGAACTGGCAGCAGTTCAAGGTGACGCTGGAGCTTCCTGCCGGCGTATCCGAGCTGAAGCTGAATGCACAGCAGGGCGGATTCAATGTTGACAAGATCACATTCACTGCAGTCGGCGGACAGGCATCCGGCGGAGATATCAACCGGGACGGCAGTGTGTCCGCGGCGGATGCAGTCATGCTGTGCAAATATCTGATCGGCAATGAGCAGCTGAATGACGAGCAGGCCAAGCAGGCTGATCTCGATAACAATCAGGTGATCAACGTCATTGACCTGACGCTGCTGAAGCGGATGCTTCTCAGAAATTAACCGGATCATAACAGAAAGAGGGTGCCCTATGCAGCAGGGCGCCCTCTTGATTTAACTGCTTCAATGTCAGCGTATCATGCGCCTGGTTTTCCCGCGCGGATCGCCTTGGGCTGCTTGATTTTCAGACCTTCCGGAAGCCAGTGTGTTTGCTGCGGCGTAAGGAGCCGGGCTTCATTTTCGGTGCGCATCCATTGGAACTGTCCGTTATCCAGACGCTTATACTGCAGCAGAAAAACGCTTTGTATTCTTCCTGTCTCATCAATGCTCTTTCAGGATATAGAAAAGCCTTCGTATCAAAACAACACAAAGGCTTCTCAATGGTATTCAATTTGTGTTCATCAAAACAGCATTGCCATAAACTCTGAAAAAGTATCGGAAACCTTTTCGGTCAGGGCTTCCATTCACCGGATTCCTCACGGAACCAAACGCAGACACAGTATGATGCAAATTGATAGACGGTTTCCGGATCAAGCGTGTTTTCATGGTCGATGATATAGCGCTGAATCGCATCAATACCGCGTACAGGCGGGATGTTACGGAAGAATTGCCCCATTTTCGCGGCTGCTTCCTGATGATCGCTGACAACTGAAAAAGCTTCACCAATCATTTGAATCTGTTCATCGGTGATTGTCGGCTGGCTCATATGAAAGATCCCGACACCGTCTAATGCGCCGTCAGCCCATTTTATTTTGTTTTGGTCAGTGTTTTCGTCTTTGGGCAGAGAAAAGGAATCGGGCAGTTCACCGTTTACTAAATTCTCTTTTATGACTTCATATAACGCCTTTTTTGATCCATTGCATATCACTCCTGTTCATTTTTGTTTTTATTGCCTTCTGATTCAATAGATGATGGCAGCATCTGACTATATATGTATAGTATATCATATTTTTTATAAAACGCAAGTAAACCGGAAGATGATTCTATCGCTCGAAGTCAGTATAATATATATAATTAGAGGTATTAACAATCACTACTAATTTTGGGACTAAATAATCCCAAATTCTTTTGACAAGTTTTTTGAATTGTGCTATAATATGGTCAACAAGAAAAAATACCCGAAAAGGAGTTGATACTGTGGATAATTACACGTCCAATAACGGTGCGATCATCAATAAGGAAGACTACTATCCGCAAGATTCTGGTAAACCTGTGAAAGAAACAGCCGGTTCGTTCTCAAGTTTTTTCAAAGAAAAGCGAAAAGCGCTTTGTCAGAAAACATATAGCAGGATTTCGACAGAAGATATCGGGCTGATGCTGGATATTGACTATGAATCGTTCAGAAAGATCATTAATAAACAGAAACAGACCAAAAAGCGTGACTGTATCATTGCGATCTGCGCTGTGCTGGGATGTGACGGAACTGCAACGAATGCGGCATTGAGTCTTTACGGTTTCCCGATACTGGATGAATACCATCGGAGAGATGAGATCATATGGGATGCACTGGTTAAGAATCCGGGTTTGCCGGTCTCTATTGAGGCGCTCAATGATGCGCTTACTGCGAAAAGCTTTGCACCGCTGGATATTTATACGCATCGCGGCACTGAGAAAAAAGAGTTTCCGTATAAACTTGTCAGACGGCAGTTTCAATGCTCGCTGGAAGGCATCGGGCAATTCAATGATCCGGAGAGTTTCCTTGATCTGCGCTATGATACAGAATGCTTCTATAATATGCGAACCTGTATGGAGTATCTCGGCGGCGGAAGGCTCTTTGAGGTCTGCATTCAATATGAAGAACCGCACCGCGATGTGGCGCAAAATATCTGGCAGATCGGCATTCAGAGAAGAATCTGCCCGAAACGCAGGAAATATATCCTCTATATCTATCCGACAGAGGAACAGGCATCTGAGGTGGAAGAATACGAGCGGCTCGATGATACCGGCAAGTTCCGCAGTTGCTTTCTTGAAATTGAAAAAACAGAGCGGGCAGAGCGCCAGAGAATCTGTGATCAGGTAAATGATACACGCAATTACGGAAGCCGCATTTCTGCCAAGGTCATTGAAAGTGAGCTGCATATTTTCTGCGAAACCTATAACTGCGATGTGCCGGAACTGGCGGAGTATTATCTCATGGATTACTGCGGCGGTGAATATACGCTGTATATCCTGAATCAGAGCTGTTTTATGCAGATGTATCTTTCTGAGGAACAATATGCGCAGATATATAGCAGAATGTCTGCTTTCCGGATCCTTTATATGCGGAATACATGGGATGACGCCTATGGAACAAACGCAGGAAAACTGAGAGATCCGGTGCTCGATCAGTATTCTTCAGAGGAAGAAATTGCAGATTCCGTCTATGAAGCGCGGGATATCGGGACATTTGAAACCTACAGTGAAAATGTGATGACCGGACTGCGGCTCAAAGCCTACAGAAAAATGAAAGCGGAAATAGACGATATGATGCGCAAACTGAAAAACGGCACAGCGCATATCTGCAATCGGGAATTGCTCGGTGATGCTGCTGACAGCCTGATTGCTGCATATTTTGGTTTGCCGGATATAGAAGAAAATGAAGCGGAATATACGGCGGAGCAATTTCGGGATGCGTTTGCGCTCGGTTTGCGCACGGTTGCTGAGATCGGAGCATTCTTACACACAAACGGCAGCCTGAAAATCAATGAAGTATTATCTTTACAGGAATCGGAAGGAGCTGAAAGTTATGTATGAGATTCTCAGCCGAAAAAAGTGCGGTGTGCTATGGCACTTCAATCAATTTGATCATCCGGAGCAGAATCTTTCTCTGCTGTATGATCCGGACAGCATTGATTTTGATTCAGAATCCTTTACGCTGAACGATGCAGGGCAGCATATACGGCTTTATGTTTCACGCAAAGAAAATTATCGCCGTGATCCTTACAGTGTCGGATTTGACCGCAGCCACATCGGACTCGAACGGCTGCCGAAAGAGTATAAGATTTGGAATGAAAGTGTAAGAGACGAAAACGGCGTGCCGGTGTTGCAGCGGCTTGCACCGGAAACGGACTGCAAATATCATGAACTCTTTGAAGAATTGGATGCCGCAGATGAAAAAGAGCGCAGAAGAATCTGGAGTATGCTGCTGGACAGCCGGAATACCGGTAAACGGATTTCAGCAAAGATCATAGACAATAAGCTGCATATCTTCACGGAAACATATAATTATGATATGCCGGAATCCGGTGAGTATTATCTGATGGATTACTGTGACGGTGCATACACATTTTCTGTTTCGGATGTCAGCAGGTTTATGACGCTGTATCTGTTGCGTGAAAAGTATTTGCAATACTACGGCGAATACAGTGAATCGAATACGCGGCAGTATACATCTTTGGAAGAAATCGCGGCGCATGAAAATGATTATGCGGAAAAAAGATATTATGAACGAGAAATGATAACAAAGCATCGGATGAATGCGTTTCAGCAGATGCAGAGTGAAATTGACGATCTGCGCCGGAAACTGAAAAGAGGAAAGGCGCAGATCCGCAGCAGAGAATTGTTCGGATTCGGGGAGTATGCAATGAAGTTTATTGCAGCATTCAAACTCATTGAACTTTACAAGGCGAAAACGGAATTCTGCTGTGAGGGGCTGGAAACACTCAGATGGGAAAATATGTGCGTAGAATTTTATCTTAGATCGAAGAAACGTGTTGAATTCCGTCTTTCTGACGGCAGGACTGTGAATCTCAGCCGGAATGATCTGTATAACGGCTATGAACTCGGTCTGACTTCGATCGAGGAGATCGGGCAGTTTCTTTTGAAATACGGAAAAATCAGCATCCGTGCCTGCATGAAATAAGGCAAATGGATTGCCGAAAGGGGAATGATTATGGAGACCAGAGAAGAAAAAATTGCAGCACTGCAAAAAGCAGTTGATGCAGCAGAAAATATTGTGTTTTTCGGCGGGGCAGGTGTCTCGACGGAAAGCGGGCTGCCGGATTTCCGCGGTGAAAAAGGGCTTTATCTTCAAAAATACGGCTTGCCGCCGGAATCCTATTTCAGCAACCGCCTTTTGAAATATAATCCGGAGGAATTCTTCAAATTTCAGCGGAAACGGGTTTTTGGCTATCAGGCAAAGCCGAATGCGGCACATCTGAAACTTGCGGAATGGGAGAAGCAGGGCAAACTGCGCGCTGTGATCACGCAGAATATTGACGGGCTGCATCAGGCGGCAGGCAGTCAAAACGTCATCGAGCTGCACGGCAATCTCAGGAAATGTCACTGCATGATCTGTCATAAATCCTATGATATCTCTGCGGTAACGGATACAGAAGGCGTTCCACGCTGCAAAATCTGTCACGGTATTATCAGACCTGATACGGTACTTTATGGCGAGAAATTGGACAAGCGACTCATTGAAAAAGCAACGAATTATATCAAAAAGGCGGATATGCTGATTGTCGGCGGTACATCGCTTGTGGTCAATCCTGCTGTCAGTCTGGTGCATGAATTTGAAAAAAAGACGCTTGTTATTATCAATCTCGGTCTGACACAGCTTGATGATCATGCAGATATCCGGATCTACGAGAAAATCGGCAAGGTTTTTTCAGAATTGAACTGATTATGCATATATGTGAAAAATAGCCTGCGGAGAACAGTACAAATCGTGTTTCCGCAGGCTTTTATTCAGTATTCCATCATGTCGAAATTTGTCAATTATCTCGATCTATGCTATAATGCAAATGAACTGAAACAGGAGATGTTTTTCATGAGAACAGGGATGAAGCCGGCAGCGATCCTTCTGACCGCATTGCTTAGTTTTAGAAGTATTTCGTCAAATTTCGGGATGCAGACGCTCGGATATGATGAATTGCACTGCGATTGATTCAGGAAGATGATACGATTATTCTTTCGGAGCAGCTCCAAAACGCAGATCTTGATTCCGACGGGATCCTCACTATTCTGGATGTTCAGGCATTTCTGCGGGAATATCTCGTTCCTTCGACCGGAATAAGCGTCAAATAAACCGCGTCATAGTTTACTGCTTTTGAGAGATTGCCTTTTCCGCTGACCGGTACCGTTTCAAGCCACGCAAAAAGCTCGTCCAGCAGCACGGCATATTTGCCGTCCTGATCACGGAAAACCACACGCGGCTTCTCGTCTTTCTTCGGCTGCACATACCAGCATCCGAACGGCTTGGCATACAGGCTTTCGCCTTCCAGCGTGACATTGCTTTCGATGCGTGAGAATTCGTTTTGCGCGCTGCTGGTGAAATACTGCTCTTTCTGCTTTCGCTTGAGTGTTTCCTCTCCGAATTTCGACGCAGCCAAATCAGCTTTGACCGGATCGTAGCCGAATTGCGTCTGAATCTGATGAGAGACCGTTGCCTTGTCCGGTACTTGATCGAAGGAGATCTCTCTGCCGGAATGCAGATCTTTCAGTGTATAGAAGCCGTTTTCGTCCTTGTCAAAGGAAAAGTTCTTCTCGATCTCCTTGCATTTGGCAACAAACTCCTCGCGGACGATGCGCACGGCATCCTGATGCTTCACATCATGGAGGCAATACTGGTCGCCGCTTTTCGTTTCCACGAAAACCGCGGGCAGATCATGCGCTTTCAGCATCGCGGTCAGGTGCGGCACTTCCCATGCCTGCACCTTGAAATTGCCGAATGATTCGGGCTTTTCTGCGATTTTCTCCTTGATGCACTCGGTGCATATCTGCTTGAAGATCGGCAGATCGCCGCTGCGGACATTCGCGTAAAGGTTGTTTTTCCCTTTTTCGCCGGAGAATGCAATGGGGATGCCGTATTTCTTCGCGGTGCGGGCAATCGCCTTGCGATCCTCCTGTGAGAAGCCGTGCTGCGAGACAGACAGCGCTTCGCCTGTCTCTCTGGCGTTTTCGGCAAGTTCTTTCAGCGATACTTCACCTGGCTTGATGCCGGTCAGATTCGTTGCCGTGACATTCGGCGGCTTGGTCTTTTCCGGCACAGCGCTGCCTTTCGATGCCTTGATCTGCACCTTTGCGCGGGCACGGTCATGCTCCATACCGAGCAGTTCGCGGAACAGCCTGCCGACCGAATCCAGCACGGACTTGAATGCGGATAGCGCCGCTTCTGCTGCTTTTTCCGATACCTGCATCGAAACGGCGGTCACATCTTCGCTCATGTTCATTGGTTCATCCCTCCTCCAATGGGCAAAAAAAGAGCCCGTTATTAAATAGTAGAAAGGCTTCACACTTCATAATAACGGGCTTGAAAAAGAATATTCAGTTGTCAAGATGCAAATACCTGCAAGAATCTGAGCTGTATGCAGGAGCAATTTTGCCGGTAGAGGTATGCGGTCAGTCATTCTCAGTCGGATAGAACAGCTTTTCCGTCTCGTCTGCCTCCACAACGGTCAGCACCAGAAGCTGGGGCTCATGCCGGTTATAGGTGATAAGCGGCGCACATTCGTCATCGACCAGGACGCCGCAGACCTGCGGCAGCATATCCTCGGTCAGCATGAAAACGGTATCGTCCAGCGGCGCATCGTCGTCCATATTGTCCGGCTCATAGACGCCGGGAATCTCGAACGGATTGAAGTCCGGGCAGGTGTCGATGAAGCGCTGGAGGCTGCTTGCCTCGACGAAATACTTGTTGTTCGCATCCTTGAGGACATGGAACGGGCGACCGCTCCAAAATGCTCTCTTGCAGATTTCGTTCATAAAGGGCAGGCTGTAGCCGAGCTTGCTTGCGGCTGCGTACATGGAAAGGAGCGTCAAAGTCATCTGTTTCATAGTAATCATCCTCCTGAAAGATATAGATTTTCATTTTCGTGTGCGAAATCTGGCTGAAATCGCACACGACACCGGGTATGTCCGATCTGGATTCTTGTTTACATTGGCATCACCACCAGAAAAAGGGCATAAAAATAGCCCGGATTTTTTTGTTAAAAAGACCGGGCTGATGGATTATTCAATTGAAAAAGGGAAAAGCGAAGAAAAAAGGAAAGAGGGTACTGAATCACGCGAGAATCGCGAAGAGAATGTAACGAAATCGACGCATTTACACTGCTTTTGATTGAATGAGTACGAGCCATGATACACCTGATTGTGTGCAGTGTTTTTGCGGACTTTCGTGTGCATTCGTGTGCACGCGTGTGCGATTGGCTTGAAAAATACTTCAAAATACGGAAAAAATCTTCCGAAATCGGAAATTTTTTTCAATTCAAAACATAAGAAAAAATGTCCTAGATGCTTGATTTTCACGCATCTAGGACATTTTACATCTGGCGGAGAAAAAGGGATTTGAAGAACTAGTTTTTCTCCTAAAAAGAACGTATCTGCTAACAAAATTTTCGGGCGTGTGACTTTTGTGTGACTTCGCCCTATTTCGTGTGACTTTCGTGTGACTTTCGTGTGACTTACGGGTTTTCTCTACGCGACTTCCCGATGACCGACATGAAGAAGTCGTCGATCTTCCGCTGGTATTCGACTTCCTTTGCAGAGGTCGTGTGCGTGTAAACCGACTTCATGACATTGTCGGTTGCCCAGCCGCCGAGCTTCTGGATGTAGTCAGAGGGAATGCCAAGATCGTTCAGCGTGGTTGCGAACTCGTGACGCAGCTTGTGGAACGTCATATCCGTGCTCACTCATCAGCTTCTTAAAGTGCTTCCAGATGTAAGGATAAGACTGCTTCACGATGAACTCGTCATCACGGTCATGCGGCACCGCCTGGATCAGATCCAGCAGATAAGCCGGCAGAGAGTTGTTGCGGGTACTGTCATAGGTCTTGTTGACATCGCGCACCACATCATGTCCGTCGAAGTACATCTTTGCACGACAGACCTGCAGCGAGCTGCCGTCTTTCGCAATATCACGGAACTGCAAACCTCGCACTTCACTGATACGAAGACTCATCCACATCGCCAGCAGGCACGGGAGCTCAATATCCGTTCCGATAATCAGCTGCAAAACCTCTGCGGCATCCGGCAGAACAACCTGCTTTTTGCGCTTTGCGGGCAGAGAGATTCGTTTCGTGTTGATTTCAACGCCCTGCACACCCAGAACACTTTTCAGCAGGGAGAGCGAACCTTTCAGCGACTTGTGCGAAAGACGCTTGGAATCAAGATTGATCGCACGCTGAATGTCGTTGATCGTCAACTGCATGATGTTGATATGCATGATGCTTTGCAGTCTGGTATCGCGGATAATCTCATAGCCTCTGATTGTAGACGGCGAAAGGATGTGATCGCGGGCATCAATATACTGCGTGAATGCTTGTTCAACGGTCATGCACTTCGGAAGAATGCCGATTGCCTTGTCCGTTTTGAAGTCCAGCGCAAGCCGCAGAGCTTCCTGTTCGGTGTCAGCGGTAAAGGAGCGGACGATGCGCTTGCCGGTTTCGTCATAGCCAACAATGACCTGTGTCCGGTAATTGCCGGACGGGAGCTTTTTAGCTTTCAGATTTCTCATATTTCGTTCCTTTCCGAGAACGAAATGCAGTAGCATCTTAATCAGATTATACCACATTTCGGGTTCTTTGTAAAGAGGGTTGAGACATTGAGCATATCAATATGAAACATCTGCAATTTAATGGAAACGGTCAGCTTATTCACTGTTCATCCGCAGCATCTTTAGTATCTCTGTCAGCTCTGCAATGGATTTTTCATCTGCATGTGAAAACATTCTGCGCACTACGGCCTCATCATTGACCGCATACGCACCGGTTTTCCGCAGAGACGGCAGGATTTCATGTGTGACCCAGTGTTTGAACCGTCTGGCGTCTGGCATCTTACTGGATACGATCAGGCTGTATACGCCGGACTCGTTGATTATGGTCAGATTCTGCATTCCGCCGACGGTGGTGCATTTCGTTATACCCTTGTCCTCCTCGTCCACATGGTCGGCAATCGCCTTGCAGCAGTTTTTATAGCCGAGAATTCTTGTGACATCGGTCGCTGCAAACCACGGTACACCGTCAATCATGACTGTACGAACATTGTTGAACGCTTCATTGGAGAAAATCTGTATTTCATGATTCATAGAGAAACCTCCTCGGCATTATGCATTCAGAAGATCAGAAATTTCAATCCGGTTGTACACCAGAAAGGAATCCAGCTTTTCCATCGTAACATGGCCGGCGTTTTTGTCATATTCATGGAGCGTGCGCTCTCCGACTTGCAGGGACGCGGCAAGCTCTGTATCTGAAATGTCATGCAAATTCTGCCAATAACGGATTTTACACCAGACGATCTTATAAAGGGCGATTCTCTCTACTTTCTTCATTTAAGATCCTCCTTTGGCTTGTCCTGCCTCTAAACGATTGTGGTCCTGCTTTTACGAGTGGATTGATGCGGGGCTGTCTCTGCTCATACTTCACCGCCTTTCATATCAGACCTGAAGTACCATTTCAGTACCGTGACAATAAGCGCGTTGCTTAACCTAAACCGGCTTGTTTGCAGCGCTCCTCTCATGTACTTGAAACAGAATGCTAAAAGTTGAAGGCTGTCCTCTTGTAAAAGAACAGCATTTGTGGTATAATAGGCTAAACAGTATAAAAGCTCTGTATTGAGCTTGGGGAGGTCATGCAGCGTGTTTACAATCACTGAACTGGTTGCCGATTGTATCTCATATACCGAAGAACAGAGCTGGTTTGAGTTTAAAGACGGCTGGTATGAGCCGGACGGGATTGGTGAATATATTTCATCGCTGCCAAATGCAGCTGCAATGCTTGGAAAAGAAGAAGGATTCCTGATCTGGGGTATCCATAACGCGACACATGAATTCACAGATACAAAGTTTAATTATCATCAGGATGTCAAAAACGAGCCCTTGGAGCATTATCTGGCGAGAAATATCACTCCGGGCATCTATTTCCGGTTTGAGGAAGATATCATCGACGAGAAGCGCGTGGTTGTGCTCCGCATTCCGGCTGCACATACGGTGCCGACTGCCTATAAGGCTGTCCGGTATCTGCGCATCGGTTCCAGCAAGGTGAATCTTGCAAAGTATCCTGACCGTGAAGCAGAGCTGTTCCGTGTACTGAACAACGGATTACCGAATCTGCTCAATACCGAGTCCAGATTTACGGATCTGACCTTTGATCAGCTTTTTCTTTACTACGATTTGCACGGAATCAAGCTGAATAAAAAATCGTTTAAGAAGAATCTGGAACTGCTTACAAAAGACGGGAAATACAATATGCTGGCACAGCTTCTTTCGGACGAGCCGCATATTCCGATTCGTTTTGCTGTTTTCAGCGGCAAGGATAAGACGTCCACAATGTATACGGTCAGAGAATTCGGCAATATGTGTCTGCTGATGTCTCTGGATAAGGTACTGGATTTCGGCGATACAATGAACATACCGCAGGCGGATGAACGGGATCGCAAGGTTGCGCGCAAAGAGGTCATGCTCTTTGATAAAGATGCTTTTCACGAAGCCGTTATCAATGCGTTTGTTCATAATCTATGGGTCAACGGCAATGCCCCGATGTTTACGGCATACGAAGACCGCATAGAGATTGTGTCTCTCGGTACGCTGCCGCCGAATCAGACAAAAGAAGGATTCTTCGGCGGAGTGTCCATTCCGGTAAATCAGAAACTGTCTGAAATCCTGCTACAACTCCATATCAGTGAGAAAAGCGGACGTGGTGTTCCGAGGATAGTGGCGGAGTACGGAGAGGAAGCCTTTGATTTTTCAGATAATTCCATATCCGTTACGATTCCGTTCCACAGACTCAACTTGGGGGATACCCCTCAAGTTGTCCCCCAAGTTACACCACAAGTTGAATCCGATGACATCAAGGCTAGAATCATAGAATACTGCAAGCAGCCCCACAGCGCACAGGAAATACTTGCTTATTTGAACTTGAAAGACAGAAAAAATCTTATGAAGCATATAAACGCCCTTCTGGATAAGGGCAGAATCGCTAGAACGATTCCGGATAAGCCAAACAGCAAAAATCAGAAGTATATCACAATTACCGAGTAAAACCGGTTCTGCATATCATAATTCTTCATAAACCAGCTAACTGTTTATTATAATGTGGCAAGCTCTGTGTCTGAAATGGCATGCAAATTTTACCAAAAGCGGATTAAAGAACAGATAATCTTGTAAAGGACAATTCTCTCAACTTGTTTCATTTTAATCTCCGTTTTTCAAATTCGAAGGCTTGTGTTTTTTATTTTTTTCTTAGTTTTCTATTGACACCTATAAGAAAACATGCTATAATTATTATGTCACACTAGCTTAATAAGGTTAGAGCGCCTTTCTTTAATCTGAAAGAAGATCCCGGTTCGATTCCGGGGTGTTAAAATGCATAGAGTATTACTGTGCATTTTAACACCCTTGCATCAATACCGGAAGATGTATCAATGAGTTTAGAGATTTATAAAGCATGTTGCGCTAATGTCAAAGAAATAAAAAAACGATCAAAAGACATTAAGCGTCAGATTAATCGAGCACTTGAAAAAGAAAAATACTACGAAGTTGAAACATTAACCCGTGTATATGCTATGCTTTATTCTGTGTTTGCAGAAGCTGCTTTTATCAAGATGATTAATACACCTCATGGCTTCTCGGAAGATTATATTAAGCAAATTCTAAGTCAGAGGAACTTGGAAAGCAAATGGAATAAATGCATCGAATTGGCATTTTCTAGAATTAATGGGTCAAGTGGAGAAATTGCAAATAAAAAACAAAAAATAAACAACTTGCTTAATGAATATATTATCAAGCCAAGTGAATTACGTAATAAAATTGCACACGGACAATGGTGTATATGTCTCACTAATGATTGCCAACGTATAAATACTGATTTGACTCAGCGAATGCAAAGTATGGATTTGATGCAGATTTATGTGTTGTTTCAGATTTATGAAAAGTATTCACAATGCATAGAAGATATGATCGAATCTCCTGATCGAGCACATTTTCGAGATTATTATTCTAGATTAACAGACCTTGAGGAGTATATCAAAAAGACTCATCATTATTCTATGGAGTCAAAACTACAATTAATTAAAGATAGTCCCAAACGATATATTGCTTCTAACCAGTAAAAATTCATTACTAATCTCCTATAGCTGTTGCATCGTTTCGATGTGGCAGCTTTTTGTATTGAAAAAACATGTATGAATATCTCAGGACAGAACATACAGGCCGGCTGACAGCGTATCAGCCGCATAGCACTAAGCTCCCAAACCGCTGATCGGGCGGAGGCTCAGGCAATATTTTGCCTGAGAAGTATCATGATCGCCTGCGTTTCATCGCCTCCGGACGCTACTCCGGTCTCGAATCGTCATATTGTTCGCTCGCGTGCAGATGCACGGTCATCGCGTATGGATTCTGTGGCTGCCGGTTTTCACCCGGGCGCAGGCTAAACGTTGCCTGTATGCTGCTATTCAGTTGTCAAGGTGCCGCGTGATTCTGATTTTCCCCTTCACTATTTATGGTGTTTCAGAGGCGTTTTTTCACCCCCTTCTGACGGAAGATGCAAATCATTCTCTGATATGCCCGAAGTTTCGTGCGGAAACGCGGTTTGTCTTAGGCGTTTTGTCAAATCCTTCAGGAACGATCAGAAAAGTACAATATACGCTTTCACTTATATGGAATAAGCATAGGCTTTTGGTACCTCCCTTTTTACATTTTTCATTTCTCCCTCTATATACGAGCCGGCGAGACCTCCTTGTTTTACCAGCGTTTCAGAATTATTCTCTTTTTTGCACAATGGAATGAACAGAGGGTTTTAAGCAGATTGGATATTATCACATATCATTCTTGAAACATTCATATTGCATGCAGGTTGATGTTCTTTCATCATTGCGTTGCAATTATATCCTGCAATATATAGCCGTTTTGAAGGCCTAAAATGCACGGTTTTTGAATTCGTTTTTTCAGATTCTCCCTTTTGCACATTAGGACAGATACATCAGTATGCGTTCCTTGGTTAATTTACCATGTGATTCATTGATGAATTTGGCGCGCGCATCATGGTCAAACTAAACTTAGGAAAGCGGTCCATGATTATGCCCTTCAATTTATAGTACAGAACATGACGTTTTGGCCCCCCTTTTCCGCATAATTCTTTTTCTTACACAGCATCGTATAAAGAGAGGGAACGATAGCATGGTAATAATTACAGCTGTTATGCTATAGGTGCATATTTTTCTCCCCTCTATATACGAGCCGGTGAGACACCCCTGTTTTATGCGCTTTTTACCAATCTGTAATCATAATCTACGAATCTTCCAGTAGTTTAGACAGAGGGTTTGCATCCACTTGGTTATAATTACATGTGATATTATAAGTTACTGAGGAACATTCTTCGCGTCGTTTTTTTGTATATTTTTGGCGCAATATGCAACGAGAATCGGCAGCTTTATCCTGTTGGATCTTGTGAGTCCCAATACACTCAGAATTGATTTTTTCGCGGGAGTGTGGTATGATAAACGCAGAATGGAGGTTGCGTATGAAAATACTGATTGATGCGGACGGCTGCCCGGTAACAGGAATCACCGTTCGGATTGCAAAACAATCTGGAATCAGCTGCACGATCATCTGCGACACCGCACACCGGATCGAGTACGAAGGCGTGAAAACAATTATTGTGGACAAGGGCGCAGACAGCGCAGACTATCGGCTGGTGAATCTGGTTCATGCCGGCGATCTGGTTATCACACAGGACTACGGTCTCGCGGCAATGTGCCTGAGCCGGAATGCGATCGTGCTAAATCAAGACGGCAAGCAGTATACGGAAGAGAACATCTCCGGCTTGCTGGAATTCCGCGCGGCATCTGTGAAATACCGCCGCGCCGGAGGACGGATGCGCGGTCCGGCGAAACGTACTGCACAGCAGGACAAAGACTTTGAAGCAGCATTGCGCGCACTCATAGGGCGACTGCATCTGCTCGGTCATCACATCGACGCGTCGCTCTGATGCAGCGAGCCGCATCTTCAGTTCACGAATGTCATCATAGACACTGAACGGCTGACTCGATTTCAGCGCAGCAGTCATGTTTTTCGCTTCCTGCGATGCCTTGTACTGCTCGACCGTCATGTGCGGATAGTGCGCGTCTTTGTCCTCGCGCTCATACCCATGCCGATGCAAAATCTCCTCCATGTATTTGCGCTCGGCTTCTTCCCATGCGACCAGTTGATTCGCCTGACCGTTCTTCGGCGCATAACCCATCTCCTGCAATGCCGCACGCATCGACACGCCTTTTGACAAACCGATCTTTCGGCAGTATGTGTAATAGGGGATGAAGTCGATATGCAGATGCGGCGAAGCCTCGTCATCGTGCAGCACCGCGTTGAACACATACAGATTCGGGTTTCGCACCTGAAACATTTTCATATACTCGTCAAGCATTGCCTTGACACGATCGCCGTTCGGTGTTCCTGATGCCGCGTTGTGGCAGTCGCCGAACTGGACGATCGCTTCATAGAACGGTTCCTCTCTCCGTCCGCGAACGATGTGCGCATAGTAATCTTCAATTTTGCGGCAATCTTTCTTCTGTTTTGCGTTGTACTCCCGCAGCGCTTTACTGAACAGTTGCAGGTAAGCATCCTCGATGTACTGTTCCTTGTATGTGATGTTTGATGTGAAGCGCGTCTCGTCCACATTCGCTGCGGTGAACTTTCTGTTGTTGTGCTGAATATTCGCCCCGTGTGCTGCCGTTCCCTTGCCCAGCGTAAAGCTGATGCTGAAAGTTTTCATTCTCTCATCCTTTCTCTCATTTCAATCTGTGTTCATTATGTGAAATGTGCGAAAATACGCGATTTCAGAACTTCTGTGATACTCACCCCAATATCAGTCCTGTACCGCCGTTTTCGGCTGAACAGGACTGACTTGGGATTCACGTTTACGATTGCGAATGTTCCTGCTCCGCAGGCCGGGAGCTTCCCGAACCCTTCCGCGTCAGACCAATCTCCGGAAAATAGTCGTGCGCCGGATTTCCGAACGCAGACAGATACAAACTCGTGAGCAGGATCAGCTTCTCTGCTTCATTTTCGTAGAAGTACAGCGACACTTTTTC
>JAFWUX010000140.1 GCA_017523995.1 Oscillospiraceae bacterium | reverse complement strand
TTAGATCAATGCAGGCGGGCGCTGCCCGCTTATAGCAAATTAACCGTGAAATTTCAACCCTCACCGCGAAATTGCGATGTTATCAGTCGATTTCAGCGGTCAGGTCTGCTGATTGGTCAACAACCGGTCAACTTTGATGTTTCTGAACGATGCAGGAAGATAGAATTATCGCAGCTTTTTGTATTCTGTCAGTCAGCTCCACGCTTCGGCATTTTCGGCATTGCTTTCGTAACTGCCTCGCAGCAGTGCAGATCATTCTTTTTCAGCGCATGAGAGTAAATCCTCATGGTGACATCCGGCCTGGCGTGTCCTGCTCGCTTGGCAGCATCCGCAATGCTGATGCCTGCCTGAAGCTGAAGGCTAACCGATGTATGACGGAACATATGGGGATGAATTTTTTGCAGCCCGTGCGTCTTGGTAAAACTGTTCAGAAACGCCCGCACAGTATCCGGATTGATACAGCCGCCGTATCGTTTTTCGGCGTAGAATACGGCATTTTCCCCGTTATTCCACTTACTGCCGTATCTTTCCGCCTTTTTGAGATAGTAAGCTCGATATTCTCTGAGCATTCCCATAATACTTTCATCAAGAGTCAGCCAGCGATCACCGGCATTCGTCTTGCAGCCGTCCACAATCTGTGAGCCGGATTTACCGCAAACAAAATGTCGGCAAATGTGAATGCGGTTGCTCTCAAAATCAATATTGTCCCATGTCAATGCGCAAATCTCCCCAATGCGGCATCCTGTGGCAAGCATCAGACTGAACAGCACCTGATACATATAGTGCTTGTTGTCTGCGTAGAGTGCCGTGAAGAATGCATTGATTTCATCTTCGCTGAGTGCCTGCACTTCTTTCGCATCACGCTTCGGCGGCATCGCTGCGCTTGCATAGTTGCGGGGAATCAGATTCTCCTTGAATGCCATAGCAAGCATGGAGTGGATGAACAGATGATACTGATAGACCGTCGCCTTTGACACACCTGTACTGAGCATATCGGAATACGCCTTGTTGATCGCCGCAGGGGTAAGCTGTTTGAGCTGAATATGCCCGATGTACAGCGCGACACGCTTTCGGCAGCCGGTGTAGCTGTAGATTGTCGAAGGCGAAAGTCCTGCCTACTCCTTCATGTCGATTGCGTATTCGCAGTAACTGTCAAAGGTGATGTGCGAATCGCTGATCGTATGCTCCTCGATTTGCTTTTCAAAGATCGCGCCCTGCTTTTTGGCGTTCCTGCGGTTCCACGCTTCGGATTTTGTCGAATCATACTTGATTGAAAGCGTCCGGAATACCTGCTTGTAAGTCTGCGTATCCCGATGATCAAACACACGTATGCGATACGAGGTGATCTTTCCGTCCTTGTTTCTGCGTTCCTGAATATTCATCTGACCGCCGCCTTTCTTGTCATAGCGGTTCTTACTGTCTTAAACATATAATCTCCGTTTCCAACAGCGAATATATCACCATCATTATAACACTTTTACAATTTAAAGTCAAGATGCGGATTGAGGGCTTGCTTGCCCGCTTTGTTTGTCTCAAAGTGACACACTCTTCCTGCGCGACTTTTTGGCAGCCTGCCGCTTGCGTTCTTCCTCTGTGAGTTTGGAGATATAGTCGCCCTGTGAGATTGTCCTGTAAGTCTGCGCGATGTCGCTGTATACATCAAAATGCTGCTTTGCTTTTTCATATTGATTTTGCAGAACGGAAAGCTGCTTTTCGGCATCGGCTGACGACTTATCAAGATTTTCAATCTCACCTGCAATTCGCCGACACTCAGCGCGGTATGCTTCTGCTTTGCCCTCGACTTCACCGATCGAGCGGATGCCTTCGCGACTGATCACCGCAAGTTGTGCTGCAAGCCTTTGAATATCTGTATGATTTCTGCCTTCCCGCTTCAGCGTGACGGTTTCACCCAGCACCAGACCGTAGGCTTTCTGTAAATCGGTGAGTCGAACGCAATTTTGCAGTTCGCCGGTATGATATAGAATGCGAATATCCAGACAGTCGAGTGAATAGAGGTCACCGAGATTGTCAAGCCTGATCGCACGCTTCTGATCCGGTGCTTTCAGCATCAGATACCTGCCGCGCCGGACTGAGAAACCGTGCTCCTCCATGATTGCAAACAGTTCAGCGAGATTCTTCACTTCCGGCACCAGACGGTCAAGTTCATGCCGGATCTGTTGTTTCCATGACGTACCCCTG
>JAFWUX010000139.1 GCA_017523995.1 Oscillospiraceae bacterium | reverse complement strand
GTGCACGGAGCTTTGCGTCCAGGTTGGACAGCGGCTCGTCAAGCAGGAAGACCTGCGGGTTACGGACGATTGCACGGCCCAGCGCAACTCTCTGACGCTGACCGCCGGACATTGCCTTCGGCTTACGGTTGAGCAGCGGGGTCAGGTCGAGGATTCTTGCAGCCTCTTCAACCTTGCGTGCGATCTCATCCTTCGGCACCTTGCGGAGCTTCAGACCGAATGCCATGTTATCGAAAACCGTCATATGCGGATACAGAGCGTAGTTCTGGAACACCATTGCGATATCGCGGTCCTTCGGCGCAATATCATTGACCAGACGGTCACCGATATAGAGCTCGCCCTCGGAGATTTCCTCCAGACCGGCGATCATACGCAGTGTTGTGGACTTACCGCAGCCGGACGGACCGACCAGAACGATAAACTCCTTATCGCGGATTTCGAGGTTAACGTCGGAAACGGCGACAACACCGCCGGGATACTTCTTGTAGATACCCCGCAAAGACAAACTTGCCATTCTCATGTCCTCCTGAATCTTATCAAAAAATTTATCCATGCAGAGCCGGCAGCCGGAAGGAGAATCCGGATGTCTCATCCTGCAAGTATGCGCCTGACCGCATACATAATGAAACATGGCTTTTGTGGCTGTCAGGGGATTCCGTGAGGGCAGAATTCTCCCATTCAGCCGCTGATACAATCATACCAGATTTTTTGCAATCGGTCAAGATGATTATTGACCAAACTTATTTCCATTCCTTTATCCAATATGACGAATAATATTCTGCACAAAACGCGCAGACTTCCGAAATATCCGAATTTTTCAACGCAGAATATACATCTTTGTTGAAAATGTTGATGTAGCTTCCGGGCGCCAGATCGGGCGGTAAACGGAGTGCTCCGATGCCCACGCGCAGCAGATTTTCAACATGGTTTCCGGCTGCAGCGAACATCCGCTTGACCTGATGATATTTTCCCTCATGCAGCTCCAGCACCGCAAGATGCTCTGAGACTGCTCTGCACGCCGCAGGCAGACAGGCTTCTTCGCTGTCGCCCTCGCGCAGCATCATGCCGGCGCGGAACATGTCCGTGTATTCTGCGCGGAATGGCTCTGCAAGCCGCACGAGATAATACTTTGCGACATGGTGCTTCGGGGAAAGCATCTGATGTGAGAGCGCGCCGTCATCGGTGATGAGCAGCAGCCCCTCGGTATCAATATCCAGCCTGCCGCTCGCGAACAGACCCTGCAGCCTGTCCTGCGGTTTGAGCAGGTCGAGAACGGTTTTCTGCTTCGGATCGCGCGACGCCGTTATGACGCCCGCAGGCTTGTGCAGCAGATAGTAATGATGCGCAGCGTAGGCGATCTGCTCGCCGCGGAGCGTGACGGCAGTCTGCTCAGGATCAATCTGCGTATCGGGTTTCCGGATGACAGCACCGCCGACTGTCACGGCGCCGCTGCGGATCATCGCAGTCAGCTCCTTGCGTGAATAAGCGGTCTGTCCGGAGAGAAAGCGGTCAAGACGCATGCTTTGTGTCTCCTTCCGCATATTGTCATAGCCGCGCCGCCGTATGCATATTATGCAGAGCGAGGGGGCTTACATATGGTAATCAGAATCAGGCAGCTTTTGCTGCGCTTCGGAATCGTGCTTGCGATGCTTCTGCTCTTTGCCGGATTGTTCGTGCTGCTCAAAAAGCCGCAGCAGCCGCAGAAGGAACTTCTGCCGGATTCCGCAGAGGGGCGCGAAGCATGGCTGAATCTGCGCGGCTGGCAGGTCGGTGCGCCGGAGATCTCCGAGGCGGTGATGCCCGAAGAATGGCTGACGCCGAACGGTCAGAGCTGGCTGCAGCTGCAGCATGCGCAGGGGATTTCGCCGGAATCTTTTGCAGGTGCTGAAATCACGCGCTGCTTATATCCGGTGACAGGCGACAGCGGGCACAATCTTTATGCAGAGCTTCTGCTCTGTGAAAATGCACTCGCGGGCGCGGTTATCTATGATGCAGAGACGCAGCTTATGCGTCCTGTCCGTTAGAGCGCTGATCGGATTTCTGCTGCATCTCACTGATGACGCGCACAAAATCCGCGACGTCGGAGAATGCCATATAGACCGACGCGAACCGCACATACGCAACGGTGTCGATCTTCATGAGCCGTTCCATGACCATGCTGCCGATCCGGTCAGGCGAGACAGTTGAGACCATTTCGCCGCTGAGCTCCGCTTCGATTTCATCGACAAGTCCGTTGACCTGTTCCATCTTGACGGGGCGTTTCTTGATCGAATTGACGATGCCGCCGATCAGCTTGTTGCGGTTGAACGGCTCCAGCGAACCGTCACGCTTTGCGACCATGAGCATCGGGCGCTCGACGCATTCAAAGGTGTTGAACCTTCTGCCGCATTTTGTGCAGCAGCGGCGGCGCTTCTTTTTTCCTTCCACTGAGCGCGAGTCGATGACTTTTGTATCTTCCTCGCCGCACCACGGGCAGCGCATAAGGCAGGCTCCTTTCGTTTTGTTGTTCTACATTTTATCCGGCTGAACCGGTTTTCTGTTTTTCTGCAATGCGGATCAGGCGTTCTATTTTCTGCCAGTCCTCCGCGAGCTCTGCGGTGCTGCCGAACGCCTCGCGGTAAAGCTCGAGCGTGACGGTGCCGTCAAAGCCCTGTGCATGCAGTGCACTGAGAAACGGTGCAATCTGGAATCTGCCTTTGCCGATGCGCAGGCAGTCGCCGAGATCGCCGTGGTCGCTCAGGTGGACATGCACGATATGTTTGCCAAGCAGCCGCACGGCTTCATCAATGCTCATGCCGGCGCGGACCGCCTGTTTGGTATCAAATGTCAGCTTTGCCTCATCCCCTAAGATGCGGCAGAACTCCTTGAGAAAGCGCAGATGCTGACTCTCAAAGAGGTGGACGTTTTCCTGCGTGACAGTCACGCCGAATTCCTTTGCGGTCTCTGCAAGCAGATGGAAGCGTTCGCAGTAGATTTCGGGCGTCACTCTGCCGGGATAGCAGCCGTGCAGGACATAATAGCTTGCGCCGACCTTCTGCATCAGCGAGAAGACCAGCTTTGCTTCATCGAGAAAATCCGTGCATCTGCGCGGATATCGCGAAAACAGCATGAAGCTTTCGTTCGGGGCAGTCCACGGATGAACGGAACAGCAGGAGATGCCGAACCGCCGCAGCATGGCACTGAGATCATTCGCGAACACCGGACGGCATTCGCTCGGTGCGTTCAGGAAGATCTCAACGGTCTGGATTCCGTGCAGGCAGAGGTCATAGAGTGCATCCTCTGTCGGTTTCGGGAACAGACACGCTGTTGAAACTGCTGCTTTCATGTTTTGCCTCCGATGCTTCATCCCTTTCAACAATCAAACCTATTATTTCACATAGTATATTATAACACGAAGCACCCTGCGAATGCAAGGTGCTTCGTTGAATTTCAGTGTTTCACACAAGGAGCCGCAGGGAATGCCTGAAATTTTTGCAAATTCCTTGCAAACCGCCGCAATTTATGCATATTACTCCTCGGTTGTTGCGGTGCTTTCCTTCTTGACGCGCGTTTTCCATGCGGTCCAGAGCATCGGTGCGAGGCAGAGCGAGGAATAGCATCCGGAGATCATACCAGCAGTCATCGGGATGCTGAAACGCAGGATCGAGCTGACGTTATTCGTAACAGCGAGGATCGAGACTATCAGCATCGCAGTGATCGTGGTGATCGAGGTACGGATCGTTCTGCGAATGGTCTGGCTCAGGGAGATGTTGACGAGCTCAGGCAGCTTGGTGCCTGCCGGCAGGAGATTCTGGTTCTCACGGATTCTGTCATAAATAACGATGGTATCGTTGACAGAGTAACCGAGAATTGTCAGGATAACCGCCATGAAGTTCGAGTCGATCTCGAAGCGGCAGAGGATGAAGGTACCGAATACGATGACAAGGTCATGCAGCAGTGCAACAACTGCAAAGATACCTGCACTCCAGCCGGAGATGCGCTTGAATCTCCACGAGATGTAAAGAATCAGGACAACCGATGCAAAGATTGCCGCAACGAGGCACTTTGCAAGGAACTTCTTACCGGATTTTGCAGCAACGTCATTGGTTTCGAGCGCCTGAATGTTGCTGTCCGGATACTTCTCCTGCAGCTTCGACAGCATTTCATCCTGCATCTCCGAGGAGAATGCCTTTTTCATGCTGAACGAAAGCGTAAAGGTCTTTTCCTTTTCGCCGGTGAAGGCTTCACCGGTCTGGACATTGACAGCCGTGCCGAGGTAATCCTTTGCGAGCGATGCGATATCGCTTTCATTGATGTCGCCGGTGTAGCTGTAGGTCGAGAGCGTACCGCCCTTGAACTCGATCGAGATATTCACGCCGAAGATGAAGCAGCAGAGCAGCACAACAACCATCAGAATTGCGGAAAGCGTGAAGAACACTTTGCGGGTTCCGTAGAAATCGCGGACCTTCACCTGCTCCAGAATCGACTGAATATTTGTATTGACAGCATTTTTCTTCTTGTTAGACTTACTCATTTCTCAGCACCTCCGTACAGTTTTCTGTTCTGGAAGCATTTGAACTTTGAAAGAGAGGTCAGCATCAGTCGGGAAGCCAGAACGCCCATGATAAAGTTGAACACAACACCGGTCAGCAGCGTGAAGCCGAAGGAGAAGATGGTACCCTCCGTCGAGACGCCGAACCAGCGGAACAGGAACGACAGCAGCTTTGCAAAGAAGCTGGACGAAACACCGAATGCGCCCATCAGAATGATTGCAACGATGATAACCGTCATGTTACCGTCAAGGATCGAGGTGAAGGAACGCTTGTATGCGGACTTCAGAGCGGAATCCAGCGACTTGCCGGTGTTCAGCTCCTCCTTGATGCGCTCGCCGGTGATGATGTTACAGTCAACGCCCATACCGATTGCGAGGATGATACCTGCAATACCCGGAATGGTCAGTGTGTTGGAATCTTCAAATCCGAACCAGCCGGAGATAACAGCCAGTGTACCTGCGACCTGACCGAGCAGTGCAACTGCTGCAACAAAGCCCGGCAGACGGTACAGAATCACCATGTAGATCATGATCAGAACCAGTGCAATGATGCCGGAGATCATCATGATCTGGAGCGCGCCCTTGCCCATGCTCGGGGAGATGGTCTTGAACTGCTCTGTGGTGAGGTTGAACGGCAGCGCGCCGCCGTTGATTTTATCTGCGAGTGCCTTTGCGCTGTCATAATCGAAATCGCCGGTGATGACAGCATTGCCGTCGCTGATGACGGAGTTGACGGACGGATAGGAAATGCAGTTGGTATCCATCCAGATGGAGATGACATAACGGGACTGCGAACCGCTCGTATCGAGATAATCCGGCTCCTGATTGACAGCGCCCTGCGTTGCCTCACGGAATGCCTCCTTGCCGCTTTCCTTCAGTGCCAGTGCAACGGAATAGTTGCCGGTCTGGTTGCCGTTGGAATCACGCTCATAGGAAACATATGCCTCCTCGACATCCGTACCCTCGAGGACGATATCGCCCTGCGGAACGATTGTGGTGTTGCCGTCATCGTCAACCGAGCTGTCATAACGGAAACCCTTGCGGAACTGAAGCTGTGCGGTATCACCGAGCTCCTTGACAGCAGCCTGCGGATCAAAATTGCTCTCACCGGTCTGCCACGGGAAGCGGACGATTACCTTATCGTTGCTCTCGTCGATGTACACTTCATAGTCATTGATGCCGAGCGTTACGAGTCGGGCCTTCATGACTTCCTGCACAGCCTCAAGCTGTGCCTTCGATGCGTCGATGCTATCATCCGCCGGTGCGAATGTGACATCGACACCACCCTGAATATCAATGCCGAGACGGATGTCCTTCAGGCCCTTGATATAGGTGGTTGTCAGATCACCGTATTGATTCCGAACGCCGAACACGGTGGAAGCCGCGAACGCAAGGATCAGAATGAACACGATGAAAAAGACGGATTTGTTGGTCTTCACTGCCAAGCCTCCTTGTTTATTGAACTAATCAGGCATAGCAGCTCTACTGACATATGCCGACAAGTAATTTTTATTATAGTGCATTTTTGAAAAAATGTCAAGAGATTCTTCACATTTCTCCTGTTTTTGGATTCTTCGCTCAAACAGTCAGTTCAACGTCCGCAGCAGATTCCGCATCCTTGAGCACCGGCGCGATGAACTCCGCGAGGAACTCCTCAACCTGCTGCACGCTTCTGCCGATGTAATTGGAAGGATCGAGATTTGCCTCGAGCTCCTCCGCGGTGACACCGAAGATCGGGTCATTGACGATGCGCTCGCAAAGGTCGTTCTTGAGACCCTTCTGCTTGACCTCTGCACCGGCTGCCATCGAGTGCTGACGGATATGCTCGTGCAGCTCCTGACGGTCGCCTCCGCGTGCCGCTGCATCCATGATGACGTTTTCGGTTGCCATGAAGGGCAGCTCATTCATCACGCGCTGACGGATAACTGCCGGATACACAACCATGCCGCTCGTGACATTCATCATGATGTTGAGGATTGCATCCGCTGCAAGGAATCCCTCCGCAACGGCGATTCTCTTGTTTGCGGAATCATCAAGGGTGCGCTCAAACCACTGTGTACCTGCAGTAAATGCCGGATTCAGCGTATCGGTGATGAGATAACGTGCCAGTGCGGTGATCCGCTCGCAGCGCATCGGGTTGCGCTTATATGCCATCGCCGAAGAACCGATCTGACCGGATTCAAACGGCTCCTCCATCTCCTTGAAAGACTGGAGCAGACGCATATCATTTGCAAATTTCATCGCGCTCTGTGCAATGCCGGAGAGGACATTCAGAACCTGTGCATCGACCTTTCTCGAATAGGTCTGACCGGAAACCGGAACAATCGCATCCGGTGCAAAGCCCATTTCCTCCGCAATCTTTGCCTCCATTGCGCGAATCTTGGTGCCGTCGCCGTGGAACAGCTCCATGAAGGATGCCTGCGTACCGGTTGTACCCTTGGAGCCCAGCAGCTTCATTCTGCCGATCTGGAAATCCAGTTCCTCGAGGTCCATCAGCAGCTCGTTCATCCAGAGCGTTGCGCGCTTGCCGACGGTTGTCAGCTGTGCCGGCTGACAGTGGGTATATGCGAGGCAGGGCTGCGCCTTCCACTCCTCAGCGAATTTTGCGAGATTGCCCAGAACCGTCACAAGCTTTGTGCGGACGAGCTTCAGTGCATCGCGCATGATGATAATATCGGTGTTGTCGCCGACATAGCAGGATGTTGCGCCGAGGTGGATGATGCCCTTTGCATTCGGACAGACGAGTCCGTAGGCGTAAACATGGGACATGACATCGTGGCGGCATTCCTTTTCGCGCTTTGCGGCTGCCTCATAGTCGATATCATAGATGTGTGCTTCGAGCTCCGCGACCTGCTCTGCGGTCACATTGAGCCCGAGCTCATGCTCGGCTCTTGCAAGCGCAACCCACAGGCGGCGCCATGTGGAAAACTTCTTGTCTGCGGAAAAGAGATACTGCATCTCCTTGCTCGCATAACGGGTGCAAAACGGGGATTCATAGCTGTTGGTACTCATTTGAGATTCCTCCGGATCAGTATTTTAATATATTCACTGCAAACGCAGTTATAAAGCATAATTTGAGCGGTCAAAGCTCTCGGCGCTGCCGCATTCCTCGATGAATTCTTCGCGGCATTTGTCGTATTCCCACGGCGACATCATATAAACGCCGAAATAGATCAGTCTGCCGTCTAAAATGACGGCTTCGATTTCCCGTCCTTTCTCCCAGTCGCATTCGCCGAAAAGACCGAAGCCGATCTGTGATTCATCCTTCGGAGTATAAAGCTCCAGCGTGTCGAAGTGGATATACTGCAAAATCTCCCCGGCGGGCAAATCTTCTGTCATCAGAACCGGACGGACGGCATTTGTTTCCTTCCGGTTTTTTGTGCGCAGCCAGTATTTCTTTGCCGCCCCGCAGATCGCATCAAGCAGCGAATCGGGCATGTTGAGCAGCACATTCTGACAGCGGCGCATATACGGCTCTGTGACCTTTCTGCCCCATTGTCCTCCGCCTTCCACAATCAGCTCAGCGTTCAGCACCGGACAGAAAAACGGCTTCTTCGCAAAGCAGTACGGCAGCTCGGTCTGCACAAACTCATCCCACATCTCAGCGCCGGTGTAGTCATCTCTGCCGTTGTGCCATGCGCTGTCTGCGGAGCCTGTCAGTCCGTTCGTCAGCTTCGCAAGTGCGCAGGGGATCGCCACATATAAAGCTCTTCCCGCGTCTTGCAGCGCTCTGCTTTCGATCACCCACCAGTTTTCATCATCGGTTCGTTGTGTGCGATAGGAAATAAAGTAGATGCTGTCTTCTGATTTCAGAACAAAGCTCCATACTCTGTCCAATGGGATATCAGAATACTGCTCCGGCGGTAAAATCCCGTCCTGATCCCGTAATTGCACTTCTATCTCATCCATACGGATGCCTGTGCGC
Source organism: Oscillospiraceae bacterium (assembly GCA_017523995.1). The sequence continues at coordinate 33,360 of JAFWUX010000139.1, read as the reverse complement.
GCAAACTGCGGCAGTGCAAACAGCGCGTCCGTCAGTTCCTTTACAGTCGGAACCTTGTCAGACTTGGTGATCACATCAAATGAAGTGCTCATATCTGCGTCCTTTCCAGTCAGTGAAGATCAGACGGCTTTCGCCTAAAAATAAACAGGATCAGTTACTTGTCACAGAAGCGCCATTGGCAGTATGCCGGTATGAATAATGCCGGATGATCTTTTCTGCGGCAGTATCGGCAAGCACAACGTCCTCGCAATTGCTGCACAGGACTGTATACCGCATCACGGCATCCTCGAATTTCTCAAAGTATTCGGTTTCCACCTTCGCTGATCTTTGCATCAAAGCATAACAAAGCATATATCGCATGATGATTCTCCTTCTTTTTTCAAGTGTATCATTTCACTCAGCACCTTCGAGCCCGCATGCGCCGGAATCTGTATTATGTTTTCATTACGATACTGCTTACAGCAGTGCAGAAAGTCTCAAAAAGCTTTTCATATCATCCAAAAACGGGATTCCAAAGGGATTACATCCCTTTGGCGGGTTTGGGCGGAGCCCAATATCAATATCATCGCCGAAGGCGATTCTGCTTATATCGCGGGCATTACTCTGCCGCCGGAGACAGGGATATAGGCACCGGTTGTGAACGATGCAATCGGGGATGCGAGAAATGCACACATCTGCGCAATTTCCAGATCGGTTCCGCGTCTGCCGAGCGGCACGGATTTTTCATAATCCGGCTGCGATTCGGTGTGATTGCGGCGGTCTGCCTCGGTGATCGTCCAGCCGGGCGCCACCTGATTGACCGTGATCTGATGCGGACCGAGCTCCTTTGCAAGCACGCGCACCAGTCCGTCCAGACCGCGCTTTGCCGCCGTATAGGCGCCCCATGTCTCCTCTGCCATTGCCGCGCATTCGGTGTTGATGACAACAATTCTGCCGCCGTTGCCCTTGGCAATGATATCCGGCACGAATGCCTGCGTCATGTGGACAGTCTGCATCACGCAGGACTGATACTGGCTGTCAAACGCCGTCAGATCCTGCTCGATAATCGGCTTGCGGTCATACTGAATCACCGCATTGTGCACGAGAATATCCGGCACGCCGATGCGCCCCGTGATCTCCTGCTTCATGCGCTGCACATCCTCTGCCGAGGTGATATCTGCCTGCACGGTCATGACTCTGCGGCCGGTTTTGCGGCGCAGCTCACCTGCAAGCGTTTCGGCTTCATCCTTGCCGTGGAAATAATGCAGCACCAGATCTGCGCCGCAGTCGGCAAAGGTTCTTGCAATGACGCGGCCGAGCATGCCCGACGCGCCTGTAATCACCGCGAGATGTCCGCGAAGATCAATCGTCAGCATAAAAAATCCTCCCTTTTTCAGCACCGCGCCTTGCGGTGCCGAAGATGATTCCTTCCGGAATCGCAATCTATTCATGCGAAAAATTCGCTGTTATATGCAATGTTGATATCGTCCCGCTGCGGGCAGCAGAGAGACACGATGCAGCCGGAGCGATCCGCAAGCTGTGCAAAACGGACTTTCCCTGCATCCGGATGATGAAAGATGACGTTCTCCCCGAGCGAAAACCAAAGCTTTGAAAAATCAAGCCCGATGCCTTCGCCGGTGTATTTTGCGTATGCTTCTTTTAATGTCCAGAGTTTCGTAAATGCGCGATTTTTGTCATTTGCTGCCTGAATCTGCGCGATCTCCTCCGGCGCACAGACCTTCTGCATCAATGCGTCTTTGACCGCGCGCGTTCCCTCCGCATCGACACCGAGCGGCATCCGCCCGACGGCAGCAACCGCAAGCCCCTTGCAGTGCGAGAGGTTCATATGAAGAAAATCGTGTATCAGCTCGGGTTTTCCAAGTCCGACACGGCGGATCACCGCATGCCGCAGCCCGAAATCCTCCGCAAGCGCTGCGCCGAGCAGATCGAGCGCCGCAAAATGCGCGGCTCTGTGCGTCTGCCGCTTTCCGCTCTCCGGAATCTCCGCTGCATAGACGCAAAACATCAGCTCCTGCGTCGTTTTATGGTATCCGCTGAGCAGCGTTCTCATGCCTCGTCAAAGAGGATTCTTGCAGCGCTGCATCCGATGCGGTCGCAGCCTGCCTCGAGAAATGCGACCATCTGCTCTCTCGTGCGGATGCCGCCTGCCGCCTTGATTTTGATATTCGGTCCGATATGCTGCTTAAACAGCGCAATATCCTCCAACTGTGCACCGGCAGAGCCGAAACCCGTCGAAGTCTTGATATAATCGCCGCCGCCCTCTGTCACGAGCTTGCAGACGCGGATTTTCTCATCCTCCGTCAGATAGCAGGTCTCGACAATGACCTTGAGAATCGCCGTATGACATGCCGTGCGGAGATTTTTGATATCCGCGAGCACGGTTTCGTCATCGCCGTTTTTCAACGCAGCAATGTTGATAACCATGTCAATTTCGCGGGCGCCGGCAGCGAGTGCGAGCCCTGCCTCCTGCGCCTTTGCCGCAGATTCCTCATAGCCGAGCGGAAACCCGACCACCGTGCAGACATTCAGTTCCGGATAGGTCTGCTTTGCTCTTGCAACATACCACGGCGGGATGCAGACCGATGCCGTGTGATACTGCAGTGCTTCTTCACAGATCTGCGCAACATCCTCCCATTTTGCATCCGCCTTGAGGATCGTGTGGTCAATATGAGAAAGGATCTCCGCGTTTGTCATAAATCGTTACCTCTTTTCATCGTGATAGAGCATCGTCCGCGCCGCGCCCGTCACAAGTGCAACCAACGCACCGAGAATCAGCTCAGCGATCGAAACCGTAAAATACAGCCCCTTGCCCCAGTTTTCGCTCAGAATATTCACATGCATTGTCCCGACTGCAAAATAATAGATCAGCCCCTCCGCAATGCCGACCAGCACAGCCTGAAGCAGATACGGGAGATAATCGCCGCTGAACGCGCGCAGATTGCTGTGCTTTGCGGTAAAGCTCTGAAGCTGCCAAAAGGACAGCGCAAATACTGCCAGCACCGTAATCAGAACCACGATAATCACGGCAGTGCCTTCCATTCCGCCTGTTCCGTATGTCAGGAACAGATGCAGGGGGAGTATCAGTAAAATCGCGAATTTACGCAGTTTTTCCGTCATATTCTGTCACACTCCTGTTCCGGAACGCTCTGTCCGCCGCAGCAAAGATCAGCAGCAGCACGCCGTTGATCATAAGCCGCGCAGCATAGAGCGAAACGGTTTCTGTCAGCGGAGAAACGCCGTCCAGCTCCGCGCTCAGCAGATTGAGATTCGGATGCCGGATAAACTGCATCACCGTAATTGCAGTGCCGAGCAGCATCGGGGCGGGGATTGCCGCAAAAAACACGCTCCTGCGCGATAATCCGGTCTGCTCCTCCTTTTGCAGAAAGTGATAGAGCAGCGCCGAAACGATTGCCGAAAGCCCGCACATCCAGATGCGCATTTCGAGCAGCGAATATACCGCCCAGAAAAAGCACTGCACAAACAGGCTGCCGAGAAATACGCATATCCATTTTTTCAGCATCTGCGAAAATTCCATGCGGTTCATACGGCAGCCCCCTTATTTGTTATTCGTCCTGATCGGCGTCGGAATCCGCCTCGTCAGCCTCCTCCGGCTCATCGGGTTCTGCGGGCTCCTCGGGCTGTGCAGCCTCCGCAGATTCCTCCGCGGCAGCCTCCGCCTCCTGTGCCTTCAGCTCATCCTCGGAGAGCTGCTCGACCTCGGTGATTTCGGCGTCATCCTCGTGCTCGGTGCGCGTGAAGGACATCACTTTGCCCTCCTCGGAGACGCGCATCACGCGGACGCCCTTTGCGATTCTGCCCATGATGCGGATATCGCTTGTCCGGATGCGGATGATGATGCCGTCGCTCGAAATCATCATGATATCGTCGGTTTCGTCCACAACCTTGATGCCGCAGACCTTGCCGCGCTCCTCATCCGGCTTGTAGTTCGTCAGACCGAAGCCGCCGCGGTTCTGAATGCGGTAGCTGTCGATCTCGGTGCGCTTGCCGAAGCCCTTTTCGGTGACCGTCAGCAGTGTTGCACCTGCGCGGGCGCGCGCCATCGAGACAATTTCATCATCGCCGCGCAGCTTCATGATGCGGACACCGTGTGCGCTTCTGCCCTGCGGACGGATGCAGTTTTCATCAACGCGGATCGCCATGCCGTTCTTTGTCGCGACAAAGAGCTGATCCTGACCGCATGTCATGCGGACGCCCTCGATCTCGTCGCCCTCATCCAGCTTGATCGCAATCAGACCGTTTTTGCGCACATTTTTGTATGCGGGCAGCGGCGTTCTCTTGATCTTGCCGTTTCGGGTGACAATGACGATGTAGCTTTCATCATTAAACTCGCTGACCTTCATCATGGCAGCGATTTTCTCATTCTCTGCAAGCGGCAGCAGATTGACAATATTCGTACCCTTGGAATCCTTGCCGCCCATCGGAATCTCAAAGCACTTGAGATCGAACATGATGCCGCGGTTCGTAAAGAACAGTACATGATCGTGACTTGAGCCGACAAACATCTCGGAGACAAAATCCTCCTCGCGCTGCTTCATGCCGGTGACACCTCTGCCGCCGCGGCGCTGCGATTTGTAAACCGCTGCCGGAACGCGCTTGATGTAACCGAAGTTCGTGTAGGTCACAACGCAGTCTTCGACCGGAATCAGATCCTCAATATCCATTTCGCCGCTGACATTCTCGATTGCAGTGCGGCGCTCATCACCGAATTTGCCGCGGATCTCCTCGAGATCATCGCGGATGATGCCGAGCACGCGCTCTCTGTGTGCGAGAATATCGCGCAGATCGTTGATCTTTTCACAAAGCGACAGCACTTCGTTGAGAATTTTGTCGCGCTCCAGACCTGTCAGCTGACCGAGACGCATCTGCACGATTGCATCTGCCTGCGCATCGGAAAGACCGACCGTCGGATATTCCTTCTCGGAGGGATCGACTGTCATGCCCATTGCGGCACGGTATGCAGAATCCTCGAGCAAAGTTGTCAGATCGACATTTTTGAAGCGCTCGATCAGGCGCTCTTTGCCTTCGGGGATCGTTTTCGAACTGCGGAGAATCTCCACAACCTCGTCAATGAAATCGAGTGCAACAACGAAGCCCTGCAGGATATGTGCGCGCTCGCGTGCCTTGCGCAGATCGAATCTGCATGCACGCTGCACAACCTCGGTCTGGTGATCGAGATAATGCGTGAGGATTTCTTTCAGCGAAAGCTCCTTCGGGATGCCGTTGACCAGCGCCAGATTGATGATGCCGTAGGTATCCTGCAGCTGGGTGTAGCGGAACAGCTGGTTCAGCACAAGATTTGCGTTCGCATCCTTTTTGAGCTCGATGCAGATGCGGACCTTTTCCGCTCTGCCGGATTCATCGCGGATATCATGGATACCCTCGACGCGCTTTTCCTTTGCAAGCTCTGCGATCGACTTGATCAGCTCCGCCTTGTTGACCATGTACGGAATTTCCGAAACGATGATGCACTGACGGTTCTTGATCTCGGTGATCTCAGTTTTGGAGCGGACAGTCAGCTTGCCTCTGCCGGTCGCATAAGCGGCGCGGATGCCTGCTCTGCCCATAATGATGCCGCCGGTCGGGAAATCCGGTCCCTTGATGAACTGCATCAGCTGCTCAAGGCTCGCCTCCGGATTCTCAATCAGATAATCCAGTCCGTCAATGACCTCGCCCAGATTGTGCGGCGGGATATGCGATGCCATACCGACCGCGATACCCTCCGAGCCGTTGACCAGCAGATTCGGGAATCTTGCAGGCAGAACAGTCGGCTCTTTCAGACGGTCATCGTAGTTCGACTGAAAATCAACGGTTTCCTTCTGGATATCGGTCAGCATCTGCATGGACATTTTCGTCATCTTTGCTTCGGTATAACGATATGCAGCAGGCGGGTCGCCGTCCACTGTACCGAAGTTTCCGTGACCGTCCACCAGCGGATACCGCATCGAGAAGCTCTGCGCCAGACGGACGAGTGCCATATAGACAGAAGCGTCGCCGTGCGGGTGATACTCACCGAGCACGGAACCGACGATGTCCGCGCACTTACGGTACGGCTTTTCCGGCGTCAGACTTTTCTCGAACAGGGTGTAGAGAATGCGTCGGTGAACCGGCTTCAGACCGTCGCGCACATCCGGCAGCGCACGGGATGTGATAACAGACATCGAATACGCAAGAAACGATGACCGCATCTCCTCCTCGATATCGCGGTGGATCATAATTGCATTACTTGTGTCGTACAAAGGATTTCTCCTCCTTCATTCTCGTTATATTTATACGTGAAACAGTTTTTTCAGCGTTTCAATTTCATCGTCAGCAAAATCCTTTTTCGGGATCACATAGAAATTCCGCTTGACCAGATACACCATGAAATATTCCGGAAAATCGTGAATTTTCACATCCGGACCAAAGGTGATCTCGGTATCCTCAACCGGATCATTCTGCACCGGCTGATCCGGAAAAATCTTCCGGAATCCGCCTTCTTCAGCAGGGGATTCATCCGTGGGCTGTTCCGGTTCTTCATCGGTTTCCTGCGGTGCTGCCGCATCTTCGGCAGCGGGTGCAGCCTCCTCCGTATGAATGACAAGTCCGTCCTCATAGGCAGAGAGCTGATAGGTATCGGTCTCAACCTCTTTGAGCGCATCATGCACGGCGCGGCGCAGTTTGAAGGTTCTGTACCACCGCACCAGAATAATCGCAAAGCAGGCGACAATCAGCAGATAGACCAGCGTGTTGCTGTTATCCTTGAATGCAGCGTGGATATACACGCCCGCAATCGCGAGCAGCACAACTGTCAGCAGGAGATTGCCGGGATATACGTATTTTTTCTGGAATTTCAGAAATGCATCGTCAAACATCGGCAGCGGAATGTGATAGCTGCGGCTGATGATCGGTTTTCCGGTTTTATTCATCCGCCTGATCCTCCGCTTCTCCGTCATCCTCCGCAATGATGCGGCCGAACTCCTCCTCGACATCGAGCTCCGGCACATCCATGTATTCGGTGTGCTCCTCCTCGAGCGCGGCATCTTCGTCTGCGTCGAGTTCCCCGAGCGCCTCTGCTTCGTCCGCATCTTCTTCATCCAGCTCGATGCGGTGTCCTTCTGCATTGTAGAGACGCAGCTTCTTCGCGCCGTAATACTGATCGCAGATATTCGAGGTCAGCGAGGTATCGTCATCCTCCTGTTCCGGCAGGGGAGCATCCTCATCTTCGAGCATGGATTTGCCCTCAAGGAGCTGATAGCCGCCGGAGCAGTTGTTCTGTGCAAAGTCCTGAATCGCCGCAATTGCCTGCCGCGAAAGCTCACGCTTCGGCACATAGACAAACTGATTGACGATCTTGCTCTCTGCAAAGAGAAAACCGCGGGCATTCTCATAAGCGGTGAGGCTGCTTGTGGAAAACGAGGTTGTTGCCTCCTCGATTTCGTCCTCATCCATTTCCGCAGCTTCGTTTTTGTCAAAGATTTCCATCGTTGTCAGCGCATGCGGATAAAATGTGATCTCACGCCATTCACCGAACTGCAGCTTATTGGCAGCGATGAACTTTTTGTTGACCGGCACGGCGTAATAGGAAATGCCGATGATCAGGCAGCCTGCGGCGTAAAACAGGAATGTGATGTTCTTTGTGATGATCGTGATGAAAATGCAGACCGCGATCAGTGCGCCGCAGGTGATCAGCCCGATGCGCTTATCACTCGTTTTCTCCGTCTCATTGTAGACGCGGAAGACGTCTTCAAAATCCCCGTCATTCAGCTTGCACTGCACGGAGAGGAGCTTTTCTTCTTTCTCCATAGAATCCCTTTCGGATCAGACATCCAGATTAACAGCGTATTTTGCGTTGGTTTCGATGAATTCGCGGCGCGGCTGCACCTTGTCTCCCATGAGGATCGAGAAGATCTCATCCGCCTTCATCGCATCCTCCATTGTGACCTGAATCATCGTGCGCGATTCCGGATCCATTGTGGTTTCCCAGAGCTGCTCGGGGTCCATCTCACCAAGACCCTTGTAGCGCTGGACTTCGACTTTTGCGCCGTTCGCGGTCAGCTCCGCGATATACCGGTCACGCTCTTCATCGCTGAATGCGTACTTGTGCGTTTTGCCCTTTGTCACGCGGAACAGCGGCGGCTGTGCGATATAGACATTGCCGTTTTCGATCAGCGGACGCATAAACCGGAAGAAGAATGTCAGCAGCAGCGTGCGGATGTGGCAGCCGTCCACATCGGCATCCGCCATGATGATGACTTTGCCGTAGCGCAGCTTTGTGATGTCAAAATCCTCGCCGATTGAGGTGCCGAGTGCGGTCACAACCGGCTGCAGCTTATCATTGCCGTAAACCTTGTCGATGCGGACGCGCTCAACATTGAGCATCTTGCCCCAGAGCGGCAGAATCGCCTGATAGCGTCTGTCTCTGCCTTCCTTTGCAGAGCCGCCTGCGGAATCACCCTCGACGATGTAGATTTCCGTAAACTCGATATCACGCTCAGAGCAGTCCGCAAGCTTGCCCGGCAGCGATGCCGATTCCATTGCGGATTTGCGTCTTGCGGTTTCGCGGGCTTTCTTCGCAGCCTCTCTTGCGCGCTGCGCCGCCTGCGATTTCTCAAAGATTGCCGCAGCAACGGTCGGATTCTCCTCGAGATAATCCATGAGCTTTTCGCAGACAGTCTGCTCGACGAACGGCTTGATCTCCGGATTGCCGAGCTTGACCTTTGTCTGGCTCTCGAACTGGCAGTCTGTCAGCTTGACGGAGATGATTGCGGTCAGTCCCTCGCGGACATCCTCGCCCATGAGCTTTGCATCATCCTTCATCAGACCGAACTTTTTGCCGTATTCGTTGATTGTTTTTGTCAGTGCATTGCGGAAGCCGACCTCATGCACACCGCCGTCGATCGTGTGGACATTGTTTGCAAAGGACATGATCACTTCGTTGTAGCTGTCATTGTACTGCATTGCGATTTCAACAGAGTTGTCATCCTTTTTGCCGTTGAAGTAGATCACCTGATCGGAGAGCGGATCGAGACCGCGCGTCTTGTGAATATGCTCGATAAACTGGCGGATACCGCCCTCATAGCAGAGCACCTCGTGGCGGTCCTCCTCCGGATGCCGTTTATCCTCGATTTCGATTTTGAGTCCTGCATTCAGGAATGCCTGCTCACGCATGCGCTTGAGCAATACCTCGTAATCGAAAACCGTTGTTTCTTCAAAGATTTCGCCGTCCGGCTTAAAGGTGACGGATGTGCCGTGCAGATCGGTATCGCCGGTCATTTCGAGCTCTTTGGTATATTTGCCGCGCTCAAACCGCTGGAAGTAGCTGTGCTTGCCGTCCCAGACAGTCAGCTCGAGCCATTCGGAAAGCGCGTTGACAACCGAAGCACCCACGCCGTGCAGACCGCCTGCGACCTTGTATCCGCCGCCGCCGAACTTGCCGCCCGCGTGCAGAACCGTAAAGACAACAGTCGCCGCGGAGATTTTCTCCTTCGGGTGCATACCGACCGGAATGCCGCGTCCGTTATCGGTGACGCGGATCACATCGCCCTCGAGAATCTCGACCTTGATCTCGGTGCAGTAGCCTGCAAGTGCCTCGTCGATCGAGTTATCCACAATTTCATAAACAAGGTGGTGCAGACCGCCCGAGCCCGTGGTACCGATATACATGCCCGGACGCTTCCGGACAGCCTCAAGTCCTTCCAGAACCTGAATCTGATTTTCGTTATAATCGCCCTGAACAGGCGTTGTCAGCATTTCTTCCATTTCCATAAGCTGTATCCTCTCTCCATATTGCCGCGTTCCGTGCAGCCGGAAATCCTGTTAAAACATTGTCAGTGCGCGCTTGCGCAGAGTTGAAACGGAAATCGAGGAAATATAGGCAACCTCCTCGCCGTTTTCAATGCAGACAACAAAGCTTTTGGGCATCTCCGCCGAAACATTGACGGCTTTGCCCTCTTTTTCGAGCCGGCTCAGATACGCGCGCGTATCCGGACCGATCGTTGTATTTTCCATATCAAACACGCCGATCACTGTGGTATCGTTGATTGATATCTGTTCGCCGAGATGAATATACATCGCTGCTCTCCTTATTCCGGAGCCGCCTGATCGGTCAGGCGCCCGTTTTCCATGCAGAATACCGCGCCCTCGCCGAAATGCCCGACGGCCTCCGGCTGCGGCGTAGTCAGAAAAATCTGCATATCCCCGACAATATCATAGACGAGCTTCTGCCGCTGCGGGTCGAGCTCTCCCATGACGTCATCGAGCAGAATCACCGGTGTTTCGTCCTTTTGATCGTAGAAAACCGCCGCCTGTGCAAGCTTCAGCACCAGAGCGGTACTTTTCTGCTGTCCCTGCGAACCGAACTCCCGCACGGAGAGTCCGCCGATTTTGCAGGAAAAATCATCTCTGCCGGCGCCCTTCGCAGTAAACCCGAGCCGGATGTCATCATCCGCAGATTTTCTGAGCTGCTCGTAGTAATATTCCTGCATCTCCTGCGTCGGCTTTTCCGGAATCTCAGAGTTCCGGAACAGATTGGAACGGTATTTGACGGAGAGCTTTTCTCTGCCGTCCGTGATGGTGCCGTAAAGCTGCTCGCAGACTGCCGCGAGCTTTTTGATATACGCATACCGCAGGCATGTCAGCAGACTGCCGTGCGCGGCAAGCTGCAGATCCCAGTCCGAAAGATCGCGCTTTGACGCGCCGCCGAACTGAATCTGCTTCAAAACTGCATTGCGCTGTGCGGTGAGCTGATCGAACCGCCGGATGCATCCGAGCATGGCGGGGGTGATCTGCGAACCGCACAAATCCATGAAGCTGCGCCGCTTTTCCGGTCCGGAGCGGATCAGCTCGCGGTCATCCGGTGAAAAGATCACACACTGAAACTGCGAGAACAATCCGCCGCCGCCCTTGAGCGGCACATGATTGAGCAGAATTTTCTTCTGTTTTCCGTCGCCGCGCGCCATGTGAATCTGGATCTCCTGCACTCTGCGGCTGTTCTCGAATGTCATCGTCAGATGCATCGCCTGTGCCTTGAGCTGGATGAAATCCCGTTCCTTCGCGCCGCGAAAGCTCCGGCAGCCTGTGCAGGTCCAGATCGCTTCCAGCAGATTGGTCTTGCCCTGCGCATTGTTGCCGAAGATCAGATTCCGCTCCGGATGCGGTGTCAGCGCGACGCCGTCCAGATTGCGGAATCCGTCCGCTTTCAGTGATAATACACGCATTTAAGTTTCTTCTGTCGGAGCAGAAACGATGACCTCATAGCCTTCGACGGTGATGCTGTCACCGTTGCGGATTTTCTTGCCGCGCATGGTGCAGACCTCGCCGTTGACCTTGACAGCCCCGTCCTGAATGATCTCCTTTGCAAGTCCGCCGGTATCCGTCAGACCGGAGAGCTTCATGAGCTGATCCAGCTTGATGAACGGCGTTTTGATCGTAACACGGATGGTTTCCATAGCATTCTCCCGAAAGTTGATTATCTGCGGACCTGAACCGGCATGATGATTGCGACAGAGCCGTCGCCGTCTGCCTCCATAACCTTGACTGCACGGTCGGCAGCGGTCAGGAACAGTCGGACGCGGTCGCTCTGCACGGCACGGACGGCATCGAGCAGATAACGGTTGTTGAAGCCGATGACCATTTTCTCGCCGGTCATATCGCAGGGGAGCTGGTCATCAACGCTGCCGACAACATTCTGGCAGCTGATGAGAACTTTGTCCTCCTCAAACTGGAACCGGACAGCGGTCTTGTTTTTCTCGGAGATCAGCAGACCGCAGCGCTCCAGGCTGTCCATCAGCTCGCGGCGGCTGAGCGTGACCTCGGTCTTCGCATTCTCCGGAATGCTGCGGCGGTAGTTGATGAAATCGCCTGCAAGCAGTCTGGTGTAAACGATATAGCGCCCGACCTCAAACATCGCGTGATGCTGATCGAGACGGATTTTGCACGGATTTTCGTTCTTTTCGTCATCGCCGAGCAGATGCTCAATCTCACGGAGCGCCTTTGCCGGCACAACAAACTTCATCGGCTCCTGACCGGGCAGCGGCTCTGTACGGAGCGCCATGCGATAGTTATCGAGCGCGACAATATTCAGCGCATCATCTGCCATTTCGATGAGCTCACCGGTAAAGATCGGTTTGGTTTCATCGAGCGAGACGGCATAGATGGTCTGGTCGATCATATTTTTCAGCAGGCTCTGCGGAATGACCGCACCCTGTTCCTGTTCAATGTCAGGGAGATCCGGATATTCATCTGCGCGCATGCCGGGGAGCTGGCAGGATGTGCCGCCGCCGGTGATTGTGATTTTGAGATGATCGTCGATGTCAATCTGCAGGACGCCCTCCGGCATTCTGCGGACAAGCTCCGAGAACAGGCGGCTGTCGGTCAGGACAACACCTTCTTCCTCGACGGCTGCCGGAATCTGTGTCCGGATGCCAAGCTCGAGATCGTAGCCGGTCAGCTCCAGCTCCTGTCCTGCGGCTCTCAGGCAGATTGCACTGAGGGCTTCCATCGGGGTTTTGGCGCTGGCTGCCTTTGCAACATTCGGCAGGACCTCACAGAGATCCGATTTCTGACAGGTGTATTTCATATGCAGCATTCCCTTTCGTTGATGCGTCAGCGGTTTCCACATTCTGCATTTCACAGGTTGAGAATCAGCTGCGCATATTCATCTTCACATAATAGGTATTAAATAGAAGGAGTATTAGAGACGGTTGAAAAGTGCAAAACGGAAACGGGGTGATGATAATTCCGCGTGGCTGCACCGAAACCGCTTCTTTCTGTTCCGGCAGATTTTTCCACCTGCGGAATTTGAAAGATTGTGAGAAAGTGGAATTCGATTTATGACAAAACGGTTACGGTGAAAAAAGTGGAATCAGATTGAAAATTTGTTGAAAACTTAGTTGAAACTGTGAATACTCGGAGTATATCAGCCGGTTTTCCACAATCTGACCACAGAAAAATGAAAAAACAGCGCAAATGCGGGATCACTTTTTAACGTAGTTTTCAACATCTGTTGAAAACGAGAAAAAAGAAACATATGCTCCCTGCAACCATTCTGTAAATTTTCCGGCGCGTTGATTTTTTTGAAATCCGACAAATTCTGAAGGTTTCGGACACTTGCACAAACAAGTGGAAAAACGGATAGAATTATTTTCCGGAACCGTCACGAATGGTCTTTGTGATGCTCTCGATCGCATCACGCAGGTTCGTATCCTTCTTCATATTCTTCTCGACATACTTGACCGCATAGACAATTGTGGAGTGATCGCGGTTGCCGAATTCCTCGCCGATTGCGGCAAGTGTCATCTGCGTGATATCGTGTACCAGATAGATCGCGACCTTTCTCGCGTTGGAGATCTGCTGCGAACGCTTCTTGGAGCGGATATCGTCTGCGGTGACGCCGTAGAGGTTCGAGACCTCCTGAATGATATTCTCAACGGTGACCGGTGTCGGCTGTTCGTCGGTCAGGATATCGCGGATGACGCTCTGTGCCATCGAAAGCGAAGGCGCGGAATCTGCAAGGCTCTTGAGCGCCTTGAGACGCTTGACGGCGCCCTCGAGCTGACGGATATTGGTCTTGAGGCGGTTTGCGATGAATTCCGCGACATCATCCGGAATGTTGAGATCGAGCAGCTCTGCCTTGCGGCGGATGATTGCGACTCTGGTCTCAAAATCCGGCATTGAGATATCGGTGATCAGACCGGATTCAAAGCGTGTCCGGATGCGGTCCTCGAGGATCTTGATATCCTTCGGCGGGCGGTCAGAGGTCAGAACGATCTGCTTGCCGGCAGCGTGCAGGATGTTGAAGGTATGGAAGAACTCCTCCTGTGTGCTGTCCTTGCCGCTGATGAAATGGATATCATCGACGAGCAGGACATCTGCGCTGCGGTATTTTTCGTGGAACTGAGAGGTATCCTTTTTGCCGATCGCTTCGATCAGTTCATTTGTGAATGTTTCGCCCGTGACATAGATAATCTTCAGCTCAGGGTTGCGCTTTCGCATCTCGTGCGAAATTGCCGTGAGCAGATGTGTTTTGCCGAGACCGGAAGGGCCGTAGATAAAGAGCGGGTTATAGGTGTTGCCGTTGCCGTCACCGCGGGCAATGCTGGTGCAGGCTGCATAGGCAAACTGGTTGGAGCCGCCGACAATGAATGTATCAAAGGTGTAGGCATATTCGCCGTCCTTTGCGGTTTTCTCGAGTGCCTCACCGGTCTGGCGGTCCTGTTCCGCAGCATCGGCTGCATCATCTGTCTCCTGTACAATGAGACGCAGGCTGACCGGAAATCCGAGGATCTGCTCGAAGCCTTCCTGCAGCAAATGGGCATAGTTATTTGTGACGACGGAACGCTGAAAATCAGACGAGCAATAAAAAACAGCGTCTGTTCCCTCCAGACGCGCAGGTTTCAGCGTATCCAGCCAGAGATTCTTTGCAATATCACCGACTTTGCCGTCCTTCGTGCAATATTCCTTAACGGCTTCAAACACTTCTTCAAAGGAATTCACGAGTCCATTCACATCCTTTTCTGTTAAATGAGATTACAGATCTGCACGTGCTTTTTTCTTTGATCTGATGGGGATTCGTGCAGTCTTATACACGATATATTATAGCATATTGGAGAGATAATTTCAAGCAAAACTCAGAATCATTGGAGAATTACACAAAAGCCATGTCCCCTCGCCGCAGATTGTTGATAAACCGCTCTCAGGCGGATTTTGCTATATATTTAATGAATTGAAACGGCTGAAAAAGGGGCAGAATCCGGGGATAAAAATAGTTATTCTTTTGACTGTTGAAACTGACATAATTAAGTATATTATCTATATTGCGGCAATGATCCGGAAAGACGGATTTTTCCCCTCTTGCATATTCAAATCCGCCTCTGCATAAGCATTAGCAGAATGTGTATAATATTGATGTTCCAATTAAATCTTCAAGAGATAGTTGGGACATCAATAAAAAAGGAGATGTTCCGATGAACGAACAATTCAAACGAATTTCGCTGCTCTGCGCAACCGGCTGCGTCATGCTCTGCGGCTGGCGCCTGATGCCTGCGCTCGAATCTATTGAGATCGGTGCTGCATCCTGCGCTGCTGCCGCTGATCTACCCCCTGAGCCGCAGCCGGAGACCACCGCCCCGCCGGAGCCTGAACCTGCCCCGTCTGTTGAGACAGGCACCGTCACGCAGCCCGCCGCACTGGCACCGGCAGAGCCGCCCGCGGAGAATCCGCTGATTATCAACCGCGAATCTGAGGGCTCAAAGGCGATGTGGCATGCGCGGCTCTATCAGCAGACGCAGAGCGGAAACGGCGGCGAGATTGTTGACCGGCATTTCGGGCAGCAGTCCGGCGATCTGTTCCTCACGCTCCCGAACGGCGGACAGGTCCGGAACACAACCTTCTGGAACAATGCCGATCTGCTCGCGGAAAGTCAGATTCAGCCGCAGCTTGACTTAAAACTCGACGGCACGCCGATGGTGCTGATCTATCACACCCACACAACCGAAAGCTTTGTCTCGCCGAAAACCGGAAACTATGACGAGAGCTTCAACTTCCGGACAACGGAGCCGGATAAAAATATGGTCATGGTCGGGGATGCGATTGCGGAACAGCTCGCCGCCGCAGGCATCGGCGTGATTCATGCGAAGGAGCTGCACGATTTCCCCGTCTGGACGGGCAGCTACAACAACAGCGCCGAGACCGTCCGCGCCGTGCTCGAAGAATATCCGAGCGTCTGCATTGCGCTGGATATCCACCGCGATGCGATTGCGGACGGCAGCACGGTGATTGCGCCGGTCGCGGAAATCAACGGCAGACAGTCCGCGCAGATCATGATTATCTCCGGCTGCGATGACGGCACCATGAATATGCCGGATTACCGCGAGAATTTCCATTTTGCGTGCAGGCTGCAGCAGACAGCCGAGACCATGTTCAGCGGTTTGACGCGCCCGATTCTGTTCGATTACCGCAAATACAATCAGGACATGACAACGGGCAGCCTGCTGATCGAGGTCGGCTCGCAGGGCAATACACTGGAAGAAGCGCAGTATGCAGGGGAACTCATCGGGCAGGCGCTCAGCGAGACCATCCGGCAGCTTGCAGAGAATCAGGAGTGATTTGATATGAAAAAGCGCATAAAAAAAGCCGCAGCAATTGCGGCTTTGGGATATTGTTCCGTCATGGGACTCGGCTTCGGCATGCTCAGAACGGCGCAGCAAACGCGCCGGACGCTCTATGGCGGAACGCCGGTCATGGCACAGGTGACGCAGCAGCAGTCTTCCGATACGGCGGAAATCACGCTCGGCGGCGGGGAATGGCAGCTGCAGCTCCGGCAGCCGGAGCTTTCCGGCGCGGCAAAGGCAGCCGGGTATCTGCCGCCCTCAATGGGCAGACTGCTTCTGCGGCTTTGTCAGTTATCCGATTACGCTGCACATCAGACAGCGGAAACCATCGGCATGTAGGAGAGCACTTCGTTTTTCTCCTGATAATAGCGGTTGAGCTCGCCGCGGTAGATGAGCTTTGCATCGGGCAGATAGCGCAGGTCATCCGGGGAGCAGAGACATGGCGGTTTATCGAGCCGGACGCCGCATTCCTCGAGCACATATGCGACAAACTGCGAACAGACAAACTTATAGCGCAGTTCGCTTTCGATCTGCAGCTTGACGCGCAGCAGACCGATCAGGCTGTAGGAATAGAGCTCACGGCAGGCGATAAAGTGGTCGATCATGCACTGAAAATGTGAATACTGTTCGTCCGTCAGCGGAATCTCATAGATTTCGCAGGGGATGTCAGCGAATTTGCCGAGTGTCCCCTCGCCGATCAATTCTGTGTTGAATGAAGCCGGAAGCGGCACATAGGTATAGTTCCGGCAAAAGCTGTAAAGTTGGTGCAGTGAGGCGTCTCCGGAGAGAGAAACATGCGAATACGGCATCCGTGAGATCAGCCGGATGGCTTTTGCAGGGCCTGTTCCGGTTCTGGTCACGACGACATAAATCGAGCGTTTTTTATCAGCAGTCGTATTCATATTTTCACTCCTTTCCAAGTGTTGTCAGGATAAATTGATTTTTCCCGGGCAAAATTGAAAAAAGGGCTTGCAAATTTTTCTGATATCTGGTATAATAAGGAATGTGCTCGTATAGATGCGCCCGTAGCTCAGCTGGATAGAGCGTCAGACTCCGACTCTGAAGGTCATGCGTTCGAATCGCACCGGGCGTATCCAGAATCCCTGTACCGTTTGGTATGGGGATTTTTATTTTGGATATAGCGTCGATTCGCCTGCGGAGGCTCTCCGCTCGAATCGCACCGGGCGTACCAGAATCCCTGTACCGGTTGGTATGGATATTTTTAATTGTGCTAATAAAGTTTCAGGTGGATTCACTTAGAAAAAGGTGGTTAAAATGAATAAGGTATCGCTTCGCGATGCTATTATGAATGGGTGCCTCACTTGCAGGCACCCAAGCCCGCGAACGCTTGAACGCCGGGGGAGTTTCGCTCGTTGCGACGAGCGACGAGGGCTCTGCCCTCGACCCGCAAGCCTTTGAAAAGGCTTGAGCGAAACTTTTGATATGGGCGACATTCAAACTATAATTTGCCAACCGCCTAAAAAGTGACATCCCCTTTTCATTTTTGAAATATTCGCCTGCGGAGTTTTCAACAAAATGGGATTCTTAAGGGATCGTATCCCTTAAGCGGGGGTATGGGGGCAGCGCCCCCATTATCAATCCATCGGAGATACCGAATTATGCCCCGTATTTATTCGCAAGCAGTTTCAAAATCACGATTATCGCAACCGTCGGCACGATCAGCACGAGCGCGCCGACGATTTTTTTCTTGCGGTTTTTTTCCAGAAATCCGACAAAGAGCGTGTAGCATCCAAAGAGCAGATAGATCGTCACTCCGAGCTTGACAAGGCTCTGCCAGACAACTGTCATGCCTCGTCCGCTGCCTCGGCAAACTGCGATTCGTGGCGCGTAAAGAAGTCTGTGCGCGGCGGCAGGAATTTCAGCTTGTGGTCTGCGCCGGTGAAGAAGCTGACCGGCTCAAAGATTGTATCCCATGACCAGATGCGCTCATCCACCTGCAGATATTCACGCAGCTTTTCTGTGCCGAAGGGTGCCATCGGGTGCAGCAGCACGCCTGCAATGCGGATCATATAGAACAGATTTGCGAGCACCTGCACGGTCTCCTCTTTGCTCTGTTCATCGGGCTTCAGTGCCTTGGACATATACTTGCTCGCATTGCGGATGTAGCCGTCCAGCACATAAGTGCACTGGTGGAACGCAAACTTCGACATATGCCGTTCATATTCAAGCACTGCCTTTTTCGCATCTGCGAGGATATTCTCCTCCGGTGCGACATCCGGCAGAATGCCGTCCGTGATCTTCTGTGCGGTGTAGAACGCCGTGCGGATGATGCGGTTATAGACATTCGAGAGCAGCAGTCCGTCCTTGATGACCGGATCCTGTTCGTTCGGATCGGCATCCGGATTGTAGGGCTTCGGCATAAAGCTGACCGAGCGCTGACCGAGTCCGAGACCGAGCCAGTGCATGCGGAGCTGTTCCGGTGTGTAGTGATTCAGCAGATCGTCAGCCATCGGCGGCTTGACTGCGCCGGAGCTCGATGCCTTCTTATCAAGGAAAAGAATGTGGTGGTTCGCCACGATGACCGGCATCTGCAGCTCGCCTTCCGGCGGATTTGATACCTTTTCATCTGCCTGCTGCTGTGCCATCCACATGGCAGGTTCTGCAATGCCGTAGAAATAGATGTTATCCTGCCCGATGAACTGATAGACTGTCGCGTCCTTCGAGCACCAGTAATTCTTCCACTCGGCTCTGTCATGTCCCTCGGATTCAAGATATGCCTGCGTGAACGAGATCGGCGCCCAGAGCGATTCCGGCCAGACCCAGACGGTCAGACCTTCGGCGCCCTCCAGAACCGGTGCAGGCACGCCCCATTCGATGTTTCCGGTCAGGCGGAACGGCACAAGCGTCTTGCCAGTGCGGTAGCGGATGCCGTTTTCTGTCAGGATGCGGCAGGCTTCGTCGCAATCCGGCAGCTTTTCAAATTCGATTGTAAACGAGGGCTTTTTCGGCTCCTCCAGATAGTTATGTGCAGGCATCTGATTTTTGAGCGTCAGATACTTCTCCTCAAATTCGCGCTTGATATAGATCACCGGCGGCTTCAGAAACTCGGAGATCGTTTTCCACACAACCGGACGGATTCTCTTGTCCTTCTGCATTTCGCCGACCCATTCTTGCATCAGCTTTTCGTAGTCGCGCAGCTTGAAATACCAGTTTGTGACGGGCTTCATGGTCGGGGTCTCGCCGGTCAGTGCCGAGACCGGATTCAACAGGTTCTCCGGCATATACTGATGCCCGAGATCGCATTCATCCGCATAGCCTTTCTCAGAGGTGCATCCCTCGACGGGGCATTTGCCGATGACCTGCCGTCCGTTGAGGAAGACGCCTGCCTTCTCATCAAAGAACTGCATGGTTGTGATCTGGTTGAGCTGCCCCTTATCGTAAAGAGACTGCAGGAATTCCAGCGTGAATTCCGCGTGGATTTCTTTGGTTCTGCCGAGGCCGGATGCGCCGAACAGGTTGGGCGAGATGCCGTAGGCTTTCAGCGTGTCCTTCTGCTTGTTGTGGTTGCGCCGGACGAAATCCTCAAGCGAGCCTTCAAATTCGCCTGCTTCGACCTTTTTGCGCCAGCCCTCCGCGATCGGGGAGCCGTAGCAGTCGGTGCCGCTGACAAAGATCACATTCTCTTTGCCGATTCTGTCCCGCAGGAAACGTGCATAGGTATCCGCAAAGACGAGCATGCCGCCGACATGGCCGAAGTGCAGCTCCTTGTTACCGTATGGCATACCGCCTGTGACAACCGCGCGCTTCGGAAATTCCGGACGCGGGATCTCAAACGGTTTTTTACTATTTGTATCATGATTCCTCGACATAATCTGATTCCTTTCTGTCACGGTATAAGAATTCACTATATTATAGCACATTTCACCTAAAAAATCAAGGTTTTCCGGTCATTATACGTATAGTTTATTTAATATAAAATATTATGGATATTTTCAGAAACTTTTGGATTGAATTGCAAAAATCAAAGCCGCGGAATCGGGTTCCGCGGCTTTGTTCTGATTACACTTTTATAATAGTATGGGCAGAATCACAGTTTCTTCTGCTCGTTATCAAGGAATGCCATGAGGTCATCGAAATTGGATGCATTGATCTGCTGCTTCTTGACGACTTTCTTGACAACCTTCTTGACGACCTTCTTTTCCGGTTCAGCCGGAGCTGCTGCCGGTGTGACAGGCGCATCCGGTGCTGCAGGTGCTTCTGCCGGAGCGACCGGTGCAGCGGTGACTTCCGGAGCAGGTGCGGGTGCCGGAGCGGGTTCTGCCTGAACAGGTGCCGGCTTCATGGGTTCCGGATCAGCAAATCTGCTGCCTCTGATCTCCGGTTCTGCGGTTTCCTGCTCGCGGCGCGGTCTGTACGGCATGGTAAATGCTTCATCCTGCGCGGCTCTTGCGAGTGCCTGTGCCTGCTTCAGACGGCTCTCCTGTTCCTCGGCGAGCTGTTCTGCTGTCGGGATCTGGATGTGACCGGTTGCGGTTAGGCGCGGGATGTCCTCAGTCGGTGTCGGCTTCAGCGGACGCTGCTGCGTGGTGGTCAGCGGCTTATCCGTGGTCTTCGGAATCGAAAGCGTGTGTGTCTTTGTGATGATCTCGGTGGTATAGAGCGGAACGCCGTCAGGGGTTTCGGTTGAGCGGCGCTGCTCCATATGGCTGCGGACAGCTGCGATGCGCTCAGCGCGGCGTGCAGCTTCCTCCTCCTCCATCTGCGCGACCTCCTCATCGGTGAGGCGGTGCTGCGGCTTGAAGGACGGTGCATCCGGATCCTCATAGAGGGCATCATCGAAGGTCTGTGTCTTTTTGCGCTCCTTTGCGATGCGCTCTGCATCACGTTCAGCGATCTTCTGCTGCTTCTGCTGGATCGACTTGACGAATGCGAGATCGTTGTCCTCGTCATCGGGGAGCATATCGTTATCCTTTTTGCCGGAGAAGGAGAACACGAAGTAAACCAGCAGGATCACGAGCGGCAGTGCCAGACCGATGATCTTGCCTGCGAGGCTTGTCAGGAATCCGATCAGTGCGCCGAGCTCTTTGCTTCTGCGCTTGCAGATACCGACGAGCGATGTCTCCTCGACCTGAACGGCGGTGGTGTTGCTCTCGGTGGTGAGGTAGTAGGTCTTGCCGGTCTGATCCGGGACATTGGAATCGGTATCGACGATCAGGCTTGCAACGGCGATGCGGTAGGCATCCTGTGCATCGCGGTAAAGGACGATATCCTTCTGATTGATTTTATCGGTATCCTCGGCAAAGACGAGCGAACCCTGCGGAACACGGTTCGGCATATCGTCGCCGGTATAGTAGACATATCGCTTGCCGAGCAGGCTCGGAGCGGCGCCGTTGCGGAACAGCAGGTTGACGGCTGCGGTCAATGCAACGATCAGCAGCATGCAGAAGATCAGCAGTGCGCCAAGGCACGAGACATGTTTTTTACGTTTATTGTTTTTCGCCATAATTTCTGTAGCAGTCGGGTGAGACTGCGCTCCTTTCTGTATAGATCAAACAGGAATCCCCTGAAATCAGAACAGTGGGGTGTGCGAGTTCTATTCTAGTATAGCACACTTTCCTGAAAATTACAATTCTTTTTCTGTCTTTTTTACGCAAAAAATTTTTTTCTATTCTCCCACTTGACTTTTTTATGAAAATATGCTATAATAACTAGGCATTGGTTCAGTCGCCGGTGTGGTTCTTGTATATGCTGGTGTGGCTCAGTTGTGTAGACAATGGTTTCGCAAGCGAAACCAAGGCGCATTCATAATGCGCAGGTCGCCGGTTCGAGTGCCTTGAAAAAATTGATAGTGTGCTGGTGTGGCTCAGTTGGTAGAGCAGCGCATTCGTAATGCGCAGGTCGTCGGTTCGAGTCCGACCACCAGCTTAGACCCGTCTCATGTGAGGCGGGTTTTCTATTTGCAGTTGACAGAGCACACGGCTCCGGCACTGCCGGCGTCGGTTCGAGTCCGACCACCAGCTTAAACCCGTTCTGTTTATTCAGGACGGGTTTTCTATTTGCAGTTGATAGAGCGCACGGCTCCGGTACTGCCGGCGTCGGTTCGAGTCCGACCACCAGCTTGTGAATCTCCGTCTTTTGGCGGAGATTTTCTTTTTATGTGAAAATCGTTGATAGAGCACACGGCTCCGGCACTGCCGGTGGTCGGAATAGCTGAGACAGGCTGTTACAAATATGAAAGAAGAATCCGCTTCGCGGATGCTATTTCAGAATGGGCACCTCTATCGCAGGTGCCCAAGCCCCCGAGCTCTTCATATGCAAAGGGGAGTTTCGCGCATTGCGATGCGCGACGAGGGCGCTGCCCTCGACCCGCAAGCCTTTGAAAAGGCTTGAGCGAAACTTTTATATTGACATCGCCGGATGCGAAATCATGAATTCTCTTATGTCTGCACTTCATACGGCTCCGGCAACGCAGTGACGTAAACCCTCATGAAATCTTCATGTTTATCTGCTTGAAACCGCTCCTGCTTTATGCTATAATGATAGCATCAGAAAAAGTGAGGAGATTACATGAAAGGAATCAAGGAAACCGGCAGGCTGTTTATGGGCACATGCTGTCTGGTCTATATCATTCTGATGGTGGTGCTGCTCTATGTGAAGGGCGTTTCCGCCTGTGCCTACCGTCTCTCGCTGGCAAAATCGCAGGGCTATTGGGAAGTGGTCCTCCGGTATACCAATCTCGTGCCGCTGAAATCCATTCGCCCGTTTCTTTCGCTGGTATCGTCATTTTCGCTCTATGATAAAATTATGAATCAGATTGTGGGCAATATCCTGATCTTTATTCCGGCGGGGTTCTTTCTGCCGTTCTTCTTTGAAAAGCAGCGGCGTCCTTTTGCGTTTTCCGTCACCTGCCTGCTGCTGATTCTGTTTATCGAAATCTCGCAGGTGCTGACATTCCTCGGCTCTTTCGATGTCGATGATATCCTGCTCAATCTCTGCGGCTGTGTGATCGGCTGGCTGCTGTTCACTGTTCCGTATCTCATATTCCGTTTTTTCCGCAGGATTACTTCAAAATGAAAAATCCGCTCCAATTTTTGATGAATGGAGCGGATTTTTTTGCTTTACAAATCAACATGGGGTCCGGAGATATCTCCCCGAACCCCATGATATTTTTTTGCGCTGCGGATATCAGTAATCCATGCCGCCGGCAGGCATTGCGGGTGCAGGCGGGAGCGGCTCCTTGATATCGGTGACAAGGCTCTCTGTGGTCAGCACCATTGCTGCAACGGATGCTGCATTTTCCAGTGCGGAACGGGTAACCTTGGTCGGATCGACGATACCGGCAGGAATCATATCGACATACTCCTCGGAATATGCGTTGAAGCCGTAGCCGGGCTTGTTTGCGCGCTTGATGTTCTCGATGATGACAGAGCCCTCGAGACCTGCGTTTGCAGCGATCTGGCGGATCGGCTCCTCCAGTGCGCGGAGAATGATCTTTGCACCGGTCTTCTCATCGCCCTCGAGCGAATCAACGAGCTTCTGGACTGCGTCAGCCGCATTCAGCAGTGCAACACCGCCGCCTGCGACGATGCCTTCCTCGACAGCAGCCTTTGTTGCAGCGAGTGCATCCTCGACGCGGAGCTTCTTTTCCTTCATTTCGATCTCAGTCGGTGCACCGACCTTGATGACAGCGACACCGCCGACGAGCTTTGCAAGACGCTCCTGCAGCTTCTCGCGGTCGAAATCGGAAGTGGAGTTCTCGATCTCTGCGCGGATCTGTGCAACTCTTGCCTTGATTGCCTCAGAATCGCCTGCGCCGTCAACAATGATTGTGTTCTCCTTGGAGATGACAACCTGACGTGCACGGCCGAGCTGTGTCAGCTGGGTATCCTTGAGCTCAAGACCGAGATCAGCGGTGATGACCTCGCCGCCGGTCAGCGTTGCGATATCCTTGAGCATTTCCTTGCGGCGGTCGCCGAAGCCCGGCGCCTTGACCGCTGCGCACTTGAACGTGCCGCGGAGATTGTTCAGGATTAGCGTGGTCAGAGCCTCGCCCTCGACATCCTCAGCGATGATGACAAGGCGCTTGCCGCTCTGGACGATCTGCTCGAGCAGCGGCAGAATCTCCTGAATGTTGGAAATCTTCTTATCGGTAATCAGCAGGAATGCATCGTCATAGACAGCTTCCATCTTGTCGGTATCGGTGACCATGTACGGGCTGACATAGCCGCGGTCAAACTGCATACCTTCCACAACCTCGCTGTAGGTCTCAGCGGTCTTGGATTCTTCAATTGTGATAACGCCGTCCTTGGAGACCTTCTCCATTGCCTCAGCGATCAGCTTGCCGATGGTCTCATCTGCAGAGGAGATCGTTGCAACTCTTGCGATATCTGCGCTGCCGTCAATGGTCTTGGAGTTGGACTTGACGGTTTCAACAGCGGTGTTGACAGCCTTGTCGAGACCCTTCTTCAGGATCATCGGGTTTGCGCCTGCTGCGATGTTCTTCATGCCCTCGCGGACGATCGCCTGTGCGAGCAGGGTAGCGGTTGTGGTACCGTCACCGGCTGCATCGTTTGTCTTGACGGAGACCTCCTTGACGAGCTGTGCGCCCATGTTCTCGAACGGGTCCTCAAGCTCGATCTCCTTTGCGATGGTCACGCCGTCATTGGTGATCAGCGGTGCGCCGAACTTCTTATCGAGGACAACATTTCTGCCCTTCGGTCCGAGCGTGATTTTGACGGTATCCGCCAGCTTATCAATACCGGCCTGAAGCGCCTTTCTTGCTTCTTCGCCGTACTTCAGATCTTTTGCCATGGTGTATATGCTCCTTTCAGAATCAATCAGTTATCAGCCGCCGATTACTCGACGATTGCGAGAATATCATTCTGCTTGACGATTGTGTATTCCTGACCGTCCAGCTTGACCTCAGTGCCTGCATACTTGCTGAGCAGCACCTTGTCACCGACCTTTACATACATGGTGACTTCCTTGCCGTCTACGACACCGCCGGGACCGACTGCAACGACCTCTGCGACCTGCGGTTTCTCCTGCGCAGATGCGGTCAGAATGATGCCGCCCTTCGTGGTCTCCTCCGCTTCAGTCATGCGGATCACAACTCTGTCTGACAAAGGTTTAATAGTCATGATAGGTTCCTCCTGTTCTATACTCGGAAGCCTCCGCAGCGGCGGTTTCCGGTCAATTAGCACTCTATGCGAGCGATTCTTAGCACTCTTTATCTCCGAGTGCTAAATCTATTGTATCATGTTTTGGAAAAAAATCAAGGGTTTTCTTCATCTTTTCACATTCTTTGTATAGGTGCATAAAATTTTGCGGAATCAAAAGAAAATTGTCAACAGTTTTTCACATTGTCTCTGCCGGAGACTGTCTGATTCCGCCTTGCACGGCGCCTGCCCGCAGCTGCTTTGCATCCCAGCAGAATCCCGCGCGGGATGCGCGCTGCGCCGTGATGACGGCGCTTCGGGAGCGGCAGCTTTGTATTGACACCGAGGACGCCGCCGAGCATGCCGCAGGGCAAAGTCAGCAGCAGCAGCACCGGCAGAAAGCTCCTGCGGCAGAAAATACAGGCGGCGGCATACCAGATTGCCGTCAGCAGGAGCGCCGCAGCAAAGCCGTTCTGCCAGCCGTTCCGGCGTGCGGCTTTGCCTGCGCGGTATCCGGAGAGCAGACATCCGCAGAGCAGCGGCAGCACCGCAATGACATGATAACAGGAAAACGGCAGATAGGCAGCGGTCAGCAGCGCCGCAGCCCCGAGCATCCCGAGCACGGAAACCGGTATGCCGCATAAGAATACGGAACAGAAACACGTTCGCATTGCAATCCCCCCAAAAAGGATATGCGGCGGAATCTGACGATATGTCCGGAGCGGCTGATTCGACAATTTCTGCATATATTGTGCGTAATTCGACATATATGCGCAAGATCGTCCCTTGACACGGCAATTATACATCTGATATAATAGTGAACGCAGATAAAGAAAAAAGAAAAGGAGAAGCAAATGATAAAACAACTTCGCATCATCATCGGCGACATCGGTGATGAATTTGCATCCAAAATCGCAGCAAGCTTCGCCGGAGAGGGAATATGGGCAGTGACCAGACTGCAGCGGCATGATGTTCTGACGCATGCTGTCCGCATGGAGCACGCCGATGTCCTGTTCCTCAACCTGACCGCAGAGACCGTGCATGTCCCTGTGCTGACCGAGGAGATGCTTCGGCATTCGGAGATTTCGATCCTCGTGCTCTACCGTGAGAAAAATGACTGACTTGCGCAGATTCTGACACAGCAGGGCGTCCACTACATTCCGTATCCGCAGAGTACTGCGGATTTTATTGCCTATGTGCAGCGGCTCTGCGGTATCCGCGCAACTTCAAACAGCTGTATGCAGACGGATGATCCCGAGCTTGCCGTTACGCATCTGCTGCACAGCTTCGGCATCCCGACCAATTTGCGCGGGTTTCATCATCTGCGCTGTGCGATCGTGACTGCCTTCCGGCAGGACATCCGCAGCGGGTGCATGATGAATCTGATCTATCCGGTTGTGGCGCAGATGCATCACAGCACACCTGCGCGCGTGGAGCGCTCAATCCGGCACGCGATCATTCAGGCATGGGAGAATGCCGACAGAAAGATCGGGCTGGAATTCGGCATCCGCGACGGGCACCGCATGACCAATTCCGAGTTTATTTCCTTCGCCGTCGATTGGCTGCGTACCGAGCAGAATTCCAGACGCTACGGCTGACCGCTGATGTACCGCAGCGGCGCTTTCTCAATATAAGATGTAACTGCGCGGCACCGGGTTTTATCTGCACCGGTGCCGCTTTCTGCATAAAAATCAAAAAAATCTCAAAAAGGGGTTGACAAATCCGGAATCTTGTGTTATAATAGATTCTGTTGTGAGGGTGTAGCTCAGTTGGTTAGAGTACCTGCTTGACATGCAGGGGGTCATCGGTTCAAGTCCGCTCATCCTCATCCGAAAAACCGCTTCTGAAAAGAGGCGGTTTTTGTTTTTTATATAAACATGATGAATCAGGGATTTGAATATCTGTGATTATGCATGAATAATTGCGTGATACGGCAAAAATGCTTGATTATTCAAATTGAATGTGCTATAATACATTATATTATAGATGGAATCAGTCTATCATTTGTCTGAATCAGGAAAGGAAGTTGGTTATCATGAAGAAAAAAATCGCAGTCGGCTTTTCTGCCCTTGCAATGTCGATGCTGCTGCTGACAGGCTGCGGCTCGAACCTCAAAAATAATGTTCACTCGATCGAGGACCTCAAGGGCAAGGTGATCGGCGTGCAGCTCGGCACAACCGGCGATACGCTTGCGGGTGATATTGAGGACGCAACCGTTGAAAAATATAACAAGGCGGCTGACGGCGTGCAGGCGCTCAAGCAGGGCAAGATCGACGCCGTGATCGTGGACCTCGAAACCGCAAAGGCATTCACCGAAATGAATGCGGATATCGAGATTCTCGGCGAGGAATTTGCCGATGAGGAATATGCAATCGCACTGAACCTCGAAAACACTGCGCTTCAGCAGGAGCTCAACGATGCACTCAAGGCGCTGACCGATAACGGCACGCTGCAGGAGATCAAGGATAACTACGAGGGCGACGAAAAGGGTCAGCACCCTTATGTTCCGCGTGAGGATCTCGACCGCCCGAAGGGCAAGCTCGTCATGGCGACAAACGCGGAGTTCCCGCCCTATGAGGAGCGTCAGGGCAGCGAAATCGTCGGCTTTGATGTGGATATGATGAACGCTGTCTGCGATTATCTCGGCTATGATCTCCTGATCGAGGATATGGCATTTGATTCGATCATTCCGGCTGTGCAGTCCGGCAAGGCGGATGTCGGTGTCGCAGGTCTTTCCGTCACACCGGAGCGTGAGAAGAACGTCCTCTTTACGGAGAATTACGCCGTGACACATCAGGTTGTCATCGTCAGAAAGTAAACACAACAACAGAGGGGCTGCAGCGTCAGCCCTGCTGTTTTTTGGAGGAATGAAACATGGGCTTTGCTGAAAGCTTCCGGCAGAATTTTATCGAGGCGGACCGGTGGAGATACCTCTGGGACGGCCTTTGTACAACGCTGCTGATCACTGCGCTTGCCGTATGTCTCGGCATGATACTCGGATTTCTGGTCGCGATCATTCGCTCAACTTATCTGCGCACGAAAAAGCTGCTGATTCCGGATCTGATCTGCCGGCTGTATCTCACCGTGATCCGCGGAACGCCGGTTGTTGTGCAGCTGCTCATCATTTATTTTGTCATCTTTGCAAGTGTGCCGGTCTCAAAGACATTTGTCGCGGTGATTGCGTTCGGCATCAACTCCGGCGCATATGTCGCGGAAATTGTCCGCGGCGGCATCATGTCCATTGATGTCGGACAGCTCGAAGCGGGCAGAAGCCTTGGTCTCAACTATCGTCAGACCATGATTTACATCATCCTGCCGCAGGCGTTCAAGAATGTCCTGCCCGCACTGGCGAATGAAGCCATTGTGCTGCTCAAGGAGACATCTGTCGCCGGATATATCGCCATTGCAGACCTGACAAAGGGCGGCGATATCATCCGCTCGCAGACATTTTCGGCGTTCCTGCCGCTGTTGGCAGTCGCCGTGATCTATCTGGTTATGGTTGTTGTGCTGACAAAGCTTGTCGGCATACTCGAAAGGAGGCTCGCAGCAAATGATCGACGTTAAGGATTTGACAAAGGATTTTCACAAAACCAAGGTGCTGCGCGGCATTACCGAGCATATCGACAAGGGCGAAAAGGTTGTCATCATCGGACCTTCCGGCTCGGGCAAATCGACGTTTCTGCGATGTCTGAACCTCATGGAGACCCCGACAGGCGGCGAAATCCGCTTTGACGGCAAGGAGATCACGCACCTGCACGATAAGGAGATCAATCAGGTGCGGATGCGCATGGGCATGGTGTTCCAGCACTTCAATCTGTTTCCGCATCTGACCATCAAGAAGAATATCACACTCGCGCCGGTCAAGCTCAAGCGCATGGATGCGGCGCAGGCGGAGAAAAAGGCAATGGAGCTGCTCGAGCGTGTCGGGCTGCCGGATAAGGCGGATGCCTACCCTGCACAGCTTTCCGGCGGACAGAAGCAGCGCATTGCGATTGCGCGCGCACTGGCGATGAATCCGGAGGTGATGCTCTTTGATGAGCCGACCTCGGCGCTCGATCCGGAGATGGTCGGTGAGGTTCTGCAGCTCATGAAGCAGCTCGCGGATGACGGCATGACAATGGTTGTTGTGACGCATGAGATGGGCTTTGCAAAAGAGGTCGCCTCGCGCGTGATGTTCATGGCGGACGGCGTTGTCATGGAGCAGAATTCCCCGCAGGAGTTCTTCCGCAATCCGAAGAACCCGCGCCTCAAAGAATTCCTCTCCAAGGTGCTGTGACAGCGGTATCGCTTCGCGATGATTTGAAATGGGGCGCTGCCCCATACCCCGCTTAAGGGCTACTAGCCCTTAAGAATCCCATTTTTATGGTATGAGAATAAAAAGCCGCTCATTTTTACGGAATGGGCGGCTTTTGCTGTTTTTTTCGCAATGCTGTCTGTTTGTCCGGTCAGTGGAAAAAAAGAACCGACATGGCTCCAGTATCCATGTCGGTTTCAGCATGTAAGCGCAGATATCCCTGAATTCTGCGCAGTCAAAGGGCAGTGTGAGCGGCAATGCGGTAAATCTCCGTGATATCCGCTGCCGAAAGCGAAACGAATCCGCCGGTTTTTCCGTCACCGATGCCGAACTTTTCAACAAGCTTCGGAATATCCTCCTCTTTTGCGCCGAGCTCTGCAAAGTTGACCGGCATGCCGATGCTGTGCAGGAACTGGCGGAAACGGCGGATACCCTCCAGCGCGGTGACCTCCGGATGCGCAAAATCCATCTGACAGCCCCAAAGGCGGACTGCGATCTGTGCAAAGCGCATCACATCGTGCTGATAGACGAATTCCATCCACGCGGGCATGATGACGGCAAGACCGGCACCGTGTGCGCAGTCATAGAGCGCGGAAAGCTCGTGCTCGATGCCGTGGCTGTTCCAGTCCTGCTCTCTGCCGACACCGACGATGTTGGTATGTGCGACGGTGCCTGCCCACATGATATTTGCGCGTGCTTCGTACAGGTCAGGCTGTGCAATGACGCGCGGCGTCTCCTTGACCATGGTCAGAAGGACGGCTTCACAAAGGCGGTCGGTGATTTCGACCTCCCGCGTATTGGTAAAGTAGCGCTCGAATACATGCGCCATGATGTCCGTCGCGCCGCACGCTGTCTGATAGGCAGGCAGCGTGCAGGTGAGCTCCGGATTCAGGATGGAGAACCGCGGACGGATCAGATCAGAGCCCGTACCTCTTTTCAGACCGTCAGCTTCTCTTGTGACCACAGAATCGCCGGAGCCCTCACTTCCGGCTGCTGCTATGGTCAATACGGTTCCGACGGGAAGTGCAGCATGGAGGATTGCCTTCCCGGAGTAGAAATCCCAGAAATCGCCCTCATATGGGACGCCCATTGCGATCGCTTTTGAGGAGTCGATCGAGGAGCCGCCGCCGACTGCAAGGATGAAATCGACACCCTCTTTGCGGCAGAGCTCGATGCCCTCATAAACGAGGGTATCACGCGGATTCGGCTTGACGCCGCCCAGCTCGACACAGCCGATGCCGGCAGCTGCCAGCGAAGCCTTGATGCGGTCAAGCAATCCGCTGCGGCGTGCGGATCCGCCGCCGAAATGCAGCAGAACCTTCGTGCCGCCGTGCTTTTTCACCAGATTGCCTGCTTCATTCTCTTTCCCTCTGCCGAATACAAATTCGGTCGGGCTGCAAAACTGAAAATCATTCACGGGGCAAGCGCTCCTCTCAGGTTTTCATAAGCCGCAATGACGCGGTCACACCACGCATCAAATTCCGGATCGGGCGTCTGCAGCTCCGGATGTGCGAGCAGATGCTCCACCTTCTGCCGGATGCCCTGATCTGCACGGACATCCGCACGGAATTCGGAAACGGTCCGCTTGATCTTGGAATTATCGAAAATCACGGTGTTTGCCTTGTCTCCGATGAGACTGCCCTCGAAATCATAGTCGCTGATCGCAGCGAGGAAATCCGAGGGGATATGGCATGCCTTCAGCGGAACGCCGAGCGTATCCGCGATGCACTGATAAATCTGGTTCCATGTCACGCGCTCATCGGACGTGATGTGATACGCCTGCCCGATTGCGTGGATATTGCCGACAAGTCCGCAGTAGCCCTTTGCGAAGTCGCTGTTGTGGGTGATCGTCCAGAGCGATGTGCCGTCGCCGTGGATAATGACGGGCTTGCCTTCCATGATGCGGCGGACAACCTGCCAGCTTCCGTTTCTGCCGTGGACGCCGAGCGGCACCGAGCGCTCATCATAGGTGTGGCTCGGGCGGACGATTGTCACGGGGAAGCCGTTTTCGCGGTATTGCTGCATCAGATATTCTTCACACGCGATCTTGTCGCGTGAATACTGCCAATAGGGATTGCAGAGCGGTGTGCTCTCGGTGATCAGGCTTTCCGCAGGCGGCTTCTGATATGCCGATGCAGAGCTGATATAAATATACTGCCGCGTTCTGCCGGAAAAGAGCCGGACATCACGCTGCACCTGCTCCGGAACAAACCCGATGAATTCGCCGACGGCATCGAACTGCATGCCGTCCAGCAACTTTGCGGCTTCTGCTTCATTGCTGATATCGCCGCGCAGGATTTTGACCGAATCCGGCAGCCCGGCGGTACGCGAGCCGCGGTTGAACAGAAAGACCTCGTGTCCCTGTGCAGCCAGCCGCCGCGTAATCGCCATACTGATCGTGCCGGTCCCGCCAATGAGTAGAATCTTCAAAGGCATCAGGATTTTCCCCTTTTTTCATATTGCCTGAAATGATCATTTTTGATTCCCGGATTCTGCCGGAGATGTTTCCCCTCTCATAAAACATCTCCGGCAGCGGGATTCCATATATTGAAGCCGGCGGTATTGACTCTCTACTTTCATTCCGTCGGCGGAATCAGCGGGGGATATGCATGTATCACATTCTTGCGTGATCGCCGCACTTGCCCCTTGCTGACCTTATTATAGCACAGCGGCATGAAAAAAAGAATAGGATATGTTATTGAGTTTTTAACATATCCTATTCTTTTATCATTTTCTCTGATCGGATTTGCGCCATTGCAGCGGGGAGACGCCGAAGTGCTTTTTGAACTGCCGCGAGAAGTGCACGCCGCTGCTGTAGCCGCAGGCATAGGCGATCTCCTCGATCGTCATGCCGGGATTGTTCAGATATTGCTGTGCCTGCTCCATGCGGCTCTGGATGACATCCGCCGTGCAGGTGACGCCGAACGCCTTGCGGTAGAGCGCGTGGAGATAGGGCATGCTGATATTGAGCATCTGCGCCATTTGCTCCATGCTCCAGTTTTTTGCAGGCTGCGCATAGATCTTGCGCCGCAGATCGAGCAGCTCGCGGTAATGCGGCAGCTCGGCGGCTTCGGGACGCTCGGTTTTGGAGAAAATCTCCGAGAGCATCGCGCGGATCAGCAGACCGGCAGTCTGGGCATCGGTGCCGCGGTAGTAGCAATCCGCGATGAGCTGGAAATATTGCGTCAGGTTGACCTGCTCGCCGATGAACACCGGCTCATCAAACCGGATTCCGATTTCTGCATCGAGCACCTCGGTGCAGGTAAAGAGCATCCAGTCATTGACATAGGCACCGCCCGCTGCACCGTAATAAAGCGGCGAATTGCGGTTATAGATGATGAATGTTTCCGGCTCGACGGTCACGGTCTCGCCGCCGATGCGAAAAAATGCGCGTGTTTTGACATAGAGCATGAGATAGCCGTCGAAGCCCTGCGGCAGATCAAAGACAAAGCTGCTGTCATACCGGCAGGAGCAGCCCATGCGCTGAATCTCAAACATGCAATCACCCCTTATGTGTTGTGAAAATAGGAAGAAGAAGGACGGCGGGAGGGAAGGCGGAAACATCCCGCTTTCTCTGCGCCCGAACTCTTCCCGATATATAATAGTATCTGAATGCATTATAGCACATTGTTCCGCAAAATGCAAGCGGCGGGCACTGCCTACAGTAGATTATAAAAAGTATGATTGATTCATGAACACAAGATGAAACCAGCAGACACAAAACAGACCTTTAGCAAAATGGAAGCGGGCACTGCCCGCTGATTGATTCATGAACACACAATGGAACCAGCAGACACAAAACAGACCTTTAGCAAAATGGAAGCGGGCACTGCCCGCT
>JAFWUX010000138.1 GCA_017523995.1 Oscillospiraceae bacterium | reverse complement strand
CCGCGGCGGTAATTGTTATAGGCCGAAACCTTGCTTCCGGTGCTGTTGCTGAACGCTTCTGTCAGCTTTTCAAGCTGTTCTTCAACGGAAAGCCCCGAAGCTTCCAGCTTCTGTACATAGTCATGCTGCAGCAAAAGCGAACCGTCTGACATAACCGTCGGGAACTCGCCCGGACAGATGTAAATATCTGCCTCTGCATAAGCGCCGTTCGGTGCATACTTCTGAATCAGCTCTTCCTTTGACAGCTCGCCTGCAAAGGCGGGAACGGCACAGGTGCCGAGCATCATGACTGCGCTCATCAGCGCAATTGCGGTTTTCATTGTCTTTTTCATAAATCAAGCCCTCCTCGAATTACCCGTAAACGAATTATCTGTCAGCCCCAGACATGATCATTGATATGTGCAATATACTGCTGAACCAGCCAAGCATCATCCATGGTAACTTGACCATCGCCATCGACATCCGCTGCTCTGCGTCCTGCATCAGTGATGCTGGAACCGGGAATGCCCGCGACAAAATTCGTAATCGTCATAACGTCCGAAATATCAATGACTCCGCTATCATCTGCGTCACCGACTCCGATCAGGTCATTTGTATCTACCGTAACAGTTCCATACCCTACTGTAAAAGAAACGGAATAACCTAAGATGCATTGATTTGTTGTAGGCGGATTGACGATAACAGAAGAACTGTTGCGGGTAAACTTGAATCTGAATATTTTACCCGTTCCGTTAATTTTTCCTTCAACAGTGTATTTTTTGTTCGAGCCGTAATCAGACGTACTATTGCTTGAATTGCTGATATTGGGCAGAACATCCGCGCCCATAAATGATGTAGTAGCCGGATCATAATACGTTTCAATTTTAACTTTAGCGTTGTTTGAATAGGAGCTGCAGTTTGCAAAATAAGCAAAGTCATAAATATTGGTGAAAGTGGAGCGAGCAATCAGCGAATCCAATTCCTCTGCGGAAACGCCGTACTCCGCCCATGCTGCGTATTGTGCTTCTGTAACCGTGTATGCCGGAGCAGAATCGTCCTGTGCATCAGCTGAAACCGAAATCGCGGAAAGGCTGCTTGCTGCCAGTGCAGCGATTAAAAAGAGAACGAACAACTTTTTCATTTTCTTAACCTCCTAATTTTTGAATGTTTCAGATTTCCGATTACAAAGCAATCAATGCAGTTATCACCCCTTTCTGACAGGTTTGTATGATTCAGAAGTATGCACGCATTTCTTCGGATTTTTCATAGAACCAGTCTGCATCGTAAAGAACGTCACCGTTCAGCAGAATGGATTGTTCAGCCTCTTTCAGGTTGCCTTCCCATGCAATGACACCCGTCTGCGCTTTTGTTCTCCAGATTGCATTGCGCAGTTCGTCAGCGTAAAAATCATAAGCAGAATGCATTTCAGTTACGGCTTCGGCATCGGCCTGCTGCTCCCATTCGATCAGCTGCAGATCATAATATTCCTGATTCGCAATATATTCCTGTGCCGTCAGGTCAGACAGGCCGCACCAGTTCCGAAGCATTGCAATCCGTTCGACAATCTCCGCGTCACCTTTATAGGAACAGCTCAAATCATCCGGATCTGCCCATGAAACCGTAAGCGCAAACGGCGTATCGGTGACATCATAATCCTGTGTTTCCTCATTCCAGAGCCAATGATTCAGATATCCGTTTTCCAGCCCGTCCACATTGCCGAGCGCACGTTGTTCATCGGTCAGCAAGCTAAGATCAAGCCTGTCGTAATTTGCAAGT
>JAFWUX010000137.1 GCA_017523995.1 Oscillospiraceae bacterium | reverse complement strand
CAATTCCTATCAGGATGATGCGCCGTATTTCAGCCGCGCGGAGAGCGGTATCATTTCGGCAATCATGCAGGCACAGAGCGTTGATGTTGCAGCAGTGAGCGGCGCAACATTCAGCAGCAACAGCATCAAGGAAGCCGTTGCAAATGCGCTCGGTATTTCGTATACGAATTCGAACAGTTCGGCGCAGCAGGGACACGGCGGTCACGGCCGCCGGCACTGAACCAGCAGAAAACGCTCCTGTGTGCTTTACAAAGGAGCGTTTTTCGTGTATAATAATCGTAAATAAACGATGCGGAGGTGCGCTATGGCTAAGATTCTGATGCAATATGAAAGGCTTATGAGGCGATTGTGGAATCGCAGGCATTGAATTGTGGAATGATGTAGGAAAATGCGTTGGAATCATGAAAGCGTTGATAAAGGATATTCCGTTTGAAATGCAGAAGCGCACCGATCGAGGGGGCATTGGGTAAATGCAGATGAACCGCCGTCTGACTGAATGTCCGGCGGCGGTTCCTTTGATTTCAGGATTGAGAGCTTTGTTTCAGCTCTTTGATCTTCTGTTTCAGTGCTGCATAGCCCTGTTCCGCATCATCAATCGCAGCGACTGTTTTCTCCATCGGGCAAATATCCGTCCCGCGCCGGTTGATGATCTTTTCCGTCAGTGTATCATATTCTGCGGGAATGCCGTGCTGTTCCAGATAATGCAGCGCCGCTTCGGACATGACCTTGCCGAAGACGGAAACGATCCCCGCTTTGACAAACAGCATCGCTGCTGCTTTCCCGACGATCAGATCAGCGGCGGAATATCCGCGCAGATCTGTTCCGGCAGCAATCAGCTTCATCATCGGTGCGATGCCGCGGCTGTCGTCAGTAATGATGTCACCGTCTTTGCACAGGCAGATCGAATGCCCGTCCAGATGCAGTTTAGCAGTATCAGGATCACGCATCGGCATTGTCCTTGATCAGCAGTTTTCTCAGCGCAATGATGATGACCGGAACGAGAACAGCCTGCACGGCAAGACCGACAAAGCCTGTTTTGATCTGTCCCCAGATCATTGCAGGCGTGAACTGCGTCATGCTCTGCGTTGCAGCGACCAGCAAGAGAAATGCTGCTCTGCCGCAGATCTGCGCAAGGATCACCGCAGGAAACGCCCACAGGCCGTTCGCTGCGATCTTCTTCGTAAACAAGCCCGAAACCAGCGCAAAGACCGCAAGCTCTGCCATCATGAACGGCAGTCTCGGCGCAGCGGGCATCGGATTGCCCATGGCCGTTGTGATCAGGAAGCTGACGAGCGGGGAGAGGACACCGACTGCCAGTCCCCATTTTGCGCCGAGCAGACAGCCGCCGATTAGCACCGGGAGATACATCGGGAGCCACTTGACGCCGCCGGGCTGACCGAGTGCCAGATGCACAAGCTGCGGCAGAATGACCGCCAGCGCGATCAGTCCTGCGGACACAAGTGTTTTGCTAGTGATTTTTGTCCGGACGGACAGATTTCTCATAGTCAGTGCATTCTCAAACATGGTGTTTCCTCCTTATTCGCCTTCCATGGAAGTGCAGGTTTTCAGTAATTCAATGATCGGGAGATGCTGCGGACATACGCCTTCGCACTGCCCGCATTCCAGACAGTCGGATGCTTTGCCCTTGTCATGCGTTGCAATCGCATAAGCCTGTTTTCCGCCGTCCCAGCTTGGCTTTTTCTCCTCCTCGTTTTTCACGCGGAAGATCTCCGGAATCGCGATTGACATCGGGCAGCCCTCAACACAGTAATGACACGCTGTACACTTGATCGAATGATCCTTTGTCAGCTCTGCCTGTGCTGCGGCGATGACCTTCTGTTCTGCATCAGACAACGGCCTGAAATCACGCATATACGAAAGATTGTCGTCCATCTGCGTGAGGTTTGACATCCCGGAAAGCACCGTGATGATGCCGTCCATGGATGCAACATAGCGGATCGCCCACGACGCCATGGACGCATCGGGATCAGCACTGCGGAAAATATCCTGCACACCCTGCGGCGGATCAGCAAGCGCGCCGCCCTTGACAGGCTCCATAACGGTCAGGGATTTCCCGTGCTTCCGCGCAATCTCATAGCATTCCCGCGATGCGACACCCGGGTTTTCCCAGTCTGCGTAATTGATTTGCAGTTGGATAAAATCGACCTCCGGATGCGCGGTCAGCAGTTCATCAAGCAGAGCGGGGTCGGCATGGAACGAAAAGCCGATATGACGCAGAACACCCTTTGCTTTCTGCTCTTTCAGAAAGTCCCAGAGGTGATATTCCTCGTATTTCCGATAGTTTCCGCGCTGCAAAGCATGGAGCAGATAATAGTCAAAGTAGCCTGCACCTGTCCGTTCCAGACTGTTTTGAAGCTGCTGCTTTGCGCTTGCTTCGTCATGTGCCTGCCATGTGTTGAGCTTGTCCGCAATGGTAAAAGTCTCGCGCGGATGCCGCTTGATAATTGCTTCATGCAGTGCTTTTTCGGATTCACCGTTGTCGTAGCAATGTGCCGTATCAAAGTATGTTCCGCCGGCCGCCAGAAAACGGTTTGCCATTTCAGCGGTCTGCTCAATGTCGATCGAGCCGTCTTTCAGTTTGGGCAGGCGCATCAGTCCGAAGCCGAGCTTGAATACTTCCTTTCCCAAATAATTGCCCATTGTATCCCTCCTATGTAAAAATCAGATTGACGCAGAATCCGCAGATCAGCGAGAAGATCATGACGTATGCAATATACAGGATAAAGTGTTTGATGCCGAGCACGATCTTCAGTGCGCCGAGATTTGTGATTTTCGTTGCGGGGCCTGTCAGCATGAACGATGCCGCCGATCCGATGCTCATACCGGAATACAGCCACTGCTGCAAAAGCGGGATCGTGCCGCCGCCGCAGGCATAGAGCGGCACACCGACTGTCGCCGCCATGAGCAGGCCAAAGCCGCGGTTCCCGCCGCCGAAGAGCTTTGCAAAGCCTTCCGCCGGAACATACCGCTGAAACAGTGCCGAGAGCAGCACGCCGAACAGAAAATACAGCCCGGTCGCCTTAAAGTTTCTGCCGATATTCTTCAGCAGCCGCAGAAACAGATTCGGGTCTGTATCGCGGCTTTTTTTCTCTTCAAAGCCCTCGAAACTGAAAAACTGCTTCTTTTTGAAGCCGTAACGCAGGATCAGTCCGGATGCAACGCCGCATAAAAAGCAGGTGATGATGCGGACAGCCAGCACCTCTTTGCCGAGCGCCATGCTGTAAATGATCAGCTGCGGATTCAGCAGAATGGAGCTCATCATGAATGCAGCAAGCCAGTCATCACGAATGCCTTTTTTGGAAAAAGACGCCGCCAGCGGAATCGTGCCGTACATACAAAGCGGCGATGCGATGCCCAGCAGACTTGCGATCACGATGCCGAACACGCCAAGCTTATGCGCACCCATTTTCTGCACCGCACCGTGTATTTTGTCCTTCACAAATACGGAGATCACCGAACCGGCGATCATGCCGAGGATCCAATATTTCAGGATCTGCCGAAGCTGAACGATGAAATAATATCCGACATAATTGAACTCCCGCTTCAGGACTTCAAAAAGCTCACTCATCCAGCATCACCAGCTGGTATTCTCTGCTGCCGAGTCCGATCTCCGCGGCGTGCTCCAGCGTATGCAGCCCCTGCTTGGACTCAATGCGCTGGACAAGGGATTTGCCGTCGCCGTTCTTCTGCTCGTAGACCAGATCAATGCACGCCTGATCGAGTGCGACCGGGTCAAGCGACGACAGAATGCCGATGTCTGCCATTTCCGGTTCTGCGGGATTGCCGTCGCAGTCGCAGTCTACGGAAAGCCGGTTCATCACATTGACAAAGGCAATCTTTTTGCCGCCGTCCAGATAATCGCAGACGCCCTTTCCGGCCTCTGCCATGGATTCTGTGAATGCGGTCTGATTGCCGCCCCACATACTTGTGCGGCTCTTGCCGCCGGTATGGATATAGCATTTACCCTCCGAGGAGCCGAAACCGATCGAGATATTCTTGATCGCTCCGCCGTAGCCCGCCATGGCGTGCCCTTTGAAATGTGACAGAACAAGATAGCTGTCGTAATCGGCGAATGCTTTGCCGACATAATCCTGCTTCAGCACGCTTCCGCCCTGGATTGGAATGGACATGGAGCCGTTTTCATCGAGGATCTGCACATTGGCAATATCCGTGAAACCGTGATCCTTTGCGACCTGATAATGCATCTGTGTCTCCGTACGCTTGCCGCCGTATGCCGTGTTACATTCGACGATCGTGCCGTTGACATGCTCCACGACATCCTTGATGAGTGCCGGGCGCAGATAATTGCTGGCAGGCGGCTCGCCGGTCGAGAGTTTGACCGCTGTCTTTCCCTGCGGTTCCCAGCCCATTGCAAGATAGGCGTTCATCAGCCCCTCCGGAGAGATGTCTTTCGTCATAAACACGACGGGCAGATCATCGCTGAGTGCATCGCCGAG
Source organism: Oscillospiraceae bacterium (assembly GCA_017523995.1). The sequence goes on along the minus strand of JAFWUX010000137.1, from coordinate 3,758 downwards.
GATCACGCGCAGCATCAGTGTCAGGTCAACGGTGTTCCATACGCTGTTGTCGTCAAGGTCATAGGGTTTTCCGGAGAGATCTGCCGCGGTCGGCTTGGTCAACAGGAAACTTTGCAGAAGCCGCACATCCTCAACAGAAAACTGCGAGCCGGATTTTTTGGCAGCGTCAGAAAGTGCGATCACGCTGACGCTGTGTGAGGCATACTGTTCTTTCTCGGATGTCTTTGTTTGCTGATACGGATTGGAGCATCCGGTCAGCAGCAGTGCTGTCAGACAAAACGGGAACAGAGCTCTGCGCATAGAATCATCTCCTTTACGGTAGCGCATTTACAAAAAAACCGACGAATTCCAAACGGATCGCCGGATTGTCTCTCCCTGTTGCAGAAAACACGCAGTTAGTTACTCATATTATAGCATACCGTATTTCCAATGTCAATAACAAATTGCAGCCGTGTCTTAACATTTTACATTTCGTGCTTTACATAATCTATGTTTTGACATACCGTAAATACATTTTTTTGTGCAGGCTTGATCACAATACATTATTTTGCAATTTGATTACAGCACCAAACTGTTGATTGAGCCAATACATAAATACAGGTTTTCGACAAAATAAGGAATCTGTATCATTGCGGTTAATCGGCATTTTGTTTTTTCTCTGCACATTAAGCTCTTTTCGACTATCGACCTGGCCGACGTGTTCCTTGACAGCAACGAAATGCCGGGCATTCAGCCTGTCGAAAAAGTGTTTTTTAGGGGACGTCCTCTATCGCAGGGCGTCCCCTCTTGGCGCTGTGCGGCAATTCACCCCTTGCGGAGCTCTTTTCATAATATCCCTCCCCAAGCATTGATCAATCTCTTTGCATTCCCCCTGAAAGTTGTACGGTGCTTTTTTCTTCATTATAGCATAGGGAGATACAGAACACAATAGGGAATGAATCTATCACACAAAAAAAGAGGCGTAAACCGCTAACATATCAGAGTAACAGGCTCACCTCGCGGTGAGCCTGATACTTTACTATGGGACGTTGATTATTTGACGCATACGAAAACTGCACACGAAATCGCACACGCCTCGGAAACAGCATGTCAGAAAGCACGAATCTACGATGCTTTTGCATTGCACTAGAGAGTTTTCGAATCGCTCTCTTTTCCGAATACGGAAATTTATTTCAAATATCGGAAAAGAAAAGCATAACAATTCAGAAAAAGTGGAAAGCGAAATGCCCGGCACTGCCGGGCATTCACTATATATCAATTCAGTTTCGGAGCAAAGCCGAAATCCTTTTTCTGATCAATCGCGGCAATTACTGCGATTTCTTTCCGAAGATATCATCCCATGTGATATCTTTTCCAGCAACTGATTTCTCCGTATAATATTTCAGAATGTTCTGTGCGTCATCGACACTGATCTCACCGTCACTGTTGACATCTGCTGACTTGATCTGTTCAGCAGTCAGTTTCATGTCATTTCCGGCAATGCGCTCGGTATAGGCCTTGAGCGTCAGCTGCGCATCATCGACACTGACTTCACCGTCGCCGGTAACATCGCCGTACAGCGGGGGAGGGGAGGCAGCCGTTGTTACGGTCGGTGTGGTTTCTGTCGGTATCGTCGTGGTGACCGGTTCTGCCGTGGTAGTTGTCTTTGCGGTTGTGGTGGTCACCTTTGTTGTGGTGGTCGGTTTCGGCGTTGTTGATGTTGTGGCCGTCGTCGGCGGCTTCAGTGTAGTCAATGTTGTGGTTGTTGTAGTTGGTTTTGACGTTCGTGATACGAAACCATTTGACGCAAACCGTTACCTAAGTAACTGATTCAATAATACTGCCCATTGTTTTTTCTGCCAATTGCAGTATAATTAAGATAAAGAAACGAGAGTTACATATCTCCGAAAGGAGTGAGAAGATGAAACGTGTTATCGTATTTCTATTGATACTCTTAATGGCAGGAGGCAGTTTTATGCTGTGGTGGAAACAGAAAACAAATGGTATGATATATCCCGAAAGTTCGGAAGAATCAGCGGTACTGAAAGCATTTGAGACAATGCAACAGGCAATGATCGATAAGGACATCGATACACTGAATGACCTTGTAACAGCGGATAAGACTTTTTCGCATATGTCAGGCAAGGTTCAGACCAAAGAGCAATTCTTCGGTGAGATCGAAGACGGTACTCTGAATTATTACTCCTACAAGCTGAACAGCCCAGTTGTTACGGTTGACGGAGATACTGCATTGCTGACAGGCAGCACCACGCTTGAAGCCAAAGTATACGGCGCTTCCGGAACATGGACGCTTAAAACAAATCAGCATTTTGTTAAGCAGGATGGTAAATGGCTTCTGACGGACAAGTAACCATTTCGCACAAACCGTTACCTAAGTAACCGTTTCAAAGAAATTGCCCGTTGTTTTTGGAGAAATTATCTGCTAAAATAGAATTAACGGAACGAGAGTTTCCTAAAACCGAAGGAGGAACTACTATGAACACGATCGTTGTTTTCTTTTCAAGAGCCGATGAGAATTACTTCGGCGGTTCGATGAAGTATGTGGAGGTCGGCAACACCGAGATCGCAGTCGGACACATTACGGAGCTTACAGGCTTTGACAGCTTCAAGCTCGAAATGGTGCAGCCATATTCTGCTGACTATATGACCTGCATCGATGAGGCAAAGGCACATCTCAGAGAGAACGCACGTCCTGAGCTAAAAGAAATGCCCGATGTATCTGACTATGACACGATTATTCTTGCCTATCCGAACTACTGGGGTACTGCTCCGACGGCGGTATTCACATTCCTTGAAAGCGCCGATCTTTCGGGCAAGACGCTCTATCCACTCTGCACCAACGAGGGCAGCGGACTCGGCAAGAGCGTTTCAGATATAAAGAAGTACGCAAATGTCGGTGAGGGACTTTCCTTGACCGGCAGCGGAGTTAAAAATGCAAAGCCGCAGATCGAAAAGTGGCTGAAAAATAACGGACTTATCTGAGGAGGTATTACTATGCAGACTTACATCACATTGAATGACGGTACGAAGATCCCGCAGTTCGGACTTGGCGTTTATCAGGTCCCCGAGGGTGAAGCAACATACAACGCAGTGCTCGATGCACTGAAAATGGGCGTCCGCCACATCGACACAGCACACGCTTACCAGAACGAGAGAAGCGTCGGAAAGGCTGTGAAAGACAGCGGTGTTCCCCGTGAGGAAGTATGGATAACCACAAAGCTCTGGCCGCACGAATACGGCGAGGGAAAGACCGCCGCAGCGATCGACAAGATGCTTGCAAGGCTCGGAACGGACTACATTGATCTTCTTCTCCTGCATCAGCAGTTCGGAGACTACCTCGGAGCGTGGAAGGATATGGAGAAGGCTGTAAAGGATGGAAAGGTGAAGTCTATCGGTATCAGCAACTTTGAGAGTGAGCGCCTTGAGGAACTGTGCGAAGCTGCCACGATCAAGCCGTCTGTATTGCAGGTGGAGTGCCACCCTTACTATCAGCAGAATGGACTGAAAAAACGTATCGAGAAGTACGGCACAGTTATCGAAAGCTGGTATCCCATCGGTCACGGTGACAAGGGGCTTATCAATGAGAACGTGTTCACGAAACTGGCTCAGAAATACGACAAGAGCAACGTGCAGATCATCTTACGCTGGCACATCCAGGAAGGAACGATCGTATTTCCGAGAACCACAAATCCGCAGCACATGAAGGAGAACTTCGAAATATTCGACTTTGAGCTGACCGCCGATGAAATGGCTGAGAT
>JAFWUX010000136.1 GCA_017523995.1 Oscillospiraceae bacterium | reverse complement strand
TGAAGCTCTGTTCTTTATCATCAGCTTTCTTGTCGTCGGGCTGATGCTGATTGCTGCAAATGCCTATAAAATTCTGGATCCTGGAGAGGAGCTTGTGCCGGGCAGTCTGCCGGACCGGATTTTTGCTCTCCCGTGGGTAATATTTGCGGCATGGGATATTTTTGAAGCGCTGATGGTACTTTCGCAGATCAGACAACATACCCGATATGCCGAAACGCATCTAACGCAGGATGCAGTCAAGGAAACGCTGGACTGGCTGCCTGTTGGTGTCTGTATCAGTGATGAACAGGGGACGGTGATGCTCTCCAATCTCATCATCAACGAGCTTTCGCAAAGCCTGACAAATAAGCATTTGTTCGATTCGCTTGTATTCTGGAAACAGTTTGAGGAACAGGGAACAGCGCAGGATCAAGGCTACCTGCTGCGGATGCAGGACGGCAGAGCATGGCTGTTTACGAAAAAAACAATGAACGTACAGGAGAACGGGCAGGAGAAGCAGTATACACAGATTTTTGCAGAGGAAATGACAGAGGTCTGCAATATCACAGATGAACTTTCCGCAAACAACCGGCATCTCAAAGAGGTGCAGTACCGTATGAAAGCAGTCGCCGCCTCCGAACGAAGCCTGATCGCTGCAAGAGAAGTCATCAAGGCGCGTACAGCCGTTCATAATCAGATGGGCAGCGTTCTGCTCTCCGGCAAGTATTATATGGATCATCCGAACGGCATGGATGAAACGGAGCTGATCCGTCTGCTGGAATACAACAACTATTTTCTGCTTCGGAAAGCAGAAAATCAGGAAAAGGAAGCTGATGCTCTGGACAAAGCCCTGAAAATGGCACAGCATATTCGTGTGACGGTGGAGATTGAAGGAAAGCTGCCGGAGCAGGAATCTGCCCGTGACATTCTTGCGCAGGCGGTCGAACAATGTGCTGCCAATACCGTGCGGCACGCAGGCGGAGACTGTGTGTATGTCACGCTCACGGAGACCGGCAGCCGGCTCAAGGCGGTATTCCGCAATAACGGCAAGGCACCGGAGCAGCCTGTCAATGAGACCGGCGGATTGCTGTATCTCCGGAAAATCGCAGAGGCGGCAGGCGGAACTGTATCCATTCAGAGCGAACCGGAGTTTGTGCTGACGGTTTGCATTCCAATTCAATAAACAAGAGGCGTTCCGGTCAGTTTTTGGCCGGAACGCTTCTTTTTTATAAACACCCAGTTGGGGGTTGATTTTATATATGAATTATGTTAACATGATAACATAGTGTTATAATCTGTAACTATATTACCGAAAGGAGCTGAATGCAATGAAACTGCGGCAGGTGATGCGGATGTGAGCGCACCGTATAAGGTTATTATTGTGGATGATGAGCTGATCTCCCGCGGATTTATGGAGCTGCTCATCAAGCCGTCGAAGGAATTTCAGATCATCGCGGCGATGCCGTTCGCCAAAGATGCGCTGAAATGGTGTCAGGACAGCGAGATCCCGGATCTCATCATCATGGATGTGATGATGGAAAAGGGCGTTGACGGGCTGACGGCGGCGGCACAGATCAAAAAGGAACATCCGCAGATCAGGATCATTGTTTCGACTTCCATGGCGGACGCCGACTGGCTGGAAAAGGCACAGTCTGCCGGCATCGAGAGCTTCTGGTTCAAGACGAGCTCGGAGCTTTCCCTGCTGGAGGTCATGGAGCGGACAATGGCAGGCGAATCGGTCTATCCGGAGGAGGCACCGGCTGTGATGCTCGGGGAGATTCCGGCGACCGAACTGACCAAACAGGAGCGGACAATGCTGCGGTTTCTGATTGACGGACTCTCCAACCGCGAGATTGCCGAGGAGATGCACTTCAGTCCGAACACGATTAAGGACCACATGGAAGCCCTGATGCTGAAAACAGGCATCCATTCACGGACTGCGCTGGTCGCGCAGGCATCCCGGCTGGGCGTTGTAGTCAGTGACAATGACCGTCTTGAAAAGAAAGACGATTAACACAGCAGTACAAACACAAAAACATACAGAAGGCGAGGTAAATACATGAAGCACACACGAAAACGCATTCTCTCTCTGATGATGTCAGGTATCATGACAGCATCATTGCTGCCCGCGTATCTGACACAGATTTCCATTCCGGCAGCGGCGGATGATCCGCCGGCAAGCGATTACACGCCGGACACCGATCCGACGATTGACTTTGATTATGCAAACACGCACAATATCCTGAATGCGGAGGATGCCCTGAAGGATATTGCGAAACGGGAAAAAAACACCGTCGGCTACATTGCGGATGATTATGCAGAGGGTCGGGTTCCAGACGTGTATAAATCATATAATAAATATCCGTGGAAGCACGCAACAAAAATCACCTGCCACGAGCATTCTAAAGGCTCGATCCGTACCTTGCTGGAATCCACAAACCCCGATGATATATTTATTGCTTTATCAGACGACGATGACTACTGGGTGAGAGAGAATGACAGGAATGAATGGGAACCGATCAGAATCACCACGGATAAGGTGCTGGACCTGAACGGACATCAGATTTTGATGCAACACGGCGGGAACGTCAATAACAGTTATGAGGATCCGCGTCAGGAATACGATTCCGAAGAGGCATTCTATATGACGATGTTTGAAATCGACGAGGGGGCGACGCTGCGGATCATCGACTCCTCTGAATGGCACCGCAAAGGCACCGGCAAAATCGCATTTTATGCAGCCTGGTTTGACCTTTTCAACTGGGATTACGAACGGTACACGCAACGTGACCTGTTCCATGTCATGAACGGCAACCTGATCATCTACGGCGGCACCTATGAAGCCGGTCAGACAGCGATGCGAAAAAAAAAGGTGTCAGAATTCACCTGGAAAAAACTGCAAACCGCCATTGGAACGGCTGTTGAGCTCGGTGTCAATATTGCGAAGTATGCAACGGGCATCTCGACTGCCGAAGCCGGATATCAGGATGTGCTGAACCAGGTCGCCAATACAGAATCCGGTAAGGCAAATCCGAAACCTCTGGAAACAAGTGAAACTCAGAAGAATCAGCCGAACGACAAATCAAGCGGCAGAAATCTGTCTGTCAGCGAAAAAGCAGCGGAAAAAGACAGCCAGATCGCAAAAGGCGAAACGCGGGGAACACCGGAAGGCGAGAACACTGCCGACAGCGAAGGCAAGGCCAAAGACGACACAAACACCAGAGTTGCGAAAGCAAAGAATGAGATTGTCAACCAGGTTGTCAATAAGGACGGCATCATGGGCATGGTCAACAGCGGCTTTTCACTCGTGGATCAGATCGTCAATATGTGCGGCACGAAGTCGTATCCGCCGATTTCCGACACGATCATGGGAACGGCTGTCCGCGTCGGAACTGCCGGCACCTTTGCTTCCTACGGCGGTACATATATCGGCTACGGCAGCACACCGGATACCCGGAACGCAGTCGTGGAAGTGCTGGTTGATCCCGTGTCAACATGGACCTGGGACCACAGAAAAATGGACGGCGGCAGAGTCTATATCTATGACGGCGATTTCAAAGCGGATGCCGGTGCAAATGTATTTAACATCTGCCGCGATAAAGGAGAAGCAGAGTATAAAGCCAAATCCTATAAGGAAAACAGTGCCACAAGCTGGATGAATACGATCACCTATGATGAACACTACGGCTTGGAGGAGCTCTTCTATCAGAATCAGGATGCACTGGAAAAAGGAACGATCAAAGACAGCAAGGTCTATGACGAAAAAGGCCATGAGATCGTGCCGGAGCCGATTCACACTGCCAACATTCAGGTGCGCGGCGGCACATTCCACTGCCATTATAATTTGATGAATGCGGCAAAGCTGGAAAAAGGCGCCGACGAATTAGAGCACGGTCATACGGCGGAACCGTATTTCCGCAGGTGCCCCGGTACATCCGGCTCGGTGAACCTCGGCGTGGATTCTTTCGGTGAAGACCTCATCCTTGACGGCAGAATCCAGATTGTCGATAATTCCGCAGGCTGTCTGGTTCTGATGGACGATCGGCAGGTGGGCGATAAAGGACTGTATCATTACCGCCTGTACTGCGGCGACAATGAGCTGCGCACAAAATCCAATCTGAAGGTCTATCCGAACAATAACGCACAGGCAAACGCCTCT
>JAFWUX010000135.1 GCA_017523995.1 Oscillospiraceae bacterium | reverse complement strand
TTGTGATAGCAGATGAAAACCAGGTAAAAACAATTGTAGACATGTCTGTCAGAGCATTTGAAACAGACATAGATGTTGGCGGATCAAAAGGTGACTGTCCGCCTGAATATGATTCGGTAGAATGGCATAAACATATGGCTCGAGAGGGGCATTTGTATCAAGCAATGATCGGAAAAGATATTGTGGGAGCGGCCGTCATATTCCCGGATGAAACAAATAATCGTGTGTACATTGGCAGAATTTTTATTGACAGCATCTATCATAGAAAAGGTTATGGAATTCGTTTAATGGAGTGCATAGAAAAGAAATACCCATTTGCCGCTGAGTTTCATCTGGACACTCCAAGCTGGAATGTCCGGACAAACGCTTTTTACCAAAAATTGGGGTATCAGATCATAAAAGAAGAGGACGGATTTGTTTTTTACAGGAAGACGAGATAGTGAACTCCATTTCATTCAGGTTTTCACATAAAGTTACATTTCAGTTTGTAGAAAAAGTGACAAACAGGCACAGTACATTTTGTGCCTGTTATTTATGGCAAAACAACAGCGGATTATATAAACGTATGCAGGATGCCCGACACAGACACCACAATCGCACCGGCAGCAAAGGTTTTGAGCGCAGCGACCTTCCCAACCGCGTTATTATCCTTGATCGAAAAGCCGAACATGACCGCGCCGACAAAAGCGACCATCATACCGATGCGGCGAATCCAGGTAATGAAAAACTCAATCGTGGACTGGTATGCCGCCTCAGAGCCGCCACCGCCGCCTGCACCGCCCGCGGCGAATGCCGTAACCGCGGTAAGCGAGGTCACAACAGCGATCGTAAACAACACGGTAAAGATCTTCGCAAACTTCTTGTTCTTCTGGTTCATCAGTTTCATAGTAAGTACCTCTCATTCTCAAAAATTGACTCCGAGATATTTCGGATCTCCGATTCTTCCCGTAGCATCGGGAAGGTCTTCTGCAATGACATTCACCTTGAAGTCACTGTCATAAAGGTCCGGATTTACTTCCGGTTCTTCTTCGATCTCATCGTAATACGGACCGGTGTCCGGAACTTCCGGCTCCGTTTCAATCACAGCATCGTCTTCCTCGTCAATGATTGCGGGGGCAATCTCTGTTTCTTCATCCTCGTATTCCTCCTTTTTCGGTTTGGACGCAGTACCCATGTCACAGCTGTCGATTTCATCGTCCGGGATACCGTAATACTGCGTGTGGTCGGCGTAGGTTTCTGCTTCAGCTACAGCGGATACTTTCGAATCCATTTCCAGAATATCCTCGTAGCTTGTGGGGATTTCTTCTGCGGTCACGACCGGCTCCTCTGCCTTGTAAATGACAGCATCCGACTTTTCTTCCGGTTTTGCAGCAGCTACAGCAGCCTGATACTGCTGTATCACTTTTTCTCTCTGCGCCCTGTGGTCCGCTTCAAACTCCGCAACCGTTACGGAATGAATCTGCCGGATATCTGCACGGTTTTCATCATCAGACAGACCGGTAAAGCGGAAGTTCGGATGGTCAAATGCCGGATACTTTGCGGCATAGGCCGGATCTTTGGATCGTATCATAACGATACAATCGCTGATCGGCATGGTCGCAAGCTCATTCTGCTGCATCAGCTCACGCCCCAGAATGCTGTTGTTTTCCGAGGTGCTGCTCTGCTTGCCCTTTGTGCGGTTCTGTCCCTTGACGTCGATCGTTTCTTTTCCGAGCTGTTCCGAAATAGATTTGAGTGTGGTTTCCTCCTTTCCGCCCAGAAAGATCGTCGAATCACAGTTACCTGTGATGACTTCCCATGTCTTTTCGTACCGCGCCTTGAGCTGCGCAAGATTCTGGATAATGACATTCAGCGACATTCCCATAGACCGGACAAACGCAATGACCTTGTCAAAGTCCGGGATTTGCCCGATATTGCTGAACTCGTCCATGATGCATCTCACATGACACGGCAGCGTACCGTGGTATTTGAAGTTCGCACGATTGGAGAGCGTGTCGAACAACTGCGTATACATCATCGACGCGAGGAAATTGTAGGTGGCGTTGGTCGCAGAAATGATAATAAACAGCGCCGTCTTCTTATCGCCGAGTGTTTCCAGATGCACATTGTCGCAGCAGGTCAGGTTTTTGAGATTCCGCAAATTGAACCAGAATGTCTTGACATTCGCAGACGACACGAACGACTGACCGGTTTCCTCCGGTGCATTTCGGATTTCCTTATACAGCCGGTATGCCAGCGTATCTGGCTTGCGGCGCTGCAATTCCAGAAACTCGCGGTCAAGCGGACAGAGAAATCCTTTTTCCTGACGAGCCGCAAATGCTTCATCGGATTCACCGGGATTCTTTGTCAAGAACAACCCGTCCTGCTTCTGCGAGCCCTGCGGCGGATACTGCAGCCCGCGCATTTTCTCCGTGATCGCGTAGAAATTGAGGTTTGTCTCATCGCGTGTGCCGGGTATGATTTTGCCGTCCTCTTCGAACAGCGCGTTATATTCAGACTGCTCAATCAGCAGGAACATGAGTGCCAGCAGCACAGTCTGACCTTTCTGCGACCAGAAGTCATCCTTTTCGCCGTCACCCTTTGTCGCCTGAAACAGCACATCCGCCATTTTCTTGACATTGTCCTCGCAGAGATCGCCGTTGTG